>DASTLA010000069.1:0-4372 GCA_035715525.1 Nitrospiraceae bacterium
AAGCGCACTGACTCGCAAGACCAAGCTTTTCAGTTTGCCGAATCCGAAGCTCAAAGATTTACGCGACAGAGGAAAACGACGGTCGGGCAAGTTACCAGCCGACATGAGCCTGTGGTACAAGATCCGCGTGCCGCCGGGTAGCGATCCGGGAAATCTGCTCGCTGAATTGAGGCGCCTTCCACAAGTCGAGATAGCCGAATTCGCCCCCATGCCACAACCACCGCCTGCGGTGACTCCGGACTTTACGTCATATCAAGGATATCTCGATGTGGCTCCTGGAGGTCTAGAGGCGAGGTATTCATGGATTATTCCCGGAGGCAATGCTACGGGCATCACCGTCTACGACGTTGAGTATGACTGGCTGCAAGCCCATGAGGATCTTACTCGTGCGGCCGGTGTAACGCTCCTCTTGAATTCCGGAGATTCAAACGCCCCGCCTGGATACTCAAGCCCGAATTGTCCCGCTCCTTGCAACGAAATCAACAGAGAGCATGGGACGGCTGTGCTTGGCGAGCTGATAGGGAACCAGGATGTCAAAGGAGTCACAGGAATTTCCTGGAATGCCAATATTGGCCTGGCTCCTACCAACACGATGAATCTGGGGTATAACCCGGCGAATGCCATCCTGCTCGCGTCCGATGCGGGATCGGCGGGGGACGTCATCCTCATCGAGCAGCAGGCCGTCGTCTGCGGATTAGCCGGTTCCAACTTCGGCCCGGCCGAATGGATTTCCACGGTGTTTCAAGCGATAGAAACGGCCGTCGCGAATGGCCTGGTTGTCGTCGAAGCGGCCGGCAATGGAAATGTCGATTTGGATCAAGCAGCTTGCGGGACCACATTCGATCGAAACGTCCGTGACTCCGGTGCGATCCTGGTGGGGGCGGGGCGTCCTCCCGCAAGTGGAGCTGACCGTGAGCGGGAAACGTTCTCGTCCTATGGGCATCGGGTGGATGTGCAAGGCTGGGGCAGCCGAGTCATGACCACGGGATACGGCTCCTTCTACACGAATGGCGCCGCACCCAATGATCCGATCTTTTGGTATAGGGACACCTTTGGCGGCACGTCGAGCGCGTCACCGATGGTCGCGGGTGCCGCGGCCGACGTGCAAGGCGTCGCTCTACGAAGAAATGGGCGACCATACACTTCCTTAGAGATGCGTGCGCTGTTGGTGGAGACGGGGAGTCCACAAACGGGGAACACGGCAGAACACATCGGCCCGCGTCCGAATTTACGGCGAGCAAATACAGACGGTACGCCACCTGCCGCACCAAGCGGCTTGATCATTCGATGACGACGGAACCGATATGGCTTTTCCCATACTCCATGTAAGTCTTCCTGCATATTTTCGTTTCTCGAGTAGATCGGTAGGATACGATTCTCAATCTTGTAAGGAGGAGAGCAGCTATGAAGTTGAAGGCGACGGTGGTTCTATTGAGCCTGCTACTCGTGCCCGCGCTGAGCGACGCGCGCTGCCGAACCGTAGGGGAGAGTGCCAGTTTGGGAAGCGAATACGGCACGTTTCCGCTCTATCCGGCTGAGCGGCTGGTGGAAGTCGGTGAGAAACGCGACAACGTCATGCTGCAATGGGCCGGCTACGGAATCGGAGTGCCGCTCTTCGTCGTCGCGATGCCGTTCGGCATCGTCGGAGCGGGCATCGGCGCCGCGCTGCATCCTTGGACCAAGTGCCAGGACATGGACGGAAGAAGGGAGAGCCTGGAGCCGGACTCTCAACGTCCGAAGCTGCCGGAGCTGTAAGCCGGATGCCGCCAAGCCCGGCGATCGGTCGCCCCAACGTCTACGCCAGCTGCAGCAGCTTCTGCAATCGGTCTCGCTCGTTGGAGCGTAGCGAGAGGAATTGAAAACCATACTGCGTGCCGGCCACCCACCGCACGGCCGCGCGTTCGACGACGATCGGGGATTCCTTCCAAGGCAGATGCAGCTGTAGGGTGAAATGTTGCCCGCTCTGCACCGCGAAGTTGCCGTTGATCTTGCACCCCCCCAGGGACACGTCGGTCGTGAGTCCCTTCCCGGCCTTCTTCCCGCCCACCTCGACCGGGAGGAGCAGCGAGTGCCGGGTCGAACGCCGGCGTTGAGTGCTGATGGCGGACTGGACGGCGCCCCGCCGGATGACCAGCCATAGCATGAGCAGTTCGAGGGTTGCGATTCCAGCCACTGTCAGTCGCGCCAGGATCTGCGGCATCGAGTTCATGGAACCTCCAGAATCCAATAGGTTTGTGGGATGCTCCGTCCGGAATGCAATCGGCAAGCCATCCTTAACGCTATGAAAGAATGAGATGTCCGCTGCTCGCTTGGTCGATAAGAGTGTATGGGAACTGTGCGGATTGGACCGGATTTGTGCAGTCGGATTGCTCAGGCAACATGCTGGGGAGTAGAGGAGCCTGAGCCGGCCCCTGTAGCAAATAAGGCTTGGTATGCCCTGCCGATCTGTCTACTATGGGGCCCTCATCGCTCCAGCCGGTCCTCTCACGGGAAAGGAAACTACGCATATGTCGACCAATACCATGCGACTTCACCGCGTGCTCCGCGCGACGCCGGAGCGAGTCTACAAAGCGTTTCTCGATGCGGACGCGATGGCAAAATGGCTGCCGCCGAATGGCTTCACCGGAAAGGTGCATCAGATGGATGCCAAAGTCGGCGGCACCTATAAGATGTCGTTCACGAATTTCACCACCGGCCAGAGCCATTCGTTCGGCGGGAAATATCTCGAACTGGTGCCTTACGAACGTATCAGGTACACGGACAGATTCGACGACCCAAATCTCCCGGGCGAGATGCAGGCGACGATCACGCTGAAGCAGGTCTCGTGCGGGACGGAATTGTCGATTCTGCAGGAAGGGCTTCCCGAGGTAATTCCTCTCGAGGCCTGCTATCTCGGCTGGCAGGAATCCTTGACTTTGCTGGCCAAGCTCGTCGAAGCGGAAATCCCTGGTTGAAGTGACGGATTCGCCGGCGGTGAGACGCAACCGGCGGCTGCCGCTCGATGGAGGGGCTTCGTCGATGAACTGACTCCTACGTCGGTTCAGTTCGGCCTGTAGGGAACTTCGAGCGCCGGTTCGTCCGAGGGGATGTCCCGTATCTGAATCGAATCGACCCGTTGTTCGGCCAGAACGTCGGAGATGATCACCACCTTATCTCCGGCTTGAAACCGTTCCCGCTCCTTCAAAATGCGGAAGGCCGTTTGCAGAGTCTTTTCCGGCTCCGAGCTGAAATCGATCTTGAAGGGAAAGACCCCGCGGGCAAGCATCATGGTCCGCCGCGGCTGGCTCATGTTGGTAAAGGCGTAGATGTCGGTGGAGAACGGCCGGCAGTTGGCCACGAGATCGGCCATGATCCCACGCCTCGTGATCACGACGATGCCCTTCGCCTTGACTCCCTCGGCCAGCTGTACGGCCGCCGCCGCCAGTTGCTGCTTGTTCCCTCCGTGGCGCAACCCTTTGGAAAACTGAAGTCCGGGGATCGTTTCGGATTTGAGCGCGATCTTGCGCAAATATTCGACGCAACGCACCGGGTACTTGCCCACCGTCGTCTCTCCGGACAGCATGATGGCGTCGGCTTCTTCGTAGATCGCATTGGCGACGTCGGTCACTTCGGCGCGCGTCGGATGCGGGCTGTGAATCATGGATTCGAGCAAATGGGTCGCTACGATGACGCGTTTTCCGTGCTCGGCACATTTCCGCACGATCGTACGCTGAACGTTCGGCAGGTCTTCCAGATTGATCTCCACCCCTAAGTCTCCGCGGGCGACCATGATGCCGTCGGACTCCTGAATGATCTCGTCGAGGTTACGGACACCTTCCTGATCTTCGATCTTCGCAATGGTCTTTACCCGGCCGACCTTTTCGCCCATGAGAGCTTTGAGCTGCCGGATGTCCTCCGCCTCGCGTACGAACGAGAGGGCGATGAAATCCACATCGCGTTCCAGCCCGAACAGGATATCCTTCGTATCCTTGGGCGTGATCGCCGGCAGGTTGACGCGGATGCCCGGGAGATTGACGTGCCGCTTGCTCTTCAAGCGCCCGCCGTCCACGACACGGCAGCGCAAGAGCCGGTCGTGCTTCTCCAGGACCTCGAAATTGATCAACCCGTTGTCCACCGTGATCTTGTCGCCGACGCTCACCTGTTCCAGCAGGTCCGCATAATCAATGTGGATGGAACTTTCCTCCACGTCCAGAGGACCGCGCGTGGTCACGGTCACGACGGCGCCCTGTCGAAGATCGAGCTCGTTGGAGAGGTCTCCGGTGCGGATGGCAGGGCCTTGCGTGTCCAAGAGAATGGGAATGGGGAACTTGATCTTCTTGTTCAACGTCTTGATGTGCTGGATCACCCTTCGCGGCTTGCACCCGGAACTCTG
>DASTLA010000070.1:0-13837 GCA_035715525.1 Nitrospiraceae bacterium
GACCACTACCTCGGCAAGGAGACGGTTCAGAATATTCTCGTGTTCCGATTTGCGAACGGCATCTTCGAGCCCGTTTGGAATCGCCAGTACATCGATCATGTGCAAATTACCGTGGCGGAAAGCCTCGGCGTGGAGCACCGCGGTCGCTACTACGAACAGGCTGGGGCGCTGCGAGACATGGTGCCGAATCATCTGTTGCAATTGCTTTGCTATCTGGCGATGGAGCCGCCGAATTCCTTCGCGGCGGACGCGGTGCGTGACGAAAAGGCCAAGGTGCTGCGCGGCGTTGTGCCGTTGAGTTCATTGGACGTCCTGCGTTTCGTCGCCTTCGGCCAATACGGAGCTGGAGAGGTCGACGGCAAGTCGGTCGTCGGGTATCGCGCCGAACCCCATGTTGCATCCGAGTCCCTGACGGAGACCTTTGTGGCGATGAAACTCTTCATCGACAACTGGCGGTGGGCCGGTGTGCCCTTTTATCTCCGCACCGGCAAACGCATGACTCGTCGGCTGACCGAGATCGTGGTGCAGTTCAAGAGCGCGCCGTTCATGCTCTTCAGCAAGACGAAGGTGGATCGTCTTGCACCGAATCTGTTGGTGATCCGCATCCAGCCCGACGAAGGCATTTCGCTTCGGTTCGATGCCAAGGTGCCGGGCCCAACCGTTCGGATCGGGACGGTAGACATGGATTTTCAATATGCCGACTATTTCGGCAATGCCCCCAGCACCGGCTACGAGACCCTGCTGCACGACGCGCTGGCCGGTGACGCGACCCTGTTTCAGCGGGCGGATAATATCGAATTGGGGTGGCAGGTCGTGCAGATGGTCCTGGACGTTTGGAAGTCTCTCCCGTCCTCCGCCTTTCCCAACTATGCCAGCGGAACCTGGGGCCCTACAGAGGCAGACGCGTTGCTCGAGCGCGAGGGCCGGGCATGGTGGAACGGCGGACGCGCCTGATGGCTAGGTCATCGAGTCTGCCTGAGGAATCGCTCAGAGTGCCGCGCGCGAGCGTTCTCACCCGTAAGCCGGTACGATTGACAGATTGACGAAGACCGATCGTAAGGAGGGCTATGCCTGGAGAATCGAAAGAGATTGCGACGCTGGCAGGCGGCTGTTTCTGGTGTCTCGAAGCCGTCTTCGATCAGGTCGCCGGTGTGGAGTCGGTGGAATCGGGCTATATCGGCGGGCAGGTAGACAATCCAACATACGAACAGGTTTGTGGTGGACGTACGGGGCATGCCGAAGCCGTGAGAATTACATTTGATCCCCGGCGGATTAGCTATCGGGAATTGCTGGACATTTTTTTCGCCATTCACGACCCCACCACGCTCAACCGCCAGGGAAACGATACGGGTACCCAGTACCGTTCCGCGATCTTCTATCATTCCCCGCAGCAGAAACAGGAGGCCGAGGAGGCCGCAGCGGCCGTCACTCAAGCCCGGCTCTATCCCAATCAACTGGTGACAGAAATCGTTCCGGCCGGGCAATGGTACGAGGCCGAAGCTTACCACCAGGAATATTTTGCCCGAAATCCCTTCCAGGGTTATTGCACCTATGTGGTCGGGCCGAAAGTGGCCAAGTTCAGGAAACAGTTCGAGTCCAAGCTTAAGACCTAGACGAACCGCCGCCTACCTTTTGAACATCCGTCGCACGTTGTCGGCGACATCTTGAAACACATTCGGTTTTTGGGTCGCTTGGGAAGGACGGAGGAGAAGCTCGGCCTGCGGCGGGCAGAATGGCCATTCTACAATGCTTTTCCCTTGCACCTGGACGACCATGACGCCGTCCGGGCCCTGATTGGGAGTTTGCAGGACAATCAGCGGATCTTTGGGATCCAGCATGCAAGTGGACTCAAACCCGAGCTGGTGGTATCGGTCAGGTTGGAACAGCGCGACCTTGTGGGCGCCGTTGGAGAAGATGGTATCTCCTTCCCGAATCGGACCGGCTGGTGCGATCGAATAGAGGACCATTGGGGCGAGAAGGATGACGATCGCGGCCAGTCCAATTGACCACAAGGGCGGTTCGACGGCTCCTGCAGCACTCGGTTCAGATCGGTTCATATTTCGTAATCTTAGGGCCGTAATGGCGCTTGCAGAAAGGCTTGGGATTCTTCACACTACATCCGTGCAACTGTCATCGACATGGCAAGGGGCATGAGCCGTGGTCTATTGCCCCATGTGTTCCGCCAACGCCAGGCGAGTGTCCCGTCACGGATGGCAGGACTTTCTTCTCCACCTCGTTGGTTATTATCCCTTTCGATGCACGATTTGTTTGCATCGATTTCGGCTCCGCCGCCGGTCCTGACTTTCATCTCCCCTCGTCCAACAAGCCGGGTAGGTCGCTTGACGCCCAAACCAGGACAAGCCGATGATCGAAATTCCACCTTGAATTCGCATGGCCAACTGACTAGGCTTGCAGGGGTCTAACCCGGGTCGATGACTTCTCATATTCGAGCCCATCCATGTTGTTCTGTGAAAAGTGCTCCGGCTCCACGAGGCGGTCGAACCGCCATGGCCTCGTGGACTTTTTGTTTTATTTGATGGGGTACTATCCCTATCGCTGTCTGCGCTGCACGCGGCGCTTTCATGTACGCCAGCGTGCGTAGCGGGTCCAGAGCCTCACTGTCATCTCCCGTCTCCCTTCCCAGTTTGGAAGGTGCGTAGTTGTGGGATCAGTGCTGTGGCCCACCGCTCTGCCATCCAACGTTCCCCCGCTTCATTCGGATGTACTCCATCGGTCGTCATGGTCCGGGGATCGAACCCGCTCGCCAAGTCGACTAGCTGCACGGCCGAGGTGTCAGAGGAGCTGTCCCGCGTCACGACCGCCAAGCGCTCGTTGAGTGCCACAATATCGCGCAGGCCGGGCAAGCTCGATGGAATGAGTTGGGCCAGCAGAATGTGTACGCGCGGGTTGACCGCTTGAAGGCGGCGGATGACATCCGCGATTTCTTCGGCCGTCTCGTCTACGCTTTGGCCCTGCCAGAGATCGTTCGTGCCCAGGTGAATCAGGACAAAATCCGGACGTGCCGCCTCGGCCCACGAAGTGATGTGGTCCAAGATCTGATCCGCACGCCAGCCGCTATGGCCTTCATGGTGCTGATCGAAATCCTCCCGTGGATGTCCGTCGCGAACTCCCTGCTGGGAGCCGACGAACAAGATGGGTATGCCGGTTCGCTTTGATTCCTGCCACAGGTAAAATCGGTAGCTGGCCAATCCTCGTCCCGATTCGGTGATTGAATCGCCGAGCGGCATGATACGGATCGGCGAGCTCGACAGCGGCTGTTCGGCAACACCACCCATCGTGCCTGCCGATTCAGAAAAGAAGCCGCTCGTGACGCAGAGCATAATGAGGCCTTGGGAAAGGAGGATTCGGAGCAAGCCCAGGAGGCTCTTATGCGAGAACATCATCCTCTCCGTCGGATCGTTCCTCAGTCTCATCGTGAGTCTTGGCTTGAAGAGAGGAGAAATCGAACAGCCGCCGATCGTGGAGAAGCGCGGGTGCGATATTGGAGAGCGAGGCGAAAAGACTTTCGTTCGACCCTGGAAAACGCTTGTCCCAGTCACGCAAAATGACTTTGATCTGTTGCCGTTTCAGGTCCGTCTGGGAGCCGCAGAGATCGCAGGGAATGATCGGAAACTGGAGAAATTCAGCGTAGCGAGCCAGGTCGGATTCCTTGACATAAGCCAAGGGCCTGATGACGATGTGCCGTCCGTCCTTCGAACGTAGCTTGGGAGGCATGGTTTTCATCTTGCCGGTGAACAATAGGTTCAGCAGCAACGTTTCGATGATGTCGTCACGATGATGTCCGAGAGCGATTTTCGTGGCTCCCAGCTCGGCGGCAAGCCGGTACAAATGGCCTCTCCGCAGCCGTGAACAGAGCGAGCACATCGTCTGGCCTTCGGGAATCAAGCGCTTGACTACCGAGTAGGTATCGCGGGTCTCGATATGAAAGGGGACGCCACGTCGTGTCAGGTAAGCGGGTAGCACGTCAGCCGGAAAGCCCGGCTGCTTTTGGTCGAGATTGACGGCGATGAGGCTAAACTCCACGGGTGAGCGACTACGAAGGGACAGGAGGATTTCCAAGAGGCCGTAGCTGTCCTTCCCTCCGGATAGACACACCATGACCCGATCTCCCGCCTCAATCAGGCGATAGTCGGCGATGGCTTGGCCGACTAAACGACAGAGGCGGGTATGCAGACGCTCAGCTTCCTCAGCGAGGCGCGATGCCGTTGGAGACGCAGTCGTAGGCCAAACGACCGGAGCTTGTTGCATGGCGGGCATTGTACCCCAACGCATTCGCTGAATGGGATAGCTGCGATGTGTCCAATGTCAAATCGGCTAAGGTCTCATCTCTGAACGCCATCCTATTCATCTGCATCGGCATTATTTTCCGAGCCTGGTCGCGAATATGCGCTGAAGCGGCATCCGGATAGGAAGGCTGGCAGTTGGTCCGGTCGGCCGGCATCGAAGCACGCGAACCTGCATCCGGCAGTCCGGTTGCGTCTCCAGGAATAGTGAGCCGATCCGGGGCACTCGCAGCGCAAACTCACCAACGATTCCGTATGTCTAGACGTCGTGACCGAGCACATCAGGGCCACGACGTCCGCCACTGTTACGGTACCCTTCCGCCGGTCTGAGTAGGGGGCTTCCTGCCAGCTGCTATATTTGACAAAGATCAAATGGGCACGTGACGAGGCTTTTTGAGTGTGCGATTCATGGGCAGAGCAAGAACGGAGCAAAACCGGCGGTCGGGTTCCGGCAGTGGGACTGGCGACTGGGCTGAATGGAGCGACGAGGAAATTCTCGACCTCCGGATGTGCGATCTGCCTGTGCGGATGGAAGGGAGCTTCTACGAACAGCCGATTGCGCAATTGCTGTCCGAGCTGGAAGCCCGGCGCTTGTCCTTCCGGCCTTTCTTCTGGCTGTCCGACGAATGGTTCACACCCGACGGCGTACCAGGCGTCGCGGTACCCTTCTATCTCGCTCATCCCCGTTTGGCGAAACTCGAATCCAAGCAAATGCTGGAAGTCGAAGGCGGTACGCCGGAATGGTGCATGCGGATTCTGCGGCACGAAGCCGGACATGCGATCGAGAATGCTTATTTGCTTCGAAGGCGCCGGCGGCGACAGCAGCTGTTCGGCCGGTCGTCTCAGCCGTACCCAAACTACTACACGCCTCGGCCTTATAGCCGGAGCTTTGTGCGCCATCTCGAGGTGTGGTATGCGCAGAGTCATCCCGACGAAGACTTCGCCGAAACCTTCGCGGTGTGGCTCGATCCTCGGTCGCAATGGCGGGAACGGTACGGCGGGTGGCCGGTGATGAAGAAACTGGAGTATATGGACCGCCTTATGGCCGAATTGGTGGGAGTAGCCCCATTCGTCACGGTGCGGCAGCAGGTCGATCCGCTGCGCCGCCTCTACACGACGCTCCGGGATCATTACGATGCGAAACGCAGGCATTACGGCCTTGACCGCGCCCCTTCGTACGATGCCGATTTGAAAAAGCTTTTTTCCGATGCACCGGTTTACGCCAAGAATGCCAGCGCTTCGGCTTTCTTGCACCGGATGAGAAAGGACATTCGCCGCAGGGTGGCCGAATGGACAGGTGAATATCAATACACGATCGATCAAGTGCTGGAAGGCATGATCGACCGCTGTCAGGCGCTGGAGCTTCGGCTCACCCTGCCGAAGGAACAGGCCAAGCTGGATTTTGCGATTCTTCTTACCGTCCAAACCATGACCCATCTCCAAAGCGGCCGTCACAAGGTGGCATTATGAGACGATTGCGCATTCTCGTCCTCATGCATAAAGATCTGGTGCCACCCGATGAGCTGAACGGCCATGATTTGGAGGCAGTCGAATGGAAGACCGAATACGATGTGGTGTCGACGTTGCGAAAGTTGGGTCACGAGGTGCGCGCGCTTGGCGTCAAAAGTGATTTAGAAGTCATTCGCGCTGCCGTCGAAGACTGGAAGCCGCATATCGCCTTTAATCTTCTGGAAGAGTTCGATGGGATGGCGGTCTACGATCAGAACGTCGTGTCGTACCTCGAACTGATGCATGTGCCCTACACGGGCTGTAATCCCCGCGGGCTCATGCTGGCCAGGGACAAAGCCCTGGCGAAACAGGTGATGTCGTATCATCGTATCCCTTATCCGGAATTCATGGTCGTTCCTCTGCATCGTATGGTGCGGCGCCCCAAATATTTGACTTTCCCGCTTATCGTGAAGTCCGTGAGTGAAGAAGCGTCGCTCGGGATTTCCCAAGCTTCAATCGTGGAGGACGACGTCAGGCTGCGCGAACGCGTGGCATTCATCCACGACAGCGTTGGAACGGGCGCGATCGTGGAACGGTACATCGAGGGCCGGGAACTGTACGTCGGCGTCATGGGGAATGCCCATCTGCACGTACTTCCCGTTTGGGAACTTGTGATGGACAACATGCCGGAGGAGGCAAAACGCATCGCGACCGAACGGGTCAAATGGAGCCGGAAATATCAGACCAAATATGGCATCCGGTCCTGCGAGGCGCACAATCTTCCCGAGGGCGCGGCGGACCAGATTCAGCACCTCGCCAAACGCGTCTATCGGGCACTGGGACTCAGCGGCTATGCTCGGATAGACATGCGAATGGACAGCGATGGGAATGTCTACGTGATCGAAGCCAACCCCAATCCCCAGATCGCCTGCGGCGAAGACTTCGCTGACTCGGCGGAAAAAGCCAATCTTGCCTATAAAGATCTGCTGCAGGAACTGCTACATGTCGGGTTGCGATGGCGTCCCGCGCAAGCAGCCTAACGCAGACACTGAAGCCCTGTTTGCAAGTGCGTTTCGCTACTGAAGGGTAGATGGCAGACGTGAGACGAGCGGGCTGCCCTTTTGGCTGACGAGCTGCATCAGAACTGTCGAAACGGCCGTGGTATTCGAAGGCGCCGGAAACTGACCTTAAAACCTAATAAAGAAGATAATTGGCAGCTCCACAAGTTGCTTTTTCCGCTGACATTCTTAGGTCCTTGTAACCTCTCCGCGGCAGTTGATCACCGCCGGAAGCCCCAAACTCAGAATTCAGAACTTGTTTTTATGGCCCCCACCGGATGCCGAATAACAAGGCCACGCTGGTATTGTCGTCAGGCACAGGCGGAGACAACGTGATGTGGTGCAGGTTGACCATTAAGGTGCTGGCGAAGGCGATTTTGGGGCCGACCTGGTACTCCAACGAGAGCCCAAGTGGAATGAAATGGCTGGTGTCGTTCCGGTCGATGCGGTTGGTACCGCTCCCACGATCGAGATCGGCATGAATCAAGCCGAGCCCCGCAAACGGGACGATGTTGATCCCGTTGGTGAGTCGCAGGTGATATTTCGCGACGCCTGCGACGGCGATCTGCGTCAGGTCGCCGACTGGCGTGAACAGCGCCAGCCCTCCGAATGAAAAATTTTGGTCCATGTAATAGTCGAGCCCAAATCCAAGAGCGAAAGCGGTGTTGTTCGTAGTGTCGGCCCAGAGGCCGAGATCCGTCGCGAAGCCCCAGTGGTTCTCTTGTGCGCCGGATGCGAGAGCGGCGAGAAGAATGGCGGACGCACAGGTCAGGGCAAGACAAAACTGGCGGAGCACATGTAGGCTCTTCATAGCGCGAGGGGCGAATGCGGCGCGGACTGTACCACAGGCTTGTTCAGGGGACAAGAGCCGGCGCTTGGTGGAGCGAAGGCGGGCGGTTGTCTCCTCGAAGGCGGTGCAGTATGCTTTTCGCTCTTGAACCGGGAGTGAGCCCATGACGACACAACCCATGACCCCGGCGGAGGCCGCTTCCGCCCTGTATAAATTGCTGCCTCGCCACCTTTCAGTCGAAATGCTGAGTGACTATGGCATCGACCTCACCGAGGTCCAGGCCGGCGACGTCACGCGCGAAATTCTTTCCTTCAATCTCTATTGGGTGTTCGCGGCAATCAACGCTCATATTCCTCGAGCGTATCGTGAGGTGCTCTTTGGTCGGGTTCTCGAGCTGATCCGGGCCGACTGGCACAAGGAATTCAAGCAGGATATGAACTGGAATGAGTATTTGAATGAAATGGAGGAGCGGCGATCGCTCTATGCGCCCGCGGGTGATCTGGAAGGCGGCGCCATGGCGGCCTCCGAAGAAATTGCCGGTCTCCTGGAGGATGCGGGGCTTCTTCAGCCCGAGAATCGACCCAAGCTGCTCGTGCTCCTGCCAGATGTTGTGCCTCTCGAGCAGTATCGGATGCTTCTAGATGAGTACGCGTGACGGTCGGGCATCGCGCCGTGAGCCGGCAGACCTCATTCATCGAAGGGCGGGCTAGGCGGCATGGTGCTTCGTGATGCGACGTATTACAGGTAGCGATGGGCCGATACCTTCCCCGACTGGTCTATCTCGTACAGCAAAGGCGCACCGGTTGGGATGTTCAGCTCCAAGACCTGCTCCCTGGTCAGTTCATCGAGATGCATGACGAGCGCCCGTAAACTGTTGCCATGCGCTGCGATCAAAATGGTTTCCCCATTCAGGACATGCGGCTTGATGCGGCTCTCATAGTAAGGCAAGACGCGGTCGGCCGTGTCTTTCAGACTCTCTCCGCCGGGCGGACGCACATCATAGCTCCTGCGCCAGATCTTCACCTGATCGTCCCCGTACTTCTTGGCCGTTTCCGCCTTGTTGAGCCCTTGAAGGTCTCCGTACATTCGTTCATTGAGGGCCTTGTCTTTTTCCACAGGAACCGCGCTCTGGCCGAGCGCTTCCAAGATGATGCGCAGGGTCTCGTTGGCGCGGATAAGCACCGAAGAAAACGCATAGTCGAACTTATAGCCGGCAAGCTTCTTGGCGGCCGCCTTCGCTTCCTCGACGCCTTTAGGTGAAAGCGGCACGTCCACCCAACCGGTGAACCGGTTCTCCAGATTCCACTGCGATTCGCCGTGTCGGATCAAGATCAATTTACTCATGGTGCACCGTCTCCTTCTCTGGTGGACTGCATCGAGACTGATATTCGGTTCCGACGGGCTCTGTCAAGGTCTGCAGGTTGCGAGCCTGCTTCGACGGATCGGTTGCAATCACCTCAGACAGCCAGTACGATGCCTCGGCTTTCGCGGCACGGGCGTCGGATCATGCACGACACTTCTCCATCAGTCTCGTCCTCCTTCCAAGCTTGGTGGCTCGGCATGGCGCGGCGCCTCGATGTGGAGGAGCGTGTCCAAGCATTTTTTGACCGCGCGCTGGGCTCCCAACAAGCGTTGGCCCGTGCCGATCAGGTAGGGGCGAAGAGCGATTACATTCTCTTCGTCCTGCTTCGTTATTGGATCCCCGTCGTCCTTCCGCCGCCGGGACGTGAACGTGTCGCCAAGAGCGATCCCGACTACTGGCTCGAATCCGAACAGCTTCTGAAGGCGGCCGTCGAACGTCTACGGGAGTTGAAACCGCTGATCGAGTTGCTCACAGCAGGCGACCCTCTCGGCGCTGGCACGGGTCCGCGCGCGCCTGCCACCGCTCCGGTCGTCGAGGTGGAGTTGGCCAATATGCTGCAGGGTATCGCGGAGGTCGCCGGAAGCTATGGAGGGCCGGACTATACGTCGGTCATCAAGCAGTTCGATCCTGTGCCCCTGCGCCAGACCCAGCCGTTCAAGCACAACAAGAAGAACAGCGCCGAGCTGTGGGTCGTATTCTTACTGCGCGAACACTTCCGCAGTCTGGGGTTGGGCAAGGATCGATACTGGCCGCTCGTGGCGGGTCTCTGTGCGGCGGCGGGCATTACCAACGCGAGCGGGCAACCTTACGTGGCGGACGAGCTAAAATCGTGGTGGCAAAAGAATTGGCCGCGTACCTACACTCAACTGGAAAAGACCCAGGCCACGCCCGAGCTCAGCGGGGCAGCTTACCAGCAGGATTTTGAATGGTTTGCCGGCTGGATCGAATGGCAACGCTCGCGGGCTTCGTAACGCTTGTCGGTAGGTCGCATTCTCGCGGCAGTTACCTTCGGCATTTTTAATAGACAGGCGTCAGCTATGTTCTTCGGCGAAAACACGGTACACGAACCATGCTAGACGGTCGTAGTTCCGGCCGGCCGCGGTTTCGCGGGAGCGCCTTTCGAGCCGTCCGGAGGCCCTTCCTTCAGCATGGTGAGCACCAGCCCCACTTTGAGCACTAATAATCCGACTCCCACCCAGACCACATAGGGTTGCACGCCTCCGAGCTCGCCCAGTAGGGTAGCCCGCTGGTCTGCATTTACCGCTCGTTCTTGTTTGATCTTCGAGAGCTGTTCCCTGACGTGCCAGTAGTAAATATAGTTCGCGCTCGCTCCTGCCATGAGGCGCCACACGATGTCGGCCGACAAATCCTGAGTCATGTAAAAGGCAATGGCCGGTCCGATGGCGTAGATGAGCGCATAGAGATACATCTTCCGATAGAGGAACCACAGAAAAGGCTCGAAAATGAAGGCTGGCCAATGCCACGTCAAAGCGAACTTCGTGCCTGAGGGACCGCTGAATTTCCTGAACGTTTGCAGATAGCGGTCGGCGTTCGGACCGATGAAAGCCCGCATGAGCCCTTCGTCCGTTTGGAACGTCGTGGCCGGTTGGGGAACTGGCTGCTCCGGGATGGATTGATCCTCGGTAGCGAACGAGGCGCCGCATTGGAGGCAAAAGCGGGCATCGTCGGGGTTCAGTTGCTGGCACTGGCGGCAAGGCTTCATCAATCTGACCTTATCCCATCCGCCGTCCATCGCCGTCAAGCGGGCGTTCCGTTCTGGGCGGAGACGTGGAACGACGCGGTGGGAGAGGCCGGAGTGGCCGTCGATCTGTTGCTCTCCAGGCTTCTGCTATGATACCTTCGCCGATCCATAAAGGGGATCTTGCCATGCCGACCGGAGAACTCCGTCAAGACGCGGAACAGTTCCTAATGAACACGTATGCGCGTCTGCCGATCTCCATCGCGCGGGGACGGGGAAGCCGCGTCTACGACTTGGAAGGGCGAGAGTATCTCGACTTCGTGGCGGGTATTGCCGTCAACGTACTGGGCCATGGGCATCCCGACCTGGTGTTGGCCATTCAAAAGCAGGTCCAGCAACTCGTCCATACCTCGAACCTCTACTATACCGAACCGCAAGTCCGGCTGGCTAAGGCCCTGGTCGAACATTCGTTCGCGCAGAAGGTGTTCTTTTGCAATAGCGGAGCGGAGGCCAACGAGGCCGCCATCAAATTGGCTCGCAAGTACGCGCACGACAAATATGGAGCGGGGCGTCATGAGATCCTCACGATGAGGAACTCTTTCCACGGGCGGACACTCGCGACGCTGACCGCCACGGGGCAGGAAAAGGTTAAAAAAGGGTTCGAGCCGTTGATGCCGGGGTTCTCGTATGTGACCTTCAACGATCTCTCGGAAGTCGAACGATCCATCAGCGAAAAAACGGCGGCCGTCATGCTCGAGCCGATCCAGGCCGAGGGGGGTGTCCATGTCGCCGAGCGGGCCTATATGCAGGGGTTGCGTGAGATTTGCCGCGAGCGCGATGTCTTGCTGATCTTGGATGAAGTACAGACCGGCATCGGCCGCACTGGTACCTTATTCTGTTATGAGCATTTCGGGATTCAGCCGGACATCATGACATTGGCCAAAGGACTGGGGGGCGGTGTGCCGATCGGCGCCTGCTTAGCGACCGACCCGGTGGCGAAGGCCTTTACGCCAGGCAGCCATGCGTCGACTTTTGGCGGCAACCCTCTGGCTTGCGCCGCAGCGCTGGCCGTCCTGCGGGTGCTGTTGGAAGGCAAAGTCCTTGAACATGCGCGGCGAATGGGAGATTACTTGGCCAAGGGACTCGCTGCGTGCAAGGAACGCATCCGCGTCGTCAAGGAGGTCCGCGGCCTGGGCTTGTTGCAGGGTTTGGAACTGGATACCGACGGCAAGGCGGTCGTTACCGACTGCTTGGCTCGCGGTCTGCTGATCAATTGCGTCGGTGATCGAGTCCTGCGATTTGTTCCCCCACTCATCATCACCCAGGGCGAGATTGATCGTTTGCTCCATGTGCTTCCGCCGATTCTCGGCAGACGAACGACCATATCCGCTCACTAATCACACAAGAGGCCCGTATGTCGCGGCGTCCTGGTCGATCCACACATCGCACCGGTCTCGGGAAAGATTTTCTCGACTTGTTGTCGATCCCGAGACCTGAGCTTGACGGCCTGCTGCTTCTGGCGGCGCAACTGAAACGTAAGCAGCAGCGCGGCATCCCACATCCGTTGTTGCCGGGACGGATGCTGGGGCTGGTTTTTCAAAAGCCTTCTACCCGCACCAGGGTCTCGTTCGAAGCGGGGATGAATCAGTTGGGGGGGCAGGCCATGGTGTTGCCCATGGCGGACATTCAATTGTCGCGAGGCGAGACGGTCGCCGACACCGCTCGGGTGCTGTCGAGATATCTCGATGGGATCGTCGTCCGTACGTTCGACCATGCGATCGTTGAGGAATGGGCGCGGGAAGCCACGATTCCGGTGATCAATGGTCTGACGGATTTGAATCATCCTTGTCAGGCTCTCTCCGATTTGCTGACGATCCAAGAAAAGATCGGCCGTCTGGACGGAATTAAGGTGGCCTATGTGGGGGACGGAAATAATGTTACGAATTCGTTGATCGAGGCGGCTGCCAAGATGGGAATGACTATTTCGGTCGGGTGTCCGCCGGGGTACCAGCCCGATCAGCACATCGTGGATCTTGCTCGACTCGAGGCGCAGCAGACGGGGGCGGTCATCGACATCGGCACGGATCCGCTGGTGGCCGTCAAGGACGCCGACGTTCTCTATACCGACGTCTGGATCAGCATGGGACGCGAGCGGGAGCAGGCGAGGCGTTTGAAGACGTTGGCCCCTTTCCAACTGAACGAGCGGCTGCTCAAACGCGCGAAGCCGAATGCCTTGGTCATGCATTGTCTGCCCGCGCATCGGGGCGAGGAGATCAGTGCGGAGGTCCTGGACGGGCCGCAGTCGGTTGTACTCGATCAAGCGGAGAATCGGCTCCACATGCAGAAGGCGATTCTCGTGCGCTTGCTGGCCCGAGGGCGAGCAGCATCAAAAAAGAGGGGAAGCAGTTCGGGTCACTGAGTCACAGATGGACGCGAGAGGCTGCGTGTGATTGTTCGCGTCACGTATTAGAGCAGGAGTGCTACATGAGTCGCTCATCGTATAAGAAGGTAGTGCTGGCTTATTCGGGCGGGTTGGACACCTCCGTAATTCTGAAGTGGCTGGAAGAGGAGTACGGCTGCACGGTCGTCGCATTCTGTGCCGACTTGGGGCAAGGAGAAGACCTCAAGGCGATCAAGGCGAAGGCCCAGGCGCTAGGTGTCAAAAAAGTATACATGGAAGATTTGCGGGAGGTGTTCGTCAAGGATCATGTCTTCCCGATGTTGCGGGGCAATGCCGTGTACGAGGGAAGCTATCTGCTTGGCACCTCAATCGCGCGTCCGCTGATCGCCCGCCGGCAGGTGGAAATTGCCGTTCAAGAAGGGGCGGAGGCAGTGTGCCACGGTGCCACCGGCAAAGGGAACGACCAGGTACGGTTCGAACTAACCTATATGGCGCTGCACCCGCAGATTAAGATTATTGCCCCGTGGCGGGAGTGGTCCATGCGCTCGCGGCGCGAGTTGATCGAGTATGCGGAGAAACATGGCATTCCTGTTACTGCGACCAAGGCCAAGCCCTATAGCATGGACATGAACCTGTTCCACACCAGCTACGAAGGCGGGATTTTGGAAGATCCTTGGGAGGCGCCGCCGGACGAGATCTTCGTCATGAGCGTCTCACCGCAGCGGGCGCCGGACAAGCCGCGGGAGATCGAAATCTAATATGTCGCGGGCGAT
>DASTLA010000071.1:0-3728 GCA_035715525.1 Nitrospiraceae bacterium
AGCGCCCGTTCCAATAAAGCGGGATCCATATTGAAGGTGTCCGGCCGGACATCGATGAAGACCGGCTTGGCGCCCAAGCGTGAGATGGCGCCGGCCGTCGCGAAGAATGTAAACGGGACCGTGACGACTTCGTCCCCCGCCTTCACGCCGAGCGCCATCAATGCCAACAAGAGAGCATCGCTGCCCGAGGCCACGCCGACCGCGTGGGCGCCCCCGACATATTTGGCAACCGCCTGTTCGAGCGCGACCACGCGCGGGCCGAGGATGAATCCTTGGTCGTCGCAGGTCGCCTCGATGGCGGCCAGAATCTCGCTTCGCATCGACTGATATTGAGCTTTCAAATCCAACAGCGGAATATTCATGCGCGCTCCTCTAGGTTCGGTTCAACGGACAGGCGCGGGCCGCGCTGTCCCGCCCGGCGCCAAGATCTTTCGCTACGCGGCTCCCTGCAAACGAATCACTGGGCCCACCGATCCGGTTCCGGCGGCCAGGAGTTCGTCGTATTCCCGTTCTTGCCGCCGCACCATCTCGTAGATGTCAAAATCGGGAGACAGGCCCTGCCGCCCCCGCGCTCCCATGGAGGCGCGTATCTCCGGAGCGCTCAAGAGGTACAGCACGCGCCGGGCCAATCCTTCCCAGTCATGAGGCGCCAGCAAATATCCGTTGTACCCATCCCGGATGACTTCCGCCGCCCCGTCTACTCTTGTCCCCACGACGGGAATTCCGCTGGCCAGGGCCTCCAAATAGACGCGGGGAAGCCCTTCCCACAGTGACGTTAACACAAAGACATCGAGACAGCGAAGCAGTTCCGGCACATCCCGCCGCCATCCCAACAACTTGCACGAGGAGGTCAAATGCAATCGTGCCACTTCGGCCTCGAAGGCGGTCTTGAGCTCACCGTCCCCGATGTAGAGGAACGCGACGTCCGGCCTGCTACGTCGGACGGATGCGGCCATGCGAAGAAAATCCAATGGGGCCTTCTGAGGCTTCAGAGGACCCACCATCCCAATGATGGATTGATCCGGTGCAAAGCCCAACGAACGCTTCTTGGCCCCGACATCCAGCGACAATTCGCGCAGTGCACGAAGATCCACGCCGCTTCGGATCACGCGGCATTGATCGGCGCGAAAAAGATTTTGGCGGATGCCCTGCTGCCGGTTGGCCTGCGACACCGCAAAGAACCGATCGGTCGCTCGCGATGCCACCCGCTCCGCGCCCAACAACGCCCATCGTGTCATCGGATGTTGAGCGGGCGTGACGCCGAACCCGTGAATCGTATGGACGACGATTGGCACCCCCGCCGACCTTGCGGCCAGCCGTCCGAGGATGCCGGCCTTGGAGCTGTGCGTGTGCACGATCATGGGCCTGATTTGCCGGAGCACGTTGCGAATCGAGAGGAACGCCCGTAGATCTGCCGCCGGATTGATCGGACGAACCAGCGATGGAACCCGGCGCCAGTCCTCGCCCAACAAGCCGGCCGCTTCATCATCGAGCAGGCCCCGCTCGCCGCTGATCAATACGGGGCGAAACCGGGACCGATCCAGGTGCGCCACCGTGAACAGCGTGTTTTGTTGGGCTCCGCCGAGTTCAAGTTTCGTAATAATATGGCAGACGGTCGCTCTTGTCACGTGGCGTCTTTCCGCCTTAGGCCGCCAACGCAGTGCGCAGCCGTTCGGCCACCCGCTGGCCTTGCGCCATCGCATCTTCCATGGACGTATGCTCCCACAGGCCATACCGCCCGATAGAGCTGATGCCTCGACGTTCGAGCTCGGCCAGGATATGGGGGACCGCGCTCGCCCGTCGCCTGTCGAACAAGACATAGGCATACTCAATATTCTTGACGTCGGCCAGGACGAGCTCGTCGCTGCGCCGGAGGATGCCGGCCTCCTCCAACCCACATCGCACCGTTTCGATCAATTCCTCCACCGGCCGCTGCACCGTCGGCCGATGAGAGATTTCCACATACAGCGAGCTGCAACCGGGACGGCCCAATGCCGGTGAAAAATTCATCGGGAAGCCGGCGCGGTAGAATGGGAAGCAATGCTCGGGGAAATAGATCCAATGTTTGTCCGATACTTGCTCACGTGCCACGGCCAGATTCACATTGTGGACGGAGACCCATCTCAACTGAGCCGCCGCCTCTTGCACCGCAGGAGGCAGGTCGACGCAGCGCCGTACCAATTCAGGCAGCGGAATCGTCGAGACCAACCGCTCGTAGCTCTCCGTCCGTTCCCCATGCAGGTCGCGGAAAACTGCTCTCCGTCGCTGGCTGTTGATCTCGAGCAACTCGGTCCCGCAGGCCACTTTTCCCACATGCGGGAGAAACGCCTCGGGCAGGAGCTTGATGCCGCCTGCGGCCGGATACAGAAAAGACGGATTGTAGCCGAACGCCTTGTCTTTGATGCCTAGCGCACCGTTCACCACTTCTTTGAGGTCGGGCTTCGGCACGAGCCACGAAACCCATTCGGACGTCAACTCTTCGAGGGGGACTTGCCAGAGCTTTTCGTTGAACGGCACCATGAAATGCTTGGCAATCCCTTCCCCCAGACTGTCGAGGATCCATTCCTTGAACGACGGGGGTTGACAGGGCGGTTCGGCCGCCCCCTTCGTCAACGTTGCGATGAACCCTATAAGACACTCGCGGACGATCTCGGGGGGAAGACCATGCGTGTTGACCTGGAACGGATACTCGGTATAGGTCTCGTGCGAGTAGATGTACGACCGTCGCGCATGCCGTTGCAGTTTGTCGGGAAGCAGCGACTCGACCAACGCCTTGATGGCAGCTTGTCTGAAATGCAGCAGGTGCCCTGTGTAGTCGAACGTAAAGCCGTCCTTCGTGTAGGACCGGCAAAGTCCTCCCACCTCTCGTTCACGCTCAACTATTCTGTACGGCACGCCCTGCAAGTGATAGGCGGTGCTCAGCCCGGCCAAGCCGGCTCCGACGATGAGGATCATGAGGACCCAGACCTCCCGGCCTGTTGCGGCGACAATCCTTCGCGCGCCATCGACGAAGCCCTTCCGGCCACGTTCAGGCGAGTCAAAGCAACGGCGGCCAGCCCGAGACAAGTGACCGTGAGACCGCTCAACATCAAGGCCAAGTCCTGAGGCACCGCCATCACCAATAATCCCACGCCTCCGAGTAACGCGGCGCCGAGGTAGCTCACGAGCACTACCTGCGTCACCGACAGGCCCCAATGCCTCAACCTGATCGCGATGTGATCGGGGCTCCCCAGAAACACCGGCAATCCCCTCAAGAAGCGGATGTACATGACGAAGAGCGTGTCGAAGATCGGCATGCCCAGAATCAGCACCGGTGTGAGTAGGGAGACCGAATGCCCCTCGGTATACTTGCCGATCATCGAGAGGGCCCCCAACATGAGACCGATGAACATGGCCCCGGCATCGCCCATGTAAATCGACGCCGGGCGCCAGTTGTAGCGCAGAAATCCCAGCAGACTCCCGATCAGTGCCGCCAGCATGAACGCAATCGTTTGATCTCCGTGCAGGACCGCTACGCTGCAAAGAAAAGCTGCGCTGATCAGCCCCACGCCTGCGGACAGTCCATCCATGATGTCGAGCAGGTTGAACGCATTGATGATGCCGACCATCCAGAAGACCGTCAGCGTCACATCGAGCCAATCAGGCAAGGAGGCAATCTCGATGCGAATCCCGCTTTTGATCAAGACGAACACGGCAAGCAATTGCCCGGCGAGCTTGGTCCGCGGTGT
>DASTLA010000072.1:0-12500 GCA_035715525.1 Nitrospiraceae bacterium
ATGACCGAGTGCTCTGCGCGCTTAGCGGCGGGGTGGACTCTTCGGTCGCCGCGGCTTTGACACATCGTGCCGTCGGCGACCAGTTGACCTGTGTGTTCGTCGATAACGGCTTGTTGCGCGCCGGCGAACGAGATCAGGTACAGAAGACATTCGCGTCGCATGAGAAGCTTGATCTGCGTGTGGTGGACGGTTCACAGCAGTTCATCGCAGGCTTGAAAAACGTGACGGATCCTGAGCGTAAGCGCAAAATCATCGGCCGAATGTTCATCAAGCTGTTCGAAGCTGAATCCAAGAAGTTCAAAGGGATCAAGTATCTCGTCCAGGGAACACTGTACCCCGACGTCATTGAGAGCGTCAGCTTCAAAGGACCATCTGCGACCATCAAGACGCACCACAATGTCGGCGGATTGCCGACGCGTATGAAACTGAAGTTGGTCGAACCGCTCCGGGAACTGTTCAAGGACGAGGTGCGGGTGCTGGGTAAGGAATTGGACGTGCCCGACGACATTGTCTGGCGACAGCCGTTCCCTGGTCCGGGGTTGGCGATACGCATCTTGGGCTCGGTCACGAAGGAGCGCCTGACCATTCTCCGTGCGGCGGAAACCATTGTCGATCAGGAAATTAGAGCCGCCGGACTCTACCGAGACATTTGGCAGGCCTTCGCCGTGCTGTTGCCGATTAGGACGGTCGGGGTGATGGGCGACCAGCGAACCTACGAGAACGTCGTGGCGATCAGGGCCGTCACGAGTCTCGACGGCATGACGGCCGATTGGGCGAAGATTCCCAACGATGTGCTCGGTCGTATGTCCAACCGCATCATCAACGAGGTCAAGGGCGTCAACCGGGTTGTGTACGACATCAGCTCCAAGCCTCCGTCCACCATCGAATGGGAGTAAAGACGTCACGCGTCAACCGTCACTCGTGAGGTCTTAGACCGCACGCATGACGATTGTGAATGACGATTGACCTTATGGAAATCAGGCTTCAAAAGCTCATTGCCGGTACCGGCCTCACGTCGCGCCGGAAAGCCGAGGAGATGATCTCCTCCGGCCGCGTCACGGTGAACGGCGCCGTCGTCAGCGAGCTTGGCACAAAAGTGGATCCGGAACGCGATCATGTGAAGGTCGACGGCAAGCACCTGCGGTCGGCACAGCCCTTCGTCTATCTCTTGCTCAACAAGCCCAAACATGTGATGTCTACTCTCGACGACCCCGAAGGGCGTCCCACGGTGAAAGACTTCCTGCACGGCGTCACGGTACGCGTGTTCCCCGTTGGACGACTCGATTTCGACAGCGAAGGCTTGATGCTGTTAACCAACAACGGGGACTTGGCGCAGGCCCTGCTCCATCCGAAGTATCATGTGTCCAAGACCTATCTGATCAAGATCAAGGGCGTCCTGGACGACGAGAACATTCGCATGCTCGAGCGTGGTGTGCGACTGGATGACGGCATGACGGCCCCCGCCAAGGTGGTCAAGGTGAGCAAGGCCGCAAGCAATTCTTGGCTGGAAGTGACGATTCACGAAGGACGAAAGCATCAGGTCAAGCGGATGATGGAACTCGTCGGCCATCCCGTCATTAAGTTGACCCGTGTCCGCATGGGTCCCTTGAGTCTCGGGGATTTGGCCCCGGGAGCCTATCGCTTTTTGACGGATCGGGAGGCAAATCGGCTGCGCGAGCATGTTGATGAGCGGAAAGCCCGCGAGGCCGGCCGGGAATCGACCTCCCAACCCAAGCCGGCGAGTTGGGCAAAGCCGAAACGCCGTGAGCCCCGGCATCCCAGGTCGGAACGCAGTGATCGTAAGACGGCGCGGGTTTCAGGTCGGTCACGGCGGCCATCGGACGGACGAGCAATGCGGAGATCAGCATGAAGGTACGGACCCATCGGTGTGGAGAACTACGGCAGGCGCAGGTTGGCCAGCATGTCGTCCTGAACGGCTGGGTACAGCGCCGTCGCGATCATGGGGCCGTCATGTTTATTGACTTGCGGGATCGGACCGGTATCACCCAAGTCGTGTTCAATGCGGAGCGTAATGCCGCCGTCCATCAGGCGGCCCACGAATTGCGGAGCGAATGTGTGGTTGCCGTCAGCGGGCAGGTGGTGGCCAGACCGGACGAATCGAAAAACCCCAATCTTCCGACCGGGGATGTCGAGGTGTTCGTCGATGCCGTCGAGATACTCAATGAAGCCAAGACGCCCCCGTTCGTGATCGAGGATGAGGCCGACATTACCGAAGCCCTCAGGCTGAAGTACCGTTATCTGGATCTTCGCAGACCGAAGATGCAGCATTTCCTGGGATTGCGCCATGCCGTCATGCAGGCAACGCGGACCTTTTTGAACCGGGAAGGGTTCCTGGAAGTCGAAACGCCCATCCTGACCAAAAGCACTCCGGAAGGCGCTCGCGACTATTTGGTTCCGAGTCGGGTGAATCCCGGCATGTTCTTCGCCCTGCCTCAGTCGCCTCAGCTCTTCAAGCAGGTTCTCATGGTCGGCGGTGTGGATCGGTATTACCAAATCGCCCGCTGTTTCCGGGACGAAGACCTGCGCAACGATCGGCAGCCGGAATTTACGCAGATCGATCTCGAGCTGTCCTTTGTCGATCGCGAGCAGGTGATGGCGCTCACGGAACGGATGATCGCCGCCGTGTTCAAGGAAGCAGGCGGGGTGCAGCTTCCGACTCCTTTCCCACGACTGACCTATGCCGAAGCGATGGCGCGATATGGATCGGACAAGCCGGACCTTCGCTTCGACATGCCGCTCCATGACGTGACGACATTCGCGGCGGCAAGCGAATTCAAGGTCTTCAAAGAGGCCGCCATAAAAGGCGGTGTCGTCAAAGCCTTGGTCGTCACCGGAGGCGCATCGATCCCGCGCAGCCGGATCGATGCGCTGGGGGAGACGGCGAAGAGCTTCGGCGCCAAAGGATTGGCGTGGCTCAAGATCACGGCGGACGGACAACTCGAATCCGTCATCGCCAAGTTCCTCGATCCCAAGGCCTTTGCCGCAGTATTGCCGGCCGCGAAACCAGGCGACCTGGTTCTGTTCGGGGCCGACAAGCCGCCGGTGGTGCACGAGGTGTTGGGAAGAATCCGTCTCTTATTGGGAGAGGAGTTGAACCTCATCGATAAATCGGCATGGAAGCCTCTCTGGGTGACGGAATTTCCACTGCTGGACTATTCGCCGGAAGAAAAGCGTTACGTGTTCATGCACAATCCCTTCGCGGCTCCGATGGACGAGGATCTCTCTCACCTGGACGGCGAGCCCTTGAAGGCGCGGGCGAAAGCCTACGATATGGTATTGAACGGAAGCGAAATCGGAGGCGGCAGTATCCGGAACCATCGCAGCGAGGTGCAACTTCGCATCCTGGACTTGCTGGGGATCGATAAGGAACAGGCTCAGGCAAAGTTTGGATTTCTCTTGGAAGCCTTGGAGTATGGAGCCCCGCCGCACGGGGGCATTGCCTTTGGTCTCGATCGCTTGATCATGCTGTTGGGCGGGGCCGATTCCATCCGTGACGTCATTGCCTTCCCAAAGACGCAACGGGCACAATGCCCGATGACCGAAGCTCCCTCCAGCGTGAGCGCCGAACAACTGAAGGAGTTGCGCATCAAGCTCGACCTGGTGGAATAGCCGATGCACTGCGGTTCGCTTGTTATGTATCTTTCATCGAGGTGTTTCTTGAACTGGCTGATGTTCGTGACTATCCGTCTGCTCACCTCCTCTCCCTCCCGGTAATTCGACCCTGTTCTGGCTCCTCCGCAGGACCGGGCATGGCGCTGCCTGACATGTTCTGAGCAGCTGCCGTCGTCGGTCGGCGTCGCGGCGGCACTCGGACTATCCTGGCTTCGTATCTCTGCGCCATGCCCTGGTGTAAAATGATGCTGCGAACCGGCGTAAACCGCCGGAAGGAGGGCTTATGAACCGTTTCATCACCTCCATGGTTTGCAGCCTGGCCATCTCGATGGGAGGATGCAGCCTCTTTATGGCCAGGGAATCGACGTATTTGCTAACGGCGGAGAATTTAGCGACTCAGACGGACGTCCGGGACCATCTTGGACAGCCCCATCGCGCATCGGCGCTGCCCAATGGGGAAGCATTATGGGTGTATGAAATTCGCGATCTCGAACCGATGAGTCAAAGCTCTTGGTCTACGCTGGGGTCTTGGTGTGATGAATACCGCCTTCGGTTCGACCGAGGGGGGATCCTGCGGCAATGGTCGCACGCATCCTACCTGCACGGAGGCGAACTGATGCCGGCGACGTGCGATGGTCGTCTCGGGGTACAGAAGCCGGCGTTGTGACGATCGTCGATATCAGACACGCCACGATTTATCGTGGCGAGCGGGAGGTGCTGACCGATTTATCGCTGACTCTCGACGATGGAGTGCACACGGCGATCCTCGGTCCTAACGGGGCAGGCAAGTCGACGTTGCTCAAGCTGCTGTCGCTCGAAGTCCATCCGGCCCCCCGTGATGAGACGATGGTTCGGCTCTTCGGAGAAGGACATTGGAATGTATGGGATCTCCGTACGAGGCTGGGTGTAGTCTCCCATGAGCTGCAGCACCGGTATTTGGACGGCGCTCACGGGATCAACGTAATTTTGTCGGGGTATTTCGCGAGCGTCGATACCTATGCCCATCAAGATTTCTCCTATGCGCAGCTCTCACGCGCGGTCGAGGTGATGGAACAACTGGACATCGGGCATTTGCAGGACCGTCCCTTCGGGGAGATGTCGACTGGGGAACAGCGTCGTTTCTTGTTGGGCAGGGCGCTGGTTCACGATCCCAGCCTCTTGGTGTTGGACGAGCCCACGAGCGGGCTCGATCTCCATGCCTGTTTTCATTACCTCGCGACCATACGGAGTCTAATGTCCAAGAACAAAACCATCCTCTTGGTCACGCATCACATCCACGAGATCCCTCCAGAGATGAACCGCGTGATTCTGTTGAAACGGGGACAAGTGGTGGCCGACGGCCCCAAAGATCGGATGTTGACGGCCGAACGTCTCACGCACCTCTTCGATACGCCGGTCCATCTGGCGCAGGCGCATGGTTGGTACCAAATTTTGCCGGGGTGACGCTGCACCTCACCCTCCCGCCAGTGTCACCGTAAACGTCAAGTTGGCGTCGGCACGCCGGACCTTTACGCGGATTTGCTGGCCGGGCGTCGTGCGCTCGATCAGATAGTTCTTCAATTGCGCCGCGTCATCGATTTCGGTCTCGTCGATCGCGATGATAAGGTCATGTTTTTGAATGCCTGCCGATTTGGCCGGCTCCGAGACGTCCTTCACGGCCATCCGCCACCTCGTTCCGTCCCTCACAGCCGTCATCTGGATGCCCATCTTAGAAAACGTCAGGGGTTTGCCTTCGAGTGCGGCCCCGACGATGCGTTCGGCCAACGGAGCGGGAATGGCGAAGGCCATGCGACTGCAACGGGCCGTGGAGTCGTCCCGTTCGGTCTGAATGATGGCATGCATGATGCCCACGACTTCTCCCTTGTCGTTGTAAAGCCCGCCGCCGGAATTGCCGCTGCAGGCGGCCACGTCGGCTTGAATCAGCCGGCCGTCCACCGTTTGGAGGAAGGTGTTGGTATTCCCCAGGTGTCCGAAAGACATCGTGGGGCCCCAGCCCATCGGATAACCGACCGTGAATACGTCCTGTCCGGGGTGGACGTCACCTGTGGCGAAGGGCGTCGCCGCACGCAGCTTCGTGCGATGCGGTTCGGTGATCCGGTAGACCACCACGTCCATAAAGGCGCTGTCTCCGACGAGCTCTGCGGGCAGCTCATGGAGATCCGTCGTCAAGATGCGAATCTGTTTGGGAATGATGTTGCCCGTCGCGGCTTCTTGCTTTTCAGCGGCATGCCGAGCGGTGACGATGTACCCATCGCGTAGGTGAAATCCTGTGCCACGCACGAGAATCTTGCCGGGTTTATCCGGCGTCCGTTGGTCCTGCGTATCCTCCAACACGCCGATTGTCGCCCATTTTGCACGTTCGATTGCGGCTGCGATGTCGGCAGACCGTTCGCCGGCCATCAGGGGCTGCGTGATGAAGAAGCCGGCCATAAAGGCGACCATCAACCATCCATATACATAACGCATAGAGGTCCTTTCTCTTCCCACATGAGGCTCACCGGCCATTATAATGACTGATCGACAAAACAATCATTGAACAAGGCCAGGCAACCCTATATGAAGGAAAGAAGGGAGGCCATGTCAATCATGCATTCATGGATCAGACAAGGGGCGTTCCTGCTGGTAATTGTCACGATGCTTCAGTGGTCCGGTTGCAGTTCATCCACTGTCATTCCTGATCAGCTGGAGCCGCAAATCGACAAGAGTCTGACGTTCGACCAAGTCATTCAAAGCCCGGACTCATATCGTGGGCGAACCTTTGTCGTCGGTGGCGAAGTGTTGAGAGCCCGTCGTTTGAAGGAAGGCACGCAGCTCGAGGTTCTGCAACTGCCGCTGGATAGCGATCAGCGCCCTGCCCTTCAGCGGATAGAATCGAAAGGGCGTCTGCTGGCGCTGGACCCTCTCTCGACCGATCCGGCCACCTTGCCCGACGGCACGCCTGTGACGATGGTAGCTGAGGTGACCGGTGTGACGACCGAGAAGTTGGACGAATCCGACTACCGCTATCCCACGCTCAGCGTCAAACATCTCCACGTGTGGAGAGACCGGCCGGACCCGTACGGCCGACGAGCAGGGCCTGCCGTGGGGGTGTTCGGCGGCGGTGTCTTCGGGTTTGGAGGCGGCGGCGGGACGCGCACCGGCGGCGGCATCAGCATCGGGACGGGATTCTAACCGGTTCGGAGAGAGCAGATTTCAGCGAAACACGACCTTTCTCACGGGAAGCGCGCTATCTCATAGACGTCCGTCCGAAAAAGTATCGCAGGCGGCCGGGTCTCCGGATTGAAGGCCGCGCCGCAGCCACGTCATGCGTTGCTCCGACGATCCGTGGGTCCAACTTTCCGGCTGGACGTATCCCTGTCCCATTTTTTGGAGACGGTCGTCGCCGATCGCCGCTGCCGCGCGCAGCCCTTCCTCAAAATCTCCTGGTTCAATGATCTGACGGCCCTGCTGCGCATGGTACCCCCAAACACCGGCCAGGCAGTCCGCCTGAAGTTCTAGGCGGACGGAAAGCGCGTTGCCTTCGGCTTGTGACACGCGGCGTTGTCGACGCGACACCTGATCAGCGATTCCCAGGAGGTTTTGCACATGGTGACCGATTTCATGAGCGATGACGTACGCCTGGGCGAAATCACCGGGTGCTTCCAGGCGCTGCCCCATCTCAGTGAAAAACGAAAGGTCTAAATACAGTCGGTGATCCGCGGGGCAGTAGAAGGGCCCGACTGCGGCGGACGCCGTGCCGCAGGCCGACCGTACCGCACCGGTGAACAAGACCATCTGAGGATCTTTATACGTCCGTCCCATTTTGGGCAGTAACCCACGCCACGTGTCCTCTGTATCTGCCAAGACCACCGAAGCGAATTTGCCAAGTCTGTCGCTTGGGGCCCCCGTGGGACCTCGCTGCTCGGGTGCG
Organism: Nitrospiraceae bacterium; assembly: GCA_035715525.1. Lineage (GTDB taxonomy): Bacteria > Nitrospirota > Nitrospiria > Nitrospirales > Nitrospiraceae > JAHBWI01. The sequence goes on from DASTLA010000072.1 coordinate 7,544, forward strand.
GATGGAGCTGTGACGTCCTGGACGCCGTTCAACATGTTCAGAATGGTGAGGGGATTGGTGTCGGTGAGAAAGCTCACCGCGAGCACGAGGACGATTCCACCCAGTCCGATGCCCACCCCTGGGCGGGCCAAGCCGCGGCGATCTTCGATGTTGCCGCTTTCACGTTGACCTTCCCAGCGCATGCGGGACCTCCTGGGTCAATGATGTTCTGGCGGAGACGAGACAAGCAAATCGAACCATATCGGAACGCCTTGATCAAGCGAAATACCGGCATATCCAGGGATATTCCTGCCTGGACAAGCAACGGAACGCTTCGATAGACTCAGTACATGCCCGCCCTGTCCATGAAGATGAGCGTTTGGATGCCGGCGATGATCTGTTTGATCCTCGCTGCGGGCTGCCAGACGCCCCCTTCTCGCCCCCCGAGCCAAAACCTCAAGCCCACGCTGGCAGCGCCCGAATGCCCCAAGATCGGCGGCGTCTACGAGCTATATGGAGAGCCTCTGCCCGGGTCGGTGGACTTCTACCGTAATCGCAATTCCAAGTTGACGCTCAATGCCATGCTCGGCCTCTCCGAGAGATCCGAACTCGTGCCCGGTGCCGAGCGCGTGGAAGTCCTGCAAGACGATACGCTGGAATTAATCAATCGGCATGAGGGTGCGATAGCGGCCCACGAGCTGGATCTTCAGCCAGACGACAAGGTTGAGTGCCGTCCGAACCACATCACGATCCAGCGTATGCGTGTCCAAATCGACGATGTCCCAGAACCGGTCGCCGTGGTTTCCACCACCGACCAGGAGTTGACGATCGAAGACGATGGGAGCCTGCTGATCCGGACTCGCATCGTATCGGAGGGCAAGTCGACGCTGTTTCCCATGCCTGTGCCGCCGGAAGAGTATGCCGCGCGATTCAAGCGACTGTTCTGATCCCGAGCGGCGCACACGTACACTCGCATTCAACAAGCCTTACGATGTCCTGTGCTGTTTCACCGATCCCGACGGACGTCCGACCCTATCCGACTATATACAGGTGCGTGGCGTCTATGCCGCAGGTCGGTTGGATCGCGATAGCGAGGGCCTGCTGCTGCTGACGTCCGACGGTCGTCTGTCGCACCGCATCACCGATCCACACCACAAGTTGCCCAAGACCTACTGGGTGCAGGTCGAGCGGATTCCTGAGGAAGCGGCGCTTGAACGCCTGCGCAAGGGCGTGGCGGTGAGCGGCGCTCGTACTCGTCCCGCCCAAGTCACACGATTGGAGGAAACGCCGGCTTTGACGCCGCGTCCGGTCCCGATCCGATTCCGCAAGACCGTCCCCACCTGTTGGCTGGAGATGACGCTCCGCGAGGGAATGAATCGCCAGGTGCGCCGCATGACTGCGGCGATCGGGCATCCGACGCTGCGGCTGGTGCGCGTTGCCATCGGGCCGATCCGCTTGGGAGGCCTCGCACCGGGACAATGGCGGGAATTGAAGGCGGAGGAACTGCGGCTTCTGCGTCTCGGAGGGGGCGGCAAGGCATTTCCGGAAGACGGACGACCCCGCCGGCGAAGATCTGCCTCGGCCTCAAGGCTCAGCGAGGAAGCGTAGAGAGGAACTTTCCCAACTCGACGTGGAAACGCTCGGGGTTCTCCGCCATCATAAAGTGCCCCGTATCGAATTCGACGAGCTGCGATCCAGCGATTTGATCCCTGATGCCCTTCGCAATGGCAGGAGTCGAGACGTCGTCCTTCGCGCCGACCATGATCAGCGTCGGAACTGAGATGCCGGTCAGTCGCCCATGCACATTGAAACGGGACATAGACGTCAAGGCCTCACGCAGGACATCACCGTTCCAGGTCGGTATGCGATCGAGAAGCGGCTGATAGACCTTCGGATTGGTCCCCGGTGGAAAACTTTCCACAATGATGTTTTTCGACACCTCTCGATAGTCGCGCGGCGCGCCGATCGCCGGCAGGTCCTTTTCCAGAATCATCGCGCCGTCGGTCGTGGAGACCAACACGAGCGCCCGCACTTGGTTCGGATGGCCGAGGGCGAGCCGCTGGAGGATCATACCTCCCATCGAGACGCCTACCCAGACCGGTTTCTCAATTCCGAGACGATCGGCGAGGGCAATGAGATCGGCGACGAATTGGTCGATGTTCGAGCCGGTGGACTCCGAATCGCCATAGCCTCTGAGATCGACGGCGATCCCCCGGTAGGCCGGCGAGTAGGCAGTCAAATAGTTCGTGAAGATATTGCTCGTCGTGACCACTCCGTGGACATAGATGATCGGATCTCCCGAGCCCCCCTCCAGTATGCTTAAACGGACATCGGGAAGCGCGACAGTCCGGCGCATCGGTTGGTTTGTCGCGGTCTGCTGCGGCGGATTGCCCTGTATTCCATGGGAAGCCGCCCTTCCGGAGGCCGGTGGATGGGTTGCGCTGGAGCCCGCACAGGCGGCGACGCCGGCGAACATCGCCAGAACGAAAAACAGCAATGATGGCATACGTCCTCCCGAAATGATCGTTCTCTGTAGCCAGAACATGTAGCGGAAAGCAAGTCCGGCCATGTCGAGGTTCGATGATGCTCCGAGTGGACACCGATGGTCGGCCGACGTCGCTGAAGAGCGTATCGGCCAACTTGCATCTTCAGTCCGATCCCATGATTTTTATCGACAACCGAGACAGGATGAGACACTGTAGGAAAACAGAGAGCCGAAACAATCTCAATGAACCACGGCGGCGAATATGGCACACTAGGGTGGATAGGAATATAGATAAGTCGGGTGGCCATCGGAGTCGAACGACAATGTGGAAGCGTAGAGCAACGGCATGGGTCGTCTCACTGGTGTGGGCTTGTCTTGGAACAAGCATAAGCACGACGGTGCCATGGGCCAGGGCGGAGCCCGAGGCGAGCGCGCTCGCCGACTTGAGGCAGATCAAAAAATTTGTCTCCGTCGAAGCACAAACTCAAGGGACGGCCGAGCGCTTGGGTATCAGCCGATCCGGGCTCACCGACCTCATGCGGGTGACGCTTCTCAACAGAGTGCCGGGAGTGGCTCTCGAAGCATCGAGCGGGCCGGCTGCCGACGCAACCGATCGGCCCCAGCAACTCGGTTTTTTGACCTGCGAAGTATGGACCGTCGGTGATCAATACATTGCCGCCTACCATGTCGATTGCAGCGCGGGCGCGTATACGAGACAACGCCTTCCCGGCGCGCTGTGGAATCAAGCGATCTTGGGGTATGGGCCGAAGGAAGAGGTTCCTGAAGCAGTGCGGAAAGGGGTGCTGGCGCTGGTGCAGCAGTTCACGAATACGTTTTCTCGCGCAAAGACCGAAGTCTCGACAGGAGAAGCCAATCCTTAGCCTGCTGAGATAATTAGACGGATCGGGCTTCTATCGTTTCTACGTCCGCGATGATCGTATGCAGTCCGCTAGCGCCCGCCGGTTGCGGACGGACGATATCCACTATTTGCAATTGACCCGCCGTATCCCACGCACGGACGGCCACCTGGAACTTCCCGCGCCTCGATGGACGCCACTTATAATTCCAGATCACCCACGAATAGGGCGACATGGGAGTTTCGAGCTCACAGGAATCCCACGTCTTTGCCGCATCGAAACTGATTTCCACCTTACTGATCGAGTTCGGGCCCCCAAACGCGATCCCGCGGAAGGTTTGTTCGGGGCCTCGCAGGGCTTGATAGTGACCCGGTGAATCGATGCGAGAGAAAATCTTGATCGTGCCGTCGTCCGTCCAGCCCTTGCGCTGCCAGTAGCCCTTGTAGTCGCCGGCATAGGCCTCGATTTCGATGATCCACTTCACGTTCTTGATCCCGTAAAGTCCGGGCACGAGCAGACGCAGGGGAAAGCCATGTTCCTTCGGGAGTTTCTCACCGTTCATCAGGAAGGCGAGCATGACGTTGTCCTGCATTGCCCGTGCAAGCGGGATGCTGTCGTCGTAGCCGTCTGCTCCACGAAACACGATGTCGCGCGTGGTTTCTTCGTCGACCTCCGCTTCCTGCAACAATTTCTTAAGCGAAATGCCGCGCCAGCGGGCATTGCCGAGGCTGTCTCCGCCTGGGAGCGTATCGATGCACATAAGCGTGGAGACTTGCTCGAACGTGTCCCGGTTGAGGACGTCGCGCCAGCCGAGCGTCAGCGGCTTCTTGACGTCGCCTTTGACGGTGCATTTCCATTCGTCTTGTCGCAGATCGCGCGAGAGGTTGAACGGGGAATCGGAATAGTTCACGACATAAAATTTATTTGTCGGCGTAAAATAATTGGTCTCGCGAGGCGGCATGGCGAACATGCGCCCGAAGACGGACCCCACGGCATCGCAACCACCGACCGCGCCGGCCGCCGTGACGAGTCCGCTCAGTTTCAGAAGATTTCGTCTCGTGAGTGAAAGCCAACTCATATCTTGTGAACACTCTGCGTGATCCGAATTTTGAAAGCAAGGCTTGACTCGACAATCCCGGATTGATATAAAGATGAACGTTTGATCCAGCCTAGTGGCCGATGCGGTTGTCCCGCGACGGATTCTAAGGAACACCTGATCAAAAAAAGTTTTTGACCCCTATTGACAGGGTCGTACGTCGCGTAGTAAATTGCGCGGCTCGCGTGAAGAACGCGGCTGTTCTTTGACAACTGAATAGAGCGAGAAATGAGCAAGGTAAGGTGTATTGAAAAGGTGGCCCTCGGGTCCAAATTGTAAAGAACCTTTATGAGAGTTTGATCCTGGCTCAGAACGAACGCTGGCGGCGCGCCTAATACATGCAAGTCGAGCGAGAAGGTGTAGCAATACACTTGTAAAGCGGCGAACGGGTGAGGAATACATGGGTAATCTACCATCGAGTGGGGAATAACCAGCCGAAAGGCTGGCTAATACCGCGTACGCTTCCGGGTTTGCGGATTCGGAAGGAAAGCCATGCCGTGGGTATGGCGCTCTTTGATGAGCTCATGTCCTATCAGCTTG
>DASTLA010000073.1:0-8850 GCA_035715525.1 Nitrospiraceae bacterium
GATCATCACGTTCGGCACGATGAAAGCCAAGGCCGCGATTCGCGACGTCGGCCGCGTCCTGGAGATGCCCTATGCCGAGGTGGACCGCATCGCGAAACTCGTCCCGGACGATCTCAAGATTACGCTCGACAAGGCGCTCGAGCAGGAACCTCGGTTGCGGGAACTCGTCGAAAAGGACGACAAGGTCAAGGAACTCATGTCGGTCGCCCAGTCCCTCGAAGGACTGGCTCGCCATGCCTCCACCCATGCAGCCGGCGTCGTGATCTCCGACGAGCCGCTGACCGAGCACGTGCCCCTCTATAAAGGACCTAAGGACGAAATCGTCACCCAGTACTCGATGGGCGACGTCGAAAAGATCGGCCTGGTGAAGTTCGATTTCCTCGGTTTGAAGACGCTCACCATGATACACCGCGCGGAAGCGCTGGTGAACGAAGGCCATCCGGAACGCCGGCCCCTGTCGGTCGAGCAGCTGCCGTTCGACGATCCTGAGACTTTTGCCCTGCTGTCTTCCGGTAAGACCACCGGCGTGTTCCAGCTGGAAAGCTCGGGCATGCGCGACTTACTCGTGGGGCTCAAACCGGATCGGTTCGAGGATATCATCGCCATCATCGCACTTTATCGGCCAGGTCCCATGGACCTGATCCCGGATTTCATCAAGCGCAAGCAAGGGAAGATCCCCATCTCGTACGAGACCCCGGAGCTCGAGCCGATCCTCAAGGACACGTACGGCGTGATCGTGTATCAGGAACAGGTCATGGCGATCGCCAACAAGGTGGCCGGATTCTCCCTCGGCCAAGCCGACATTCTGCGCCGCGCAATGGGGAAAAAGAAGCCGGAGGAGATGGAAAAGCTCCGCGTGCAGTTCTTGGAGGGGGCCAAAGGGAAAAAGATTCCCGAAAAGAAGGCGCAGAAGCTTTATGAGCTGATCCAAAAGTTCGCGGGCTACGGCTTCAACAAATCACATGCGGCGGCCTATGCCGTCGTGTGTTATCAGACCGCCTATCTGAAAGCGCATTACCCGACTGAGTTCATGGCCGCCTTGATGACGAGCGACATGGGGAACGCGGACAAGATCGTCGGGTACTTCACGGAATGCCGCGGCCTCGGGATTCCGGTCTTGCCGCCGGATGTGAACCAGAGCCAACAATACTTCGCCGTCGTTGACGGCGGCATCCGATTTGGGCTGGCGGCCATCAAAAATGTCGGCGAAGGGGCGGTCGAATCGATCATCGAGACCAGAAACCGCACCGGGCCGTTCCGCTCGTTTTTCGATTTCTGCCGCCGCGTGGACCTCCACAAACTCAACAAACGGATGATGGAGGGACTGATCAAGGCCGGAGCGTTTGATTCGACCGGAGGGCGCCGGTCCCAATTCATGGCCGTGCTCGACCAGGCCATGGAGGAAGGTGCGGCGATTCACAAGGAGCGGGCGATCGGGCAGACCAGCATTTTCGGAGAGGAGGGGGGCGGCGCCCCCCACGCGTTGGAGGAGCCCGCGCTTCCTGACGTGCCCGAATGGAGTCAAGGCGAGCTCCTGAAGTACGAGCGGGAGCTCACGGGTTTTTACATCAGCGCGCATCCCCTGGCACGGTATGAAGCGGCCATCCGCCTCTTCTCGACCACGACCACCGAGCAGGTCGGCGACGTGCCGGATGGGCGTGAAGTCAAACTGTGCGGCATCATTACAGCCGTGAAGACCATGCTGACCAAAAAAGGAGACCGCATGGCCTACGTGACGCTCGAGGATTTACACGGGATGGTGGAAGTGATAGCCTTCCCGGACCTTTATCGAGACAGCGCCGACCTCATCGTGCCGGAACGTGTCGTGCGGTTGACGGGCACGGTGGATCGAGGCGATAAGGGGACCAAGCTTCGCGGGAGCAAGATCGAGCCCTTGGCCGAATTGCAAACGAAGAACATCTCCAAAGTCACCATCCGGCTTGCCGACAAGCCCGGCATGTCGACCCGATTGCCGGTCCTCCGGCAGGTCTTTCAAAAGCACCCCGGTTCCTCGAGCGTCTCTCTCGTCATGTCTCTGGGGCCGACGCTGGAGGCGCAAACCGCGCCGCTCCCCGACGTGAAAATCACGCCGAGCGAACACTTTGTCGCAGATATTGAGGAAGTGCTAGGCAAGGGCACTATTACTTTGGTATCCTGATCGGAAACCTGGGCAATCCCGTAAGGGGGACCGTCCTATGAGAGACTATCTCGATTTTGAAAAGCCGATCCGCGAGCTCGAGGAAAAGATCGAGAAGCTGGCGTCCGCCGAATCTCCGAAGGCCGGCACTCAGGACGAAATTCGGAAGCTGCGCACCAAACTCGCGCAGGTCGAACATGAGCTCTACAGTAGCCTGACTCCCTGGCAACGCACGCAATTGGCCCGCCATCCACAACGCCCGACCACACTCGATTATATCGCAGAGCTCTGCCGGGACTTTCTGGAGCTCCATGGCGATCGCGCCTTCGGCGACGACCGAGCCATCGTGGGGGGCTTTGCTCGCTTCAACGAGCGGTCCGTCATGATCATCGGCCATCAAAAGGGCAAAACCCTGAAGGAGCGCATGCAGCGAAACTTCGGCATGCCCAACCCCGAAGGCTACCGCAAGGCACTCAGGTTGATGCGGCTGGCGGAAAAGTTCGGCCGCCCCATCATGACCTTTATCGATACCCCCGGTGCCTATCCCGGAATCGGCGCTGAAGAGCGCGGGCAGGCGGAAGCCATCGCGCGCAATCTGTTGGTCATGTCACGATTGACTGTTCCGATCATTTCCATCGTCATCGGCGAAGGGGGCAGCGGCGGTGCCTTGGCACTCGGCGTGAGCGATCGTATCTTCATGCTGGAACATTCCGTCTATTCGGTGATCTCTCCCGAGGGTTGTGCCGCAATCCTCTACGACGATCCGGCGAAGGTGCCGGATGCAGCCGCCTCGCTCAGAATGACGGCCCAGGATCTCATCAGCCTTGGCATCGTCGACGAAGTGATTCCAGAACCATTGGGCGGCGCGCACCGAGACCCGCGTGCCGTGGCAGACCGTGTCGCCAAAGCTCTTACCAACCACTTGTACTCCCTCTGTGAACTCCCCACCGATCAACTTTTGGCTCAACGGGACCAAAAATTCCGCAAGATGGGCGCCGTCGGCGGGCTGGTCACCGCGCCGGCCTAGAACCGAGCAGTCCAGTCCGAACGTCCACCTTCGACGTGTTATCCCTCCGTAGCCGAGGCCAGCAGTCCCAGCCCGATAAAGCGGTCCTCGATGGCGGAGAGGATCTGCCGACCGACGGCGGTTCGATGCGGCGCCAGCGTCGCATCGCCCAGGTAGCGGTCCAGCGTTCGCGGCAGCTTCTTCCACCAGGCTCCTGCCGTAACGCGCGCTTGCCTGGCCCGTCCATCCCCCAAGGCGAGGATGTTGGTCAATTCGCGCTCGAAGAACTCCACGTGAACCGCTTCGTCCTCTAGAATCACGCTCAAATCCGGTCGCAGCGAAACGAGCAGTTTGGCAAACTCGAGTCCCAGCGCTTCATATCCGAACAATTGAACCGCCAAAGCTTCCCAGTTTGCCGGCACCTGAGGCAAGTCCAGCCGTTCGCGCGGTGGTTTGTCCAACAGGGCCTCGAACCGACGGAGATGTTCTACTTCGTCGGCTTCATGACGGTCGAGAAATCGTTGGACATGGGGGGGAATGTCGCGCAGCTTGGCGGCGCGCACGGTCCAGAGAGCCATGGCTTCGGCTTTGAGGAATCGCTCGAGCAGGGCCGGCTCGCAGACAGGGGGCAATGTCACGTGGCGAGGTCCTTGGGCGGGTCGAGCGGGCCGGCCCACTCGCCTTTTGTCAAACCCACTTCCTGTGAGGCGCCGTCGGGCCATTGGAAATATCCCACCTCGTCCACGAACAGGATGAGCGGCTCGGTCTCCTGTGCCAAACCCCGCCACCAATACCAACCGGCAGTCTTGGGCTTCTCTTTCGTCCAGGTTAGATGGGACATCGTGTCATTTCTCATATCCGGGGAACCGCTCCTGTCCGTCGAGCGCACTATACAAGATCTGCTATAAGCTCTCCAGGGGGAACGAGCCCGTCCATGGATCGCTTGCCGATAGAAGAGGCCTTGCCTGCACTGCGCGGCGCGCTGGCCGCAGGGAAAGATGTGCTGCTCACCGCCGAACCGGGAGCGGGCAAGACCACGCGCGTCCCACCGGCGCTCATGCAGGAAGCCTGGCTCGCGGGGCGCAAGATCGTGCTCTTGGAACCACGACGGCTTGCAGCACGGGTCGCCGCGTCCTTTATGGCCCAGGCGCTGGGCGAGCCGGTCGGCCGCAGGGTCGGATACCGCATCCGGCACGATACCAAGATCACTTCCGCGACTCGCATCGAAGTCGTCACCGAAGGCGTTCTCACGAGGCTCTTGCAACAGGACCCGTCGCTGGAGTCCTATGGCGTCGTCATTTTTGACGAGTTCCATGAACGGAACCTGCAAGCCGACGTGGGACTGGCCTTCGCCCGCGAGTCACAACGACTGTTCCGGCCCGACCTCCGACTATTGATCATGTCGGCCACACTGGATTGCGACGCCGTCACCCGCCTCTTGACGGACGCGGCCACCATCTCCTGTCCAGGCCGCGAGTTCCCCATTGTCACCCACCTGCTCGACCGACCGATCGACGGCCCGGTCCACTCCGCCGTGGTACGGATGATCAAACAGGTATTGGCGAGAGACTCCGGAAGCGTGTTGGTGTTCCTGCCGGGAATGGCGGAAATTCGACGAGTGGAGCGGGAATTGGTCGACGCCCGGTTGGGACCCGATGTGCTGCTTGCGCCGCTGCACGGCGATCTGCCGCTGGAGGAACAAGAGCGAGCCATCCGCGCAGCCGATGCCGGGCGGCGCAAGATCGTGCTGGCCACGTCGATCGCCGAGAGCAGTTTGACGATCGACGGCATCCGGGTCGTGATCGACTCCGGACTGATGCGTATCCCTCGCTTCGATCCTCGCAGCGGTCTGTCGCGCTTGGAAACGGTGCGCGTGACGCTGGATGCCGCCGATCAACGACGCGGGCGCGCCGGCCGCACCGCTCCGGGGGTGTGCTATCGGCTCTGGACCGCTGCGGAACAGCAGGCGCTTCTTCCGCATCGAGTACCCGAGATCTTGGAGGCCGATTTGGCGACAGTGGCCTTGGATCTGGCCGAGTGGGGCGCCCATGAGGCAGCCGAGTTGGTCTGGCTCGATCCGCCGCCGGCGGGCCCGCTCGCGCAGGCCCGCGGTCTGCTGGTGCAATTGGGTGCGCTAGATGACGGCGGCCGACTCACGCCTCACGGTCGACAGCTGGCGCGCGTGACGGTCCACCCGCGTTTGGCCCATATGTTGGTCCGAGCTGCATCGGAAGGCTGGCGAGACTTGGCCTGCGACCTTGCGGCGTTGCTGAGCGAGCGAGATCTGCTGTCGGGCGGGCCGCAGTGGAGCAACGCCGATCTCAGGCTTCGAGTGGAAGCGTTGCAGGGCGTCCGGGACCATCTAGGGGGCGCCGCGATCAATCGCGCGGTCGCGCAACGGGTACGACGAGCGGCAGGACAATGGCGCGGGCAATTGCCCCCGGGGCCTGCCGCAACAGCAGCACAGGACCTGTTGGGCCCCTTGCTGGCCTATGCCTACCCGGATCGCATTGCGCAACGCATGCCAGGATCTGAACGACGCTACCGGCTCGCGAACGGCCGCGGTGCGTCGTTCCATCAGGTCGAGCCTCTCTCCGAGGAGCCATATCTGGTAATTGCCGAGTTGGACGGTTCGTCCGATTGGGCGCGGATCCTCCTCGCGGCTCCAATCAGCCTTCCCCAACTCGAGCTACATTGTCGCGAGCAGATTCGTGTCGCCGAGATTTTGGAATGGGATGCCCAGACTCAATCGGTTCGGGCCAGGCGACAGCGCCGAATCGGTCAACTCATCCTCGAGGATCGAGGGCTGCCTGATCCTGATCCTCAGCAAGTGGCGACGGCTTTAATCACAGGCATCAGAGAAGCGGGAGTGGCGTGCCTGCCTTGGTCGCCGGAACTCCGACAATGGCAGGCGCGGGTGTCGTTCCTGCGTCGGCTGGATCCCGACTGGCCGGATGTCTCGGATGCGTCATTGATGCATAGCCTCGAGCATTGGTTGGGACCATTTCTGACTGGTCTCACCAGCCTCGCGCAAGTCCGGCGTCTCGACCTCGCCAAGCCCCTGGAGTCGCTGTTGACTTGGTCGCAACGAAACGAATTGGAACGGCTTGCTCCGACACATGTGACGGTGCCGAGCGGCTCGCGGATTCGGTTGGATTACGGGGAGGGCGACACCCCGGTACTCGCGGTCCGCCTTCAGGAAATGTTCGGCTGCAAGGAGCAGCCTCGCCTAGCCGGGGGAAAGGTGCCCGTGATGATGCACTTGCTGTCGCCCGCTGGGCGTCCGGTCCAAATTACGAAGGATCTGGACGGCTTTTGGCGATCGACCTACCAGGACGTCAAGAAGGAATTGCGCGGCCGGTACCCGCGGCATCACTGGCCGGACGATCCGTTGACCGCCGCTCCGACTCATCGCACGAAGCGGCGATCATGAACCGGCTGGAATCGTTTACCCTGCGGCTCCTTCATCGATCGAGGGGCCGAGTCCGAGCTGCGCACGCAGCAGGTCGTGCCGAGTAATCGATCGAGTAACCTTACCGTCCTGGACGACGGGCAGAATCTGAAATCCCATTTCGAACAGACGAGCGACACAATTCAAGGACGTGTCCTCTTTCACCGCGACGAACGCCGAATTCATAATGTCCTGCGCCTGCGCCTGGCGGAGATCGGTGCCACGGTCGATCGCACGAATGACATCGCCTTCGTTGATGAACCCGAGAAACTCATAATCCCGTCCCACGACCGGTGCTCCGGCCATATGCCCGCTCACCAGTTCGATCGCGACGTCCATCGCAGAATCCTCGGGCTTAAATTGGCGCGTGGTGGTGCCCACGATATCGCCGACCACTCGGTAACCTTCTGCGGGATTGCCTTCCACATTTGTGATGACCTTCATGCTGTCCTCCATTGAGATGATGAAGATGAATGAGTCGCCCACGGCGGAAATTCGACTGAGGCTCGAAAAAGCATCCCCTCGCCTTCCGCTCGCCCACTTACTAGGGCGAGGGAGCGGGGATGCGTGGGGGTATCGGAACAGGCTCGGGCGGTGCGGGAGGCGGCACAAGTTTTTCCGGTGTCGGTGGATTCGCCTTAATGGCTGGCGCCTCGCGGCTTTCCGGGTCCACGGCCATCTCCGGATCGACAACCGGGGGCTTCACCACCGATCCGGGAGGAGGATTCGTCTTGGGTTGCTGGACGATACCTGGGTCAATCCTTGGTGGATCGATCGGTACCGGCGGTGCCGGTTCCTGTGCTGCCCCTTGAGAGGCAGGCGGCTGGATCTGGGCAAGGGCCGGATAGATTTGCCCCAGCGCAACGGCGAGGCCGGAGACCGAGATGGCGACACTCACCGACCATGTATAGATCTTCCTCATGGAGACACTGTACCGTCGAACGCATCGAGAAACCGACTAGGCGGGTCCCTAGAAATTCCTCGGACAGGTTGGCGGGCTGGCAGCCTTGGTCGGGAGACTGCGCGAATGGTTAGGTGGGAATATCTCTCGTCCCATCGTACGAGGCCCGGGATTGGTGCGAGAGTTTGAGCACGTCGCCGTTTTTCACCATTGAGTCGAGGGTGCTGACTTTCTTATTCACCGTGACGAGCAACTCTCCCTGCTGCGCAAAGGGAGCGAGGGAGCCCAGCAGCTCCTCACGCTCCGCAATGAGTTTCTTCACCGGCATCGGGCCGGGCAAGTCGATCTCCAGCTCTGTCTCCGGCACCAATTTTTGCAATGTCGAACCGAGAATCAGTACTTTCAGCATCACGTCTTCTCCTCTATCCTGCGCTCCTAGACCCTTCCCCCTTCGCGTGGCACTGGAGACAATCCTGTCGCTTCGGATGCCGGGCAGGCAACGGCCGCACGGCACCTGGCTGATGGCAGGTAAGGCAATCCTTCTCTTCCTTGGCGGATTGATGTTCGGCCGTAGCCGGCACCTTGGGATTGCGGTCCCGGGGCGAGGGCAACAGCGCGACCCCCCCGACCACCAGCAGGGCTAGCACCACGAAAACCAGATCCGCCTTTCGAAATGCCATGCCGCCGCTCACGCTTCCCGCGCCGGATTTCGGTCTCCGGCTTCATAGGCGTCCTGCAAGACCTGCGCGAGATGCTTCACCCTCACCGAACCTCTCAGTCCATTGTTGAGTTGAATCATACAGGCCGGACAGCTCGTCGCTACGGTCTCGGCCCCGGACTGCTCGATATTCCGCCGTTTGCGGTCGAAGATCTTCTGCGAGGTGTCGTAATCCTTCACCATATACGTTCCGGCCCCGCCGGCACAGCGGTCGGCATCGATCATATCCACAAAGTCGGTATTGGGAAGTCCGGCCAGAATCCGCCGAGGTTGCGCGGTTACCCCAGCCGCCCTCAAGTGACAGGAGGAATGGTACGTGATGCGTTCGGTCCTGGGGCTTCTCGCTCCCATCACCGGCTGGCGCGGCGAAGAAGCGACGAATTCCGCGAGATGCACGACTTTCGCCGCCAGTTGCTCCGCCTTGGCCCTCTGGTCGCCGTCTTGAAACAACTTGGCATAGTCCTTCAGCATGAAGGTACAAGAAGCGCATCCGGTCACGACTTGATCGTAGGGGGCCAATGAGTCGAGATTGAATCGGGCATGCTCGCGAACAATATCCATATGCCCGTACGTCTCAATCGGTGTTCCCGAACAACGTTGGGGCGGCAACTCCGGCTCGACACCGTGTTTTCTCAAG
>DASTLA010000074.1:0-2493 GCA_035715525.1 Nitrospiraceae bacterium
ACTAAAAATCGAGAAAGAATGCTTCTTGTAAGCGAGCGTTCCCAGAAGGCGTCGAGTTTATCCCTTGATGCAACCATGGCGGCTCGTTCATGGTAGGCTTTGACGCCGTCCAAATCGTTCCCCTCGAAAAACACCCACACCACCGTCTTCGGTTGAAGATGCACCGCATACCGCTTCAATACGACGAGCTCCTGTTGGGGGCCGTACCCCAACTGTCCTAAGTTCGCCACGCTCGTTCTTTGCAGCTGGGCCAACCGGCTGGTCAGGAGGTCGGAATGCTTAATCATCGGGGCCTCCACATAGGAATCTCCGATGACGGCGATATCGGCCCTTTCCAGATCCGACTCATTCCGAAACCCATGCCGGTCGTACCGGAGATCGAACTCTTGCCCGACGCTTGCCTCGGAGCAAATGGCGTCTCCGATGTTCCCTCTCACATACGTTCCCTTTTGCCGGGAAAATGGTTTGCGGATCCAGATCAATTCCTGATCGACCAGATATTCCGGTTTGGTCCAGAGCTCAGTGGTCCGGGGAGGAACGATTTCTCGATAGTCGAGCAGTCCCACCGCCGAGGGAATCTCCAACAGGCCCGTCGTGATCAGCAAGGACCCAGTTATGAGGACAAAGCGGGTTCTAATTTCGGCTCGCGGCAGATCCGACAACAGCGTATACAGGCCCCACGATATGAGGTAGAGCGCGACGACATGCCCGACCAGGTGCTTCATGCTGGTCACGCCGGTCACCCATAACAGCACATAAGCTGCGACAAAAATAGCCAATGTCACGACGGACGTACGATCCTTCACGAGGCCACCTACTAGTCCCTCAGCTGTTGGCACGGGTCTCAGGATATATCGGGGCGAAAACGCGCTTAGGAGCACCTCCCGATGCAGCCTTGTTATATCCCTTGGGCTATCGGCTGTCCAGTGATACTGGACAGAACTTTACGACAGTTAACTGCGCCAGAACCAGGGGACGTACTAGGTGCCTCCCTAGGTTCGGCATCGTTTCGCGCTCGGGGGGACCGGAAAGAACATTTTGTTATACGGCAAGAAAGGGCACCGTTCGCAGGGGGAACCGTCTTGCGGCATTTCACAAAACATGCTAGAGATGGTCCGGGTTGGCGACATACAGGACGCGCGGTAGGGCAGTCGTCTTACATCCTCAGGAGGAGGATGCCGCAAGTGAACCGCAAAGAGGTACATGTCGGAGACCTTGTTCGCCGGTTCAGGAAATCGCGTCATTTTTCGGTAAGAAATTTAGCCGACAAGTGCGGCTTTTCGCCGAGCTTTATCTCGCAAGTCGAACTTCGCCAAGCCTCCCCTTCGATTGCCTCTACAGAGAAGATTGCCGCCGCACTCGGGATCACGTTGGGAGAATTCTTTCGAGCCATGGATCCTTCCCTCCCGGCGGTCATTCGGTCTCAAGCACGGCCCGTCATTCAGAGCGAATGGTCACAGGCCAAAATCGAGACGCTGGGACCGACGAATGAAGACAGCCAGTTGGAGCCGATGGTGATCACCATTCGGCCGGGCGGAAGGAGCGGCCATAAGCCCTATGCCCGAACAGGAGAACAGCTGGCGGTCGTGCTGCAGGGGAGCATGGAATTGACCTTGGAAGAGGAAATTCACCAACTCAAACGAGGCGATGCCGCCTGCATCCCAGCCGGCCACCGACATTGCTGGCGCAATGCAAGCAGGAAACCCGCACAAATTCTCATCGTCACCGTGCGACCCCGCATATAATTCCTCCTAAGTTCGTCGCGATCACGCTCCGGCCAAGGTTTCCACGGATGAAGTGCAGCCTGGGAGAAGCAGGCAGGAGTCAGCCGGACCTACGGCCGGAGGAGCGCCATGACACTGAGACAGACAAGCAGATTGTTGGCGGCGTGTCCGATCACCCCCGGCCATAGACTCCCCGTCCGTTCGTAGGCCCATGCCCATAAGATCCCGCTCCATAACACACTGAAGAAACCGATGACTCCGTAGCCATGTGCAACGGCGAAGATCGCCGCGCTGACGAGGGCGGCAGGCACAAAGCGAAACCGTCTGCGCAGCACGCCGAACAAGAGTCCCCGGAAGGCCAGTTCCTCAAAGAGTGGAGCGAATATCACGTATTCCAGGAGGCTGATCGCCAGAACCGACGGCGGCCCCCACACTAGATCCGCATCGAACCATTCCGTCCAGTGGCTCGATAATTTGAGCGGTTCGGCGATGCGGCCCATGATCCATTCGCCCATGAGGCCCGCGGAGACGACGGCGAGCACCGCAAGCACCAGTCGTCCGAGATGGTGCGGCTCGATGCGCAATCCAAACCCGTTGCTGAACGACTGGCCCTGCGGTCGAAGGAGGTGATAGTAGGCCAACGCGAGTAGAGGCAGATTGGAAAGCGGCACGACCAACACGCGAAGCGACGAGTAGTCGACCGAGGCGAAGAGAAAACCCATGGTCAACAATGCGCCGATGGCTCCTCCCCGGAGAAGCACCGCGGCAC
>DASTLA010000075.1:0-4434 GCA_035715525.1 Nitrospiraceae bacterium
GATACGCGTATCGAGCACATCGCGGTGCTCGAGGCGAGCCGCTTGGAGATTCCGGTCATCGCCATTGTCGATACCAATTGCGATCCCGACAACATCCAGTACCCGATCCCTGGAAACGACGACGCCATCCGATCGATCAAATTGATTATTTCCCGTATCGCGGATGCCTGTCTGGAAGGCGCTCACCTCCGCGCTCAGCAGGATGAAACGGAGTTCGCTGCGGCCCCTGCCGGCGACAAGCCGGCCATGAGCCTGGAAAGCGTGCCTGCAGTATCCTAAGGCGTCACGAACAACCGACAACCATCGCAACACACACGCACGAGTTTAGAACACGATACGATCGTAGAGCTTGTGCCGAGAACGTCGTTCGAGAGAACCGAGGAGTCCATGGCAAGTTTGAGTGAGCTAGTCAAAGAGTTGCGAGAGAAAACCGGCGCGGGCATCCTGGATTGTCAAAAAGCCTTAGCCGAAAACGGCAACGACGTCGACAAGGCAGTCGATTTCCTGCGCCAAAAGGGTTTGGCGGCCGCCCAAAAAAAAGCAGGGCGCGAAACCAACCAAGGCCTGATTCACGCGTACATTCACGCGGGTGGAAAAATCGGCGTGCTGATCGAGGTGAATTGCGAAACCGATTTCGTGGCGCGAAACGAAGAATTCAAAACCTTCGTGAACGACCTGGCGCTGCAGGTGGCTGCTGCCAGTCCTTCCTATGTGCGGCGAGAGGATATATCGGGCGACGTCGTGTCCAAAGAGCGGTCCATTTACGAGGCACAAGCCAAAGAAATGGGCAAGCCGCCTGCCGCCTGGCCGAAAATCGTCGAGGGCAAACTGGAGAAATTTTTTCAGGAAAGCTGCTTGATCGAACAGGCCTTCATCAAAGATCCTTCCGTGACCATCAAAGATTTGTTGTCGCAAAAGATCGCCAAGATCGGCGAGAACATGAACATCCGCCGGTTTACGCGTTACCAATTAGGCCAAGCATGAGCTCTGCCAAATACCGGCGCATCCTGCTGAAAGTCAGCGGAGAAATGCTGGCCGGTGAGCAGGGATACGGCATCCAGCCATCGATTCTCGAAGGACTCGCAGAAGAAATTGCCGACGTCGTCGCGATGGACGTGGAAGTCGCCGTCGTGATCGGCGGCGGCAATATTTTCCGCGGGATCGCCGCCAGTGCCCGAGGCATGGAACGCGCTTCGGCCGACTACATGGGCATGCTGGCGACGGTGCTCAACGCGTTGGCCTTGCAGAATGCCTTGGAACGCAAGGGCGTCAGCACGCGCGTGCAATCGGCCATCGAAATGCGTCAACTCGCCGAGGGGTACATTCGCCGCCGTGCCATCCGGCATTTGGAAAAAAAGCGCGTCGTCATTTTTGCCGGAGGCACGGGCAATCCCTATTTCTCGACCGACACGGCAGCCTCCCTGCGGGCCATGGAGATTGGAGCCGAAGTGATCATGAAGGGCACCAAGGTCGACGGCATCTATGACAGCGACCCGGTGAAGAATCCGCAGGCCAAGATGTATTCGGAGATTCCGTTCATCTCCATCCTCAATCAAAACCTCAAAGTCATGGACAGCACCGCGATCAGCCTCTGCATGGACAACCGCCTCCCCTTGATCGTGTTCAACTTGAAGGAAAAGGGCAACTTCAAGCGCGTGGTTCAAGGGGATCCGATCGGCACGGTCGTGACGGTCGGAAGCCGGTAGGGAGAGCGAGCATGTCGACCACACAGACGGTGAAGCAAAAGATTACGGAAAAAATGGATCACGCCCTGGAACACCTTAAGAGGGACTTGGCAGGGCTCCGCACCGGCCGGGCCTCCGTGGCCTTATTGGACGGCATCAAGGTGGATTATTACGGAACGCTCACGCCCCTCAAGCAGGTAGCGAACATCGGGACACCGGAAGCCCGGTTGATTACGGTGCAACCCTGGGAGCAAAACCTGATCAAGGAAGTGGAAAAGGCGATTATGGCGTCGGATTTGGGACTGACGCCGTCGAACGATGGAAAATTGATCCGCATCCCGCTACCGCCGCTGACCGAAGAGCGTCGCAAGGAGCTCATCAAGGTGTGCAAGAAGCACGGCGAAGACGTCAAAGTGCAAGTCAGAGGCTTCCGGCGGGATGGCAACGATGAATTGAAGAAATTGCAAAAAGATGCGAAGCTGACCGAGGACGAACTGCGGAAGTCGGAGGCCGAAATCCAGAAGCTCACCGATCAGTACGTCCAAAAAATCGACGAGGTCTTGAAAAAGAAAGAAAGCGAGATTCTAGAAGTTTAAGTTCTTCATTCCGCTGCAGCCGAACTGCGTGCATAATCTCTCCCACTCTCCTTCGACCTTCGCCCGCATCGACCTTGGCGCCCTGGCGCATAACGTCACCCAGGTACGAGCCTGCATCGCCCCATCCTGCGAGATCTTGGCCGTGGTCAAAGCCAATGCCTATGGACATGGCTCCGTCCCTGTCACGCGCGCCCTTGAACGGCTCCACGTGACTCGCTTTGGGGTCGCGAGCGTGGAAGAAGGCATGACGTTGCGCGCAGCCGGCATCGAGGCGCCGGTGCTCGTCATGGGAGCGGTGACCACCAGGGACTTCCCCGAACTGATTGCCTGGCGGTTGACGCCGGTGCTCTACCGGACGGACCTGGTTCAGCAGTTTTCCGCTGCGCTGGGCAACCTTCCCACCGCCCCTTCCCCCTACCCGGTGCATCTCAAGATCGACACCGGGATGGGACGGCTGGGCCTGAGCAAGGACGACTTGAAAGACGTTGCGGCCGCCCCGGCATTCCGATCCCAGCTCAGGCTCGAGGGGGTCATGAGCCACTTGGCGGATGCCGACAATCCGGACCCCACCTACACGGAAGGGCAGATCAAGGAGTTCGACGCGGCGGTGGCCCAGCTAGCCACTCGAGCACAACAGCCTCCGCTCATCCATTTGGCCAACAGCGCCGGCATCCTCATGTATCGGACCGCTCATTACCGGCTCGTCCGTCCCGGCATCATGCTGTACGGTTACCACACCCTCGACCGGATGGCCGGCTCGATCAGCCTGCAGCCGATCCTCGCCTGGCACACGACGATCGCGCATCTCCGCGCCCTGCAACCGGGGCAATGCGTCAGTTACAACCGAACGTTCGTGGCTCGCCGTGCCTCGCGGATTGCAGTTCTCCCCGTGGGCTACGCAGACGGCTACAATCGGCTATTGTCGAATCGAGGCATGGTATTGATCGGCGGGCGGCGGGCTCCGGTGATCGGCCGCGTCTGCATGGACATGCTCATGGTAGACGTGACGGATTGTCCGGCCGCGAAGGTGGGCGATGAGGTCGTGCTCATCGGTCGGCAGGGACAGGAGGCCATTTCGGCATCCGAAATGGCCGGCTGGCTGCAGACCATTCCCTACGAGGTCCTCTGCGCAATAGGGCCCAGGGTGCCGCGGCTCTACGACCCTCCCTCCCCTTCATAATACAGGCTATTCTAATCTTCATTGTTCCCTTGTAAGGTCTTTCCTATAATGACATCCGAATGGAAGGACCCGAGCGGGAGGGCTATCTGTGACCGCGGTATACCACGTCCGGGATTCGATCCTGGGATATTTGCTCGTCGTTCAGGAGTTCACCCTCCTCTGCCTGCACACGGTGATCAACCTTGCCAGACCGCCTTTTTACCTGCGGGAAACGATCATTCAGATGGACCGGATCGGTGTGGGGTCGCTGTTCATCGTAGTTCTGACCGGCATCTTCACCGGAATGGTACTGGCGCTGCAGGGCGCCGTGCAGCTGGAGCCCTATGGAGCGATGATTTATGTGTCCAGGCTGATCAGTACGTCCGTTGTCCGAGAGTTGGGACCAGTGCTGGCTGCTTTGATGATTGCCGGCCGGGTGGGGACCGGAATCGCGTCCGAGCTGGCCTCCATGACCGTGACCGAACAAATCGACGCCTTGCGGGCCGAAGGGACCGACCCGGTTCATAAACTGGCGACGACGAGGCTGATCGCCTGCCTCCTGATGATCCCACTGCTGACGGTCATCGCCGACGGGGTCGCGATGTTCGGCGGCTGGCTGGTGGCCCGTCTCTATCTTGGGATCGATTCCTATTTCTACTGGTCTTGGGCCTTCGAAGCGTTGCGCCAGCGTGATCTCGTCCTGGGGCTGGTCAAGCCGGCCATGTTCGGGTTCCTGATTGCCATGGTAGGGTGCTACGCCGGGTTTTCCACCAAAGGCGGCACGGTCGGCGTAGGGCTGTCCACCACCCAGTCTATGGTGTCGTCGTCCATCCTCATTTTGGCGACCGATTTCTTCATCACGAAATTGTTCATGGCGATTTCGTGAGGTCGGTGGGAGCGCACTGTCGATGATTGCATTGGAGAACGTCTACCTGACACTCGGGAACCGGCGGGTCCTCGAGGAAGTCTCGTTCGCCGTCGCTCCTGGGGAGAC
>DASTLA010000076.1:0-21619 GCA_035715525.1 Nitrospiraceae bacterium
CTTTCTTTCGTATCTTCATGAGGCGCCGGCTGGCGATGTACCGCGTCGATTCGTTACTTGCCGCTTTTTTTGGCCTTACGGCGATCTTCCGGATGCAGCATGCGCTTTCGAAGGCGGAGATTCTTTGGAGTCACTTCCACCAATTCATCCTGGCCGATATATTCCATGGCGAACTCGAGCGTCATTTCTCGCGGCGGCGTCAAGACGAGTGCTTCGTCGGACCCGGCGGCGCGCATGTTGGTCAGCTGTTTCTGTTTGCACACGTTGACGTCCAAATCCTCGTCCCGGCTGTTCTGTCCGACGACCATGCCCTGGTAAACCTCTATGCCGGGGCCGATGAACAGTTCGCCCCGCTCCTGGGTCATGAACAATGCATAGGCGGTGCTGGTGCCCGCCTCGAATGCGACCAATGAACCGTGCGGAGCGACGAGCAGCGCCTTCTCGTCCGCCAGCGCATATCCGCTGAATACATGGTGCAGGATGACCGTGCCGCGGGTCTTCGCTAGAAGAATATTCTTCAATCCAATGATGCCCCGCGTCGGGATGTGATACTCGATGTGCATCTCGCTGGCGGTGCCTTCCGAATGCACCAGCTTCATGTGCCGCAGTTCGCCGCGGCGCTTTCCGATTTCTTCGATGACCGGTCCCTGGTATTCCGAGGGAACCTGCACCGTCAACTCTTCGTAGGGCTCCGTTACGGTGTCGCCGTCTCGGTGCAGGATGACTTCTGGCTGAGAAATTTGGAGCTCATAGCCTTCGCGGCGCATCTGCTCGATCAGGACGCCGAGGTGCAATTCGCCACGACCGGCGACGAGAAATCGATCCGCGCTGTCCGTCTCCTGAACCCGGAGCGACACGTTTGTTTCCAGTTCCTTGAATAGGCGTTCCCGGAGGTGACGGGAAGTGAGATATTTCCCTTCACGGCCGGCAAAGGGACTATTGTTCACCGAAAAGGTCATCTGCACGGTAGGTTCATCGATCGTGACGCGCGGCAGCGCGAACGGATTGGCGGCATCGGCGATGGTGTCCCCGATATTGACCTCCTCCAACCCGGCGATGGCGACGATCTCGCCGGCCTCCGCCTGCTCGACATCCGTGCGATCGAGCCCGGAGAATACCGAAAGATCCGACACCCGCCCTGTGACCAGCGCGCCGTCCTTCACGATCGTCACAACCTGTTGCCGGCGAGCGATAGAGCCGGATTGGAGCTTGCCGATGCCCATCTTGCCTTTGTAGGAGTCGTAGGCCAGCGCAAGCACCAACATTTGTAAGGGGGCGTCCCGATTGATGGCGGGAGCCGGTATCTTCTCGAGGATGGTGTCTAATAAAGGGTTGATTTCGGTGCCGGGCTTATTGATGTCCAACGTCGCCACACCCTTGATGGCGGAAGTATAGACGATTGGGAAATCCAACTGCTCGTCCGTTGCGCCAAGGTGCACGAAGAGGTCGAACGTGCGATTCACGACATCGTCGATCACGGCGTCCGGTCGGTCGATCTTATTGATCACCACGATCGCCTTGTGGCCAAGGGCCAGCGCTTTGCGCAGGACGAACGTAGTCTGCGGCATGGGCCCTTCTTTGGCGTCCACTAGAATGAGGACCCCATCGACCATGCGGAGCGTCCGCTCGACCTCGCCCCCGAAATCAGCATGTCCGGGAGTGTCGACAATGTTGATCTTCACGTCTTTGTATGTGACGCTGGCATTCTTGGCGCGGATCGTGATGCCTCTTTCACGCTCCTGATCCATCGAATCCATGATCCGTTCACCCATGTCCTCGATCTTCCGATGCACGCGGGTTTGGCGGAGGAGGGCGTCGACGAGCGTGGTCTTTCCATGGTCGACGTGTGCGATGATCGCGATATTACGAATGTCGGTCCGCCGTCCTTGGGGCGCGCGAAGACCGTGAACCGAAGCGGTGCCGGCGATGTGCTGTTCCATGGGTATCCAGTGCTGTGAAGTGGCAAAAAAAAGACGCCTTCGTAGGAAGGCGTCAGCGTGATGCAGTATACCCGAATCCCTATGCATCCCTCAAGTCGAGGATGGGTTTCGGCGCTGCCCGTAACCCGTTGATGAAATGGATGCTTGCTTGAGTTTATCGGATACGCATTGTATGGTGTATCTCACGTTGTGGCGCTGATCGTCGTCTTCCCCCCGAATATCCTACTTCATGCCCGAACTCGATCATCTACTTGAAAAGCCGGAGAAGCCTCGCCGGCGGTGGCGCTGGTGGCAGCTCACGCTGCTGTCGCTGGCTCTCGTCATGGTGCTCGGCGGTGGCGCCGCTGCCGGTGTCCTCTACTATTTCTCGCAGGACCTTCCTTCGCTGGAACCGCTTCAGAACTATCAGCCGAGCCTGGTGACCCGGGTCTATTCCGACGATCGTCAGATCATCGGGCAATTCTTCATCGAACGCCGCTTCCTGAAACCGTTGCCCGAGATCCCGAAAAGTCTGACGCAAGCGGTGATCGCCACGGAGGATGCCCGCTTTTTCGAGCATCCCGGGCTCGATATCGTCGGTATCCTACGAGCGGCTGTCACGAACCTCCGGCATGGCGGCAAGAAAGTCGAAGGCGCCAGCACGATCACGCAGCAGCTCGCGCGTTCTCTGTTTCTCTCGGCTGAGCGGACGTTCGATCGCAAGGTGCGTGAACTCATCCTCGCGTACAAGATGGAGCTGGTGCTGACGAAGGAACAAATTCTCGAGATGTATCTCAACCAGATTTATTTCGGCCAGGGCGCCTACGGCGTGGCCGCCGCGGCCCAAACGTATTTCGGAAAGGAACTGGCCAATCTGACGCTGGCCGAATCCGCGTTCCTGGCCGGGCTGCCGAAATCTCCCAGCCACTATTCTCCGTTCAAAGCTTACGATCGGGCGAAGAAGCGCCAAGAGCATGTGCTGTCGCGGATGGAAGAAGCGGGCTTCGCGAGCCCTGCGGAGCGTGAACAGGCTGTCGCCGAGAAGCTGAACTTCCGCCGGCCCGGCAGCGAACATTTGGGCCCCTATTTCGTCGAGTACATCAGGCAGCTGCTCGTGGCGAAGTTCGGGGAGACGATGGTCTACAAGGGCGGCCTCGAAGTGTTCACGACGCTGAACATCGAGATGCAAAAAGCGGCCGAAGCGGCGGTGCTGAACGGATTGCGGGAGTTGGACAAGCGGCAAGGCTGGCGGGGCCCGATTCGGACCGTTGACCTCACGACGCTGGAATCTCCGGCTCCCGATCCGACATTGAAACTCAAAGAAGGCGACATGATGGAAGGGGTCGTCACGAAGCTGGCAAAGGACCATGCGATCGTCCAAATCGGCGCCATGGCCGGGAGACTGGCTTATGACGACATGGCCTGGGCGTCAAAACGCCTCAAGGGCAAAGATCCGACGAAAGATGCCGTGCAGGTCAAGAATCTCAAGCAGCTGCTGACGCCCGGAGACGTGATCGAGGTGGCCGTCAAGAAGTTGGACAAGGACAATATCCATCTCCGTCTTGAACAGACTCCGATTGTGGAAGGTGCGCTGATCGCCGTGGATCCCAAGACCGGTGCCATCCGGGCCATGGTGGGCGGGTATGATTTTACCCGCAGCGAGTACAATCGAGCTGTGCTGGCACATCGCCAACCGGGGTCGGCCTTCAAGCCGATCATCTATGCCACCGCTATGAACCAAGGCATGAGCCCTGCGACGGTCGTCATCGATGCCCCAGTGGTTTACGAGCAGGAAGAGGAAGACAAGACCTGGAAGCCCGAAAACTACGGCCGGCGCTTTCACGGCATGGTCAGCTTGCGCGAAGCACTCATTCACTCACATAACCTGGCCACCGTACGTCTGCTCGACAAGGTGGGGATTCGAAACGTAATCGATTTCGCTCGCACGGTCGGTATCACCAGTCCCTTGGCCGCCGATCTCTCGCTCGCGCTCGGCTCCTCGAGCGTCGGTATGTTGGAGTTGGTGTCCGTGTACGGGGTCTTTGCCAATCAGGGAATGCGAGTGGAACCCTATGCGGTGGCCAGCGTGCAAGACAATGGAGGTCGAACGCTGGATCAAGCGGTCATCCAACCGCGTCAGGTCGTTTCGAAGGAGACTGCGTACTTGATCACGAATATGATGGAAGATGTGATCCAGCGCGGGACGGGGGTCGCCGCGAAGGCGGTGATCGATCGTCCGGTGGCGGGAAAGACAGGGACGACGAACGACTATACCGACGCCTGGTTCATCGGATCGACTCCGAATCTCGCCGTCGGCACCTGGGTGGGGTTTGATGATCGACGCCCCTTGGGTGAAACCGAATCAGGGGCCCACGCGGCGTTGCCCATCTGGATGAGTTTCATGAAGGAGGCCCTCAAACAGTTGCCTGTCGTTCCGTTCGAAATTCCCGACGGCGTCCTGTTCGTCAAGGTGGACCCGATGACCGCCTTGCTGACCGACCAGGAGGAGCAACATGGGACTGTGGAGCTGTTCACCAAAGGCACGGAGCCGACCAAAAGCGTGGGCCCAAAGCTGGACCCCACCGATTTTTACAAGCTGGACCAAATTCCGGAGAGCAGTACGTTGCCGGCCGAACCCTAGCGCCGTAGTAGGCAGTCGGGCGGTGGAAGGCTGATCTCCCGGCTGATCAGGATTGCGCGTCCTGATACTCTTCGTGCCAGGCCATCTGGATCGATTCCAAGATCTTTTCGTTGGATTTCTTGGGGTCGTCTTTGAAGTCGGGAAGCGCGACGACCCACGCATGCATGTCGGTGAAGCGCACCGTCAACGGGTCGATACCCGGATGAGCCTCCACGAGCTGAATCGCGATCTCTTCTGCGTCGTTCCATTTCAAGTCCATCTGCTTTGTTCCCTTCGCTCCTAGGTCACCTCAGTGACTTTTTTCCCCTGCAGCCCGCGTTTCAGGGAATCGTCGAGCATGGCGACGGACAATGGCTTGGCCGCTTCCTCGAGCGCGATCATGGCAGCTCGAATGGCCTTGGGATCGGAACCTTCCTTGGCGGCAATCAGGGCCGCCAACGCCGTCCGCACCGCGGCGGCCGCTTCCTGGGAGATGAGACGGGCGCCTTCGGCAAGGGACTTCTCAGTCGTCGTGACCAAGGCGCCCGCGTCGAGCCGGGCTTCAACCAATTTTCTCGCGCCGATATCCTCGGAAGCGAACCTGAACGAGTCTTCGATCATCCGCTCGACTTCATTGTCGGACAACCCATAGGAAGGCCTCACCTCCATCGACTGGCTTTGGCCCGTCCGCATGTCCTTTGCGGTCACGTTCAGAATGCCGTTGGCGTCGATCAAAAAGGTCACTTCGATGCGGGGGACGCCGGCAGGCAGCGGCGGCACCTTCAGCCGGAACCGCGCCAAACTGCGGTTGTCCTTGGCCAGTTCCCGTTCCCCTTGGAGAATATGAATGTCCACTCCGGTCTGTCCATCGACGTATGTGGTGAACAACTCCTTGGCACTAGCCGGAATCGTGGTATTGCGTCGAATGAGGCTGCTCATCACGCCGCCCATCGTTTCAATGCCGAGGGATAACGGAGTCACGTCGAGCAAGAGCATGTCCGTGGTGCCGCCGCTCAGAATATCGGCTTGCACCGCCGCTCCGAGCGCCACCACTTCGTCCGGGTTCAGGTCGCAATGGGGCTGTTTGCCGAAAAGCTCCTGCACCCGTCGCCGGACCAGCGGCATACGGGTCGCTCCACCGACCAGGACGACCTCGTCGATGTCGGTGGGAGTCAACTCGGCATCCTTCAATGCCAGACGACAGGGCGCCAGTGTACGCTCGATGATGTCTATGGTGCAGGATTCCAGCTGGTCTCGCGTCAACTCGCGTGTGAACCGGCCTTTTCCCTCAGGGAGCTCGATCGAAATCTCGGTCTTGAGGTCATCGGACAGCCTGATCTTGGCGCGCTCCGCTTCCAGCCGGATTGCTTGCATGTGATCAGGGAAGTTGCCTAGCTCGATGCGATGAATACGACGGATGTCGTCGAGAAACAGGTCCGCAACGCGACGATCCAAATCATCCCCGCCCAGGTGCGTGTCTCCGTTCGTGGCGAGGACCTCAAAGATCCCATTCTTCAGTTTCAGAATAGAGATATCGAACGTGCCGCCCCCGAGATCGTAGACGGCGATCGTTCCCTGAGTCCGCTTTTGAAGCCCGTATGCGAGCGAGGCGGCAGTCGGTTCATTGATGATGCGGAGGACTTCGAGCCCGGCGATCATGCCGGCGTCTTTTGTTGCTTGGCGCTGGCTGTCATTGAAATAGGCCGGTACCGTGATGACAGCCTTAGTGATGCTTTCGTTGAGATGGGCCTCGGCGCGCAACTTCAGCTCTTTGAGAATCATCGCCGATATTTGTGGCGGGGAGTAGGTTTTCTCGCCCAGCTTGATGCGGATGACGCCGCCTTGCTCCGTGAGAGAGTAGGGGAAAAAATCAAGCTCGCTCTGCACGTCTTGGAGGCCTTTCCCCATAAACCGCTTGACCGAGTAGACCGTCCGCTCGGGGCTACGGGTGAGATGTTCCTTGGCCGGATCACCGACGATCAGCCCGTTGTCGGTCACGGCCACGACCGATGGAACCATCGCACGGCCCTGCCGCCCGGGAATGACGGTGGGCTTGCCATCCTTCATATAGGCGACCAAGGAATTCGTAGTGCCGAGATCGATACCGACGATGCGCGCCATAGTCTATGCTACCAGTAGAAGATGGGTTGGGTTATCCGATCGTTGCCACAAGGTCGTTGACGATGTTCTTGACATAGGTTCGGTTGGACAGAATTTCACGCATGTGTTTCAACAACCGGTCCCGTTCGATGCGCGTTTGGCTCGTCGCCTCGCCGCGGTCCTGCAATGCGTCCCAGTCGCTGAAGAGTCGTTGGAGTTGGGCTTCCATGTCCCGTTTTCGCTGTTCCAGCGTCTGGTGCTCCTGTTGCAGTTTTGCCCGGAGGTCGCGAGCCGACTCCGTTGATTGATCGGCCGCTCGGAACTCCTCGAGCGTGTCTTGGAGTTCGAGGATTTCTTCGAACAAATCGGCAGGTGGGCTGTTGCGGATCTCCTTCACCGCACCCGCCTCGAGATCCAGGAGATACTCCGCCCGTTGAATGGGGTCACGAAGGGTTCGGTAGGCGGAATTGAGCATCGCTGCGTTGCCGAGGCTGATATCCCGTTCCGTCTCGCTCTTGTTTTGATAAAAGTCCGGGTGGAACGCGCGGCTCAACTCATAGAACTTCGCTTCCAATGTGTTCGGGTCGATCGTGAGTCGGCGGGGGAAGCCGAAGCAGGTAAAATAGTCCGTGTCCTTGGAGACGGGTTGGACCTTCACGCAACGATCGCAAAAGTACTCGCCGGCGACTTCAGACTGGCAATGCCAGCACATGCTCCGAGCCATCTGGAGTTCCGTGCGGCTACCAGCGGTCTTCTGGTTGTGCTCCACTGTCATGCCCCTCAAACAAATGGGGCATGGCGTCATTGTTGCCATGCCCACAAGGTCCGTCGCCTAAGAGTCGGCTCGGCGATCTGAAAAGCCTAGGCCGAAAAGGATTCCCCGCAGCCGCAGGTCTTGGCTGCGTTGGGATTCACGAACTTGAACTGTCCCCCCATCAAGCCTTCCTTTTGAAAGTCGAGCTGGGTGCCTTGAAGGTAGATCGCGCTCTTTGCATCAACGATGACCTTAATGCCGTCGAACTCGTACACTGCGTCGTACGGTCCGATTTTTTCGTCGAAGTTGATCGTGTAGCTGAGGCCTGAACATCCTCCGCCCTTGACGCCGAGTCGCAGTCCTCCCTCTGTGAGGCCTTGAACGTTGATCAAGCGCTTCACTTCTTTCATGGCTGCATCGGTCAGCGTCACTGCGGGGGCAGGCGTCGTGGTTTCTGGCGTGTCCATAAACGTCACTCCTTTATTGTCTTACTTGGCCTGACCTTCGGCCGCCGGAACCTGATCCTCGGCTTTCTTCTTATAGTCGGCCAATGCCGCCTTGATGGCATCCTCTGCCAGAACGGAGCAATGGATCTTAACCGGGGGAAGGTTCAACTCCTGCACGATGTCGGTATTCTTGATCTTAGCAGCTTCCTCGACGCTCTTGCCTTTCAGCCATTCGGTGGCTAGGCTCGAACTCGCAATGGCCGATCCGCAGCCAAACGTTTTGAACTTGGCATCGACGATCGTGTCGTTTTGCACCTTGATCTGCAGTTTCATGACATCGCCGCACTCCGGTGCGCCGACCATGCCGGTCCCGACACCTTCCTCATCCTTCTTGAAGCTACCCATGTTGCGGGGATTGTTGAAATGGTCGACCACCTTATCGCTGTATGCCATGGAGACCTCCTTGATGTCTCTTCGTTCGGGAAGCGTCAGATCCGCCGTCGGCCGTACGCTTCACCGGGCTTTGTCGCCTCGGATGTTAATGTGCCGCCCACTGGACCGACTTGAGATCGATGCCCTCTTTCGCCATTTCGTATAAAGGCGACATCTCACGCAGCTTGTTCACGGTTTCGATAATCCGTTTTGCCGCATAGTCAACTTCCTCATCCGTCGTGAATCGCCCCAGCCCGAAGCGAATCGATGAATGCGCCAACTCTGTACCGACGCCGAGCGCCCGAAGGACGTAGGATGGCTCCAGCGTGGCGGAGGTACAGGCTGATCCGGAGGAAAGCGCAATTTCCTTGCAGCCCATGAGAAGCGATTCACCTTCGACGTAGGCAAATGAGAGATTAAGATTGTTCGGAAGTCGCTCGCTCGGATGCCCGTTCAGGTACACATCTTCCAGTGCGGTCGTAATCGTCTTGTGCAGCCGATCGCGCATCGTGGTCAGTCGCGACGCTTCCGCCGCCATCTCTTGTTCGCACAGCTCGCAAGCCTTCCCGAATCCCACGATCAGCGGAACCGCAAGGGTGCCTGACCGCATCCCGCGCTCGTGGCCGCCGCCGTCCATTTGCGCCGCGATCCGCACACGCGGGCTTTTCTTTCTGACGTACAGCGCTCCAACTCCCTTGGGCCCATAGATCTTGTGTCCCGTAAACGACATTAAATCGATGCCCATCTCCTGAACATTGACCGGGACCTTGCCCACTCCTTGGGTGGCGTCGCAATGGAACAGCACGCCCTTTTCCTTGGCGATCTTTCCGATTTCCTTCACCGGATTCAGGGTGCCGATCTCATTGTTCGCGAACATGATGGAGATCAGGATGGTCCTGTCCGTGATGGCGTTCCGGACATCCTCGGGATTCACCATGCCGTACTTGTCGACGGGCAGGTACGTGACCTTGACCCCGCGCTTGGCTTCGAGGCTCTTCGCCGTATCGAGGACGGCACGATGTTCAGTCGACGACGTGATGATGTGGTCGCCCTTTTCGTGGTACATCTCGACCACGCCCTTCAAAGCCAGGTTGTCTGATTCCGTCGCCCCGCTGGTAAAGACGATCTCCTTTGAGTCGGCGTGGATCAGCTTGGCAATTTGCTTGCGCGCGGTTTCCACTCCTTCCTCGGCCTGCCATCCGAATGCATGGTTGCGGCTGGCGGCATTGCCGAACTTCTCGGTAAAGTACGGGAGCATTGCTTCCAACACCCGGGGATCCATCGGGGTAGTGGAATGGTTGTCCAGGTAGATTGGAAACTTCATCGCTCGACTCCTTCTTGTTCGGTCGCCACAGATTGGATGGTAATTAACGGGGTGCCCCCCATCATGTCCTGCAGCGTCATGCTGTTGAGCATTTGGTAGATGCTGCTCTGAATCTTCAACAACGGTGTGCGGATGTTGCAATGCTCTCGCTGCATGCATGGATCGCCGTCTTTTTCATGCGAGCAATCCATCATGCCGAGCGGACCCTCCAAGCTCTCAAGGACTTGGGCAATGGTGATCTCGTTCGGACTCTTGCCTAAAAGGTAGCCTCCCTTGGGTCCGTTATGGCTTTCGATGAGTCCGCTCTTGGCGAGCGTCTGGAGTACCTTGGCCAAAAGTTCCGGCGGGATGTGGTACTCTTCCGCAATTTCTTTCGTATTGACCACGCGGGCCTTTGTCACATCCCCGAATTGATGGGAGGCGATGTGTTGAAGTGCCATCAGCCCGTAGTCTGCCTTTTTTGATAGTTTGAGCATGTTGCTATTGCCGATTCGTTCAGTCGGAGACTATAATGATCTCCGATCAAAAGGGTCGTATAACAACTAGCATGCGACGTTCCAAACTGTCAAGAGAGCCAAAGGCCGCTGATGAGAACGGGTGCCTCGGCTAAACTGTTCTAAGAAGGCTCATTTGTCAAAGAGTTAACAGACACGAGTGGGGTGAAATGATGGGGGGAACCAACCCATATATTGAGCAGGCGGATGCAGAACTACCAAGCAAGCCCTATACGATTACATTCGTGCATCCAGACAAGTCAGAAGAAAAGATCCTGGTTGAGCCCGAAAAAATTCCTTACGGTCCGACTGGGTTGCCAGGGAGCGTTCTCGACATCGCCATGGGAAACGGCATCGATCTGGAACATGTGTGTGGAGGGGTCTGTGCCTGTTCGACCTGCCACGTGATCGTTCGAAAAGGTCTTGAGTCTTGTAACGAGGGTACCGACGATGAGTTTGATCAGTTGGAGGAGGCCCCGGCGACGACGTTACAGTCTCGACTCGGGTGTCAGTGTGTTCCGAACGGCAGCATGGATGTCCTTGTGGAAATACCGGCGATCAATAAGAACCTCGTGAAGGAATCGCATTAATCGTAGGTCTCGAGTTTGACCTCCTTCCGATCGAAACCCATTTCCACGAAGCACTCTCGGAGCGGGCGGGCAAATGCTTTTACGCCGGCTATCATGGGAATCCAGCTCCGGTTTCCATCGACGAGACCTCGGATCATCGCAAGCGTGCCGTCCACTGCCCCAGGCTCTTCCGCCACCAGCGGTACATAGCGAAACTGCTCGTGGCGCTGAGCAAGCCCGATCAGTTCCTCATGGTAGAGCTGTTCTCCCGCGCTCGGAGCATGGGCAATCAACGTGGTAACCGGAAGTGCTCGTTGATGGATCAGCGAACGGATCATGCATCGGAGCGGAACCAATCCCGAATATCTTCCGATGAGCAGCAGCTGTTTGTCTTCCAGTTCAGGCAGTACAAATCGCCCGTAGGGGCCCGAAAATGAAAAGCGGTCTCCCGGTCGAAGTTGATTTAGATAGGTGGATGCGATCCCTCCCGGTACGTGATCGAACACCAAGGAGACTTCCCCCGTGGATGTCGGTGGTTCCGCGAGTGAATAGGCGCGGTTCAGGGGGGGGCGCTCGCCGATTGGCAACTTGAGGGAAATCCACTGGCCCGGCTGAAAGTGCAGCCGATGTTCCAGCGGACGAAGTGTCAATCGTTTTGTATGCGCCGTCAGTGAGGTGACGGCTTGAATTTCGGCGAGGTGCGTGGGTTCAACCATGTCCCAGTTCATAGCAAAACGTGGACAAAATAGAAAGCACCGATTGTGTACGTGGCCCATTCTGTACATGCTCAAATGGGCCATGTTATAGATAGCGCCCTTCTTTATCGGCGCAGCAGGGATCGATGGAAATTGTGAGATCGGCATGAGTGAAGTGCGGGTTCGATTTGCCCCCAGTCCGACCGGCTTTCTTCATATCGGCGGAGTACGGACCGCGTTGTTCAACTGGTTGTTCGCCAGACAACAGCGGGGTGTGTTCGTCTTGCGGATAGAAGACACCGACCAAAGCCGATCGACCGACGCATCTATTCAAGCCATTGTGGATGGTATGCACTGGGTCGGGCTCGATTGGGATGAGGGGCCATTCCGCCAAACCGAGCGAATGGAACTGTATCGCTCGCGCGCATTCGAACTATTGGAGCGGGGCAAGGCCTACTGGTGCATCTGTACGCCGGAAGAACTCGAGTCGCGCAGAAAGGAAGCGGAAGCGAAAGGGTTGTCACCACGCTATGATGGCAGATGCCGAAACTTGGCTGTGGGTTCCCCCCCCGGGGAAGCCGCGCTTAGGTTCAAGGCCCCGCAAGAAGGCCAAATCGTGGTGGAAGACCTCATCAAAGGACGGGTGGCCTTCGATACCAGCGTCCTGGACGATCTGATCATCCTCCGGTCCAACGGCTATCCCACGTATAATTTTTCCGTTGTCGTGGATGACGGATTAATGGGCATTACGCACGTCGTACGCGGAGACGACCATTTGACGAACACGCCCCGGCAAATTCCGATTTTCGAAGCACTCGGATTCCCGCTCCCGCATTTCGGCCATTTACCGATGATTCTGGGATCGGATAAAACCAGACTGTCGAAGCGGCACGGCGCCACGTCGATCATGGCCTACAAGGAAATGGGATATCTGCCCGAGGCGATGATCAATTATCTGGTTCGATTGGGCTGGTCCCACGGCGATCAAGAGATATTTTCTCGCCAGGAATTGATCGAAAAATTTTCATGGAAGAACGTGCAAACTTCGCCCGCCGTATTCAATCCGGAGAAGCTCCTTTGGCTCAACGCGGAGTACATTAAGACAGGCGACATCGGGCGGGTAGTGGAAGCTCTGGAACCTTTGCTTGCGGCGAGTGGACTGAAGGCCGAGTTGCGTAGCTGTAGTCGTGAGTGGCTGGCTCGGCTTGTCTTGATGGTGCGCGAGCGGACGAAGACATTGGTCGAGATGGTTCACTGGGTCGGTCCCTACTTTGGCGAGGCGGTGACCTTCGAAGAAGAGGCGGCCAAGAAATTTCTTACTCCTGCCGTCGCTCCGGTACTCGCCAAACTGGCTGCCCGGTTCGAAGCCTTGCCATCTTTTTCCAAGCAGCGCTGGGAGGAAGCGTTCAAGAAGCTGGTCGAGGAAGAGGGAATGAAGTTGGGCCAGTTGGCTCAGCCGGTGCGGGTAGCATTGACAGGCCGTACAGCAAGCCCCGGCCTCTTCGAGGTCATGGAGGTCTTGGGGCGAGAGAGGACTCTCAGCCGACTCCGTCGAGGAATGGAACGGGCGGCCGAAGGAAGCCCGTCTCCCGAGAAGCCCTCGCAATCTTGACGAGACCAAAGCCTGTATATTACTGTGAGAGCCGGTTGGGGGATCGTCTAGCGGTAGGACGTCAGTCTCTGGATCTGACTACCTAGGTTCGATTCCTAGTCCCCCAGCCAACCTTTCTCGCATCTTCGGCCACCGACTGCATCGAGTTCTATACCGCGCTGGGGGATCGTCTAGCGGTAGGACGCCAGCCTTTGGAGCTGGCTACCTAGGTTCGATTCCTAGTCCCCCAGCCACCTGTTCATTCCAGAGTCACCACGCCGAGGCCCACGGCATCCGATCGGCTTCAACATCACTGAGGCGAGGTACGACATGTCGCCGATAAGATCCGTTGCCGCGGCGTTGCTCCTGAGCGTCCTTATAGGATGCCGACCGGTTCCAATGACGGTGGTGGACACAAGTACCGGCCAGGTGCTGACGATCCCGCCTTGTGAGGAGTACGTCCGTACCTTCAAGCCCGCCGTCATTCGATGGGAACTGATCGGCTCCTACATCGGAGAAGAGATCAAAATCGAGCCGAGTCTCTACAAGACTGTGGCGAGCTTAGGCCGCCAGCACGAACTCGAAGCCAAGAAACTCTGTGACAGCGCGTTTGGCCTTTTCGAAGCGGGCCGGTTGAGCCATTACACCTGTCGCGACACGTTCCTTCGGACGTCGGCCAGCCAAATCGAAGAGATCAACTTAGTCTTCGATGAGGTGAGCAAGCTGCCCTACAAAGAGATCAAGAAGCAGTCGGAGAGGATCAATCAGCTGCTGTCGGATTATCAGCAGCGGTTTCTGCCCCTGGACCGGGTGTGTGGACCGCCCGGAACGGGGCCCCATGGCCGGAAGCTGTAACGTTGGCTTGCTTGCGACTGGTTACGTCTCACGTCGCCTGCGCGAATTCGCTACGTTTGCGCTCGAGTTCGGCCCAGCGGGCATAGAGCCGATCCACCTCGGCCTGCGCCGACTCAAGTGCCTGGCTCCGCGTCTCGAGCTCAGCCGCATTTGAACCGACAGCCGGATCCTGGAGGGCCGCCTGGCAGGCCGCAACCATCTGTTCTGCATCGAGGATATTACGTTCAATGGTCCCCCACTCCTGTTGTTCCTTGTACGAAAATTTTCTCGGGCGACGAGCCACGTCGGCCGGAACCATTAGCGCCTCGTTGCCATTGAAGCAGTTCGATTCTATCGAGGTCTTGCGGAACCCCTTCCGATCCTGTGCGGCTTCCCACTGCGCATAATCGGCATATGAGTGCACCTGGCCGGTCTTGTCCAGCGCCAGCAGAGTGGTTGAGACGCGGTCCAATAGGAATCGATCATGGGTAACCAACACCACTGCGCCCGGGAATTCCAGCAGGCTGTCTTCCAGTACTTCCAGCGTAGGAATATCGAGGTCATTGGTGGGTTCATCCAATATCAATACATCAGCCGGCTGCAGCATGAGGCGGGCGATGAGAAGACGGGCTTGCTCACCACCGGAGAGCCGGGAAATCGGGAGATCCAGTTGTTCCGGGCGGAACAGAAAGCGCTTGGCCCAGGAGGCCAGGTGAACGGACCGGCCCTGATAGACCAGCGCATCGCCGGATGGTGCCAACGCCCGCCGCAGCGTAGCGTTTTGGTCCAGTGTTTCTCGATGTTGATCGAAGAAGACCATGCGCAAACCCTCTGCTCGACGGACGGTACCTGAGTCCGGCTCGAGGGTGCCGGCGAGCAATTGGAGCAGGGTGGTTTTGCCGCTTCCATTGGGGCCCAGCAGTCCCACTCGCTGTCCGGGACTCAACACCAGATCGAGTCCGCTCACGATCGTTGTTGATCCAAACGATTTTTGCAGCTGCCGGACCACCAGCAACTGCTTGGATTTCCGTCCGGAAGCAGAAAACTCGATGTCGATGCTCGATTGAACCGCTCGAGTTTCGGCCTCCTGCAATTCATCGATCAGCCGCTCGGCCTCCTGCACCCGGCCCTTGGCCTTGGTGGTGCGAGCCTTCGGCCCCCGCCGGAGCCATTCGACTTCCCGGCGTACACGATTCGCGAGCGACGCTTGATAAGCGGCCTGTGATCGGACTGCCGCCTCTCGCTGCTCCAGGAAATCGCTGTAACGTCCTTGCACCTCGAAGAAACCCGCTTCGTAGCAGCGGTTGATTTCGATCATCCGTGACGTGACGGATTCCAAAAACCGCCGGTCGTGACTGATCACGATAAAGGCCCTTGCTTCGCCGCTCAACAATCGCTCCAGCCACAGGATGCCTTCGACGTCCAGATGGTTCGTCGGCTCGTCCATGAGCAGCACGTCCGGTTCCAGGAGGAGGGCCTGGGCGATGGCGAGCCGTTTGCGCCATCCACCGGAGAGGGTCGTGATCGACTGCTCTGCATCGGGAAAAGCACCGATGCTCAGTGCATGGGCCATCAGGCCGGCATGTTCATGGGGATCGAGTCCTGCCGCGAGGAGGGTATCCGCCAGTACTTGTTCGATGGATCGATCGGATGAAAAACTGGGCTCTTGGGGGACATATCCGATCCTGGTTTGGCGACGGATGGTACGCGTGCCCTGGTCGGGGGGCTCCATCCCTGCCAGAATTTTGAGGAGGGTGGACTTACCGGAACCGTTGGGGCCAACCAGCCCCACCCGATCGCCTTCGGAGATGGCCAAGGACAGATTCGTAAACAGAGCTTTGACGCCAAAACTCTTGCTGATCGATTCGCAGCTCACGAGTATCGGTGGAGGCATGACTATTGACCCCTCATGGAGAACGGTAGAGTGAGAGAACTATACGGGAAGAGATGTGCCGAGCGCTATGGTCGTGCGGAGGTGGGCAGCCCGTCCCGCCGGTCATCAGCTATCGATGGCCGGCGGAAAGCATTACTGGGCGGCTTTTGCGCGGCCGGTATGGACCCGGTGGTGAAAGCAGGCCGGGCACAAATGGTAACCCCCTTGCTTAGAGCTATGGAACGATTCCATTTTGGCCATGCCGCAGTCAAAGCAGCGAATCCCGCCGACGATGGACCGCGGCAGCACGGGAGCGACCGCGATCCGTTCTAGCGCGTCATTGACATGGCGGGCCGATCGGTAAATGGCCGAGAGCAGGGGCCGGACTTCCGAAGCCGCACCGGGGATGGCTTCTTTTAGGATGGAGAGACGCTCCCGGAACGGCCCAGGCTCCGATTGAGGCTCAGTGCAATGCGTATCTGTGACCATGTGATCGACTCCTTGGTGGAAGATGTCATTCGCAGTGTGAGCGGCGATTGTCCCCGATCGGACGTTGTCTCTCAAGGCCGTTGAAGGGAGGGAGGGCCGTACTTTGGTACTGTCGCGGTGACAATAGCGGCTGTAAGCCACTATCGCGGTGCTTGGGCCTTTTCCAATTTGGCCCAAGCATCCTTCAGCGTGACAGTCCGGTTGAAAACGGGCTTGCCTGGAATGGAATCCGGGTCAGCACAGAAGTATCCTACCCGCTCGAATTGAACCCTGGTACCGGCGGGGATCGAAGCCAGGCCCGGCTCGACCTTACAATTCGAAAGTCGTTCCAGAGAAAGCGGATTTAGGTAGAGCGTCCAGTCATGATCCGCAGGGATCTTGGAAAGGTCGGCTTTCAACAGGCTTTCGTAGAGACGAACCTCCGCATCGACGGCGTGCGGTGCCGATACCCAATGAATCGTGGCCTTCACCTTTCGCTGCTCGTGGGCGGCGCCGCTCTTGGTTCCCGGATCATATGTGCATCGGAGCTCGATAATGGCTCCCGTGGAGGGATCCTTCACGACACCCACACATTTAACGATATAGGCATAGCGTAAGCGCACTTCACGGCCTGGAGCCAAACGGAAGAACTGTTTCGGAGGATCTTCCTTAAAGTCATCCTGGTCGATATAGAGAATGCGCGAGAAAGGCAGTGTTCTGGTTCCGGCCGACGGATCTTCGGGATTGTTGACGGCCTCCAGTTGCTCCACCTGATCGTCGGGATAGTTCTCCAAGACGACGCGAATCGGGCGCAGGACGGCCATCACGCGATTGGCTCGTTTGTTGAGGTCTTCCCGCACGAAATGTTCCAGCAGTTGCATTTCTACGACTGCATCCCGTTTGGCAACGCCGATCGCATCGCAGAAGGCACGGAGCGATTCAGGGGTGAATCCACGGCGACGAAGGCCCTTGAGCGTAGGCAGGCGAGGGTCGTCCCAGCCGTTCACGAGTTTCCGTTCCACGAGGTCGAGCAGCTTGCGCTTGCTCATAACGGTGAAGCTGACGTTCAGGCGAGCAAACTCGATCTGTTGTGGTCGATGCGGTGCTTCGGACTGCTCAACTACCCAATCATAAAGCGGGCGATGGTCCTCGAATTCGAGCGTACAGATGGAGTGTGTGATGCCTTCGATCGCATCCGAAAGCGGATGGGCGAAGTCATAGGACGGGTAGATGCACCAGGTCGACTTGGTTCGATAATGCGATTGGTGGCGGATCCGGTACAGCACAGGGTCGCGGAGATTGATGTTCGGCGAGGCCATGTCGATCTTCGCCCGCAACACGTGGGCTCCGTCCGAAAATTCCCCGGCACGCATACGCTGGAAAAGATCGAGATTCTCTTCGACGGACCGGCTCCGGTAAGGACTGGGCTTTCCGGGTTCGGTCAAAGTTCCTCGGAATTGGCGTATCTCCTCGGCGCCGAGGCTGTCTACATAGGCCAGCCCCTTCTTGATCAGCAGGACCGCGAATGCATAGAACCGTTCGAAGTAATCTGACGCGAAGAAGACCTTGTCGTGCCAGTCGAACCCCAGCCATCGGACATCCTCTTGAATGGCTTGGACGTATTCCGGATCCTCCGTCGTCGGGTTGGTATCATCCATCCGCAAGTGGCAGAGCCCACCCGGATTCTCGAGCGCGATGCCGAAATTCAAACAAATCGACTTGGCGTGCCCGATGTGGAGATAGCCGTTGGGCTCCGGAGGAAAACGAGTCACGACTCGTCCGCCGTGTTTGCCGGTCGATCGATCGGCGGCCACGATATCGCGGATGAAATCCGAGCGGGGACCAGGCTCCGGTTGGTTCAGCATAAATCGTCGGCTCCCTACTGGATCCTGATGAGAGCGCGCCTCGTTCTATCACAGAACGGCGGGAGGGGAGAAGAGGCGGTCGATCCTCCCTGTACAACCCTGTCCGGAACGGATTTTTACTGGATAGAATCAGGGGACTCGCTTAGAATCCATTCACACTGAACGAGGAAGACCGATGAAGAAAAGTTGTCCAGGAAGGGGGAGCAAGGTGGTACGTCAGGCAACGCGGTGGGTCTGCGCGATTATTTTTGTGCTTGTCGGGACTGGCGGAGTCCAGGCGGAGCAGGCAACGGGACCCGAAGGGTGCCTGGCGCAGGTCAATCAGCAGAAAATCCAGTGTTACAGGGATTATCTGCAGACGGTGTTGGACTCTCAAGGGACCGAACAGGCCCTGACCGCACTCGAAGGCATCACCGCCCAGGATGGTGAGGCGATGCGTGAAGCGCACCCGCTGGTGCATCATATCGGGCAACAGTCGTTCACGAAATATGGAACGGCAACGGAAGCGATGTCCCATTGCCGGGATGTCTTTTGGTCGGGGTGCTATCATGGAGTCCTACAGGCCTATCTGAGCAGTTTGGCTACGGTGGAACCGCAGCACATCCTGCCCCTCTGCCCGACCAGTGAAACCGTATCGGCCTATTCCTTCCAACGATATAACTGCCTGCACGGATTAGGTCATGGACTGACGATTCAGTTCCATTATGACGTCCTGAAAAGTCTCGCGTTCTGCGATGCCATGCCGGGCAGTTGGGATCGGGAATCGTGCTACGGCGGCGTATTCATGGAGAACATCGTGACGTTTCAAACCGCGCGCGCGAGCCAGACGAGCGCGGATCATGAGCATCACCACGAGGCCACGAGCTTCTTGAACCCGCAGGATCTGCTCTATCCCTGTTCCGTGCTGGCCGAGAAGTACTTGCGTGCCTGCTATCTCATGCAGACCTCGGCGATCCTGACATTTTTGAATTACGATTTTCCGCAGGCGTTTAATTATTGCGCCCGTGTGCAGGGCGAACATCAGACGACCTGCTACCGGAGCCTGGGCCGTGACATCAGCGGGTACACGCTACGCGATGCCAAGCGTGTCAACCAACTGTGTCGGCTGGGGATGGGTGACCAAGTCACACAATGTTTCATCGGTGCTGTGAAGGACTTCATCCTCACGGACGCGAGTCCGGAGCCGGGCCTTGCTCTTTGCCGCAGCCTGGATGCTCCGTTCAAGAAGGATTGTTACGCCACCGTGGGAGAAATGGTCGTGCCGCTCTTCGACGATAAGGCTCTACGGGTGCAGGCCTGCCGTAAGGGAGAGGACGACTATGTCGAATCCTGCGTAGCCACCGCCACGGCGTTCTGACGGCGCACTGCTCCGTACCGCCCTTCCCAGGCTCTGCCGTAAACGGGATCGCCGACCTCCGAGCATGATCAATTGATCTGAATCTTCGGTTCAATTGATCAGTTCTTTCGATCGACCCCATCCGCTCAACGCTTCGATCAGAACGTCAAGCGGCTTTGTGCGTGGGCATCTGTACGACGTGGAAGTCCTTTTGCGCGATGAGATGCCCTTCCATGCGAAGGCGGAATTCATAACGGCCCGGCGCGGGAAAGAGCAGCGATGGAATATTGATCCCGAAATCGGAAATCTGAAGGCGATCGCCGATGCTGATGTTCGGGAGGGTCGCCCGACAGACCAACTGCTCCGTGTTGAGATAGACGAGGTCAATTTCGAAGTGATAGATGCCTTCGGCATCGGTCACGCAGAAATACAAACCCAATTGTTGATGCTGGAACGGGAAGGCGACTGCCTGCAGATGCGTGAAGATGCCGATGAGGCACTTCTTCTTCGTGAGGCTGTCCTCGATGACGGAGTCGCACACCAGGAATGCCTGGACGCTCGGCTTAGAGACCTCTGTCATGGCTCGTATTCTACGGGACGACGGGGCCTTGTCCAGCGGATTTCTGAAACCGTTCAGCTGACAAAGGCTTTGGCGAGTAGCGATGGGCGGCAGGCGAAGTGAACTTGTTGCCCCGTTATCCCAGAGTGGCGGATCCACCGCGGGCTTCAAAGACGTCGCCGAACAGCGTGTGGGTGGATCCGACTCGACAGAAGTGAGAGGTAATTTCGATCAGCTGGCCCCGGTGCGAGTAAAACTTTCCGGTGGCGACGTGGACTTTATCACCGGGAGCCACCGCTGCCTCCAGCACGGTCTCGCCCGAGTCCTGGTCGGTGACTTTGATCCAGGCAAGGTTCGGGAAGAGGCTGGGCGGCGATTCACTGGTGCTGATCAAGAAGCGATTACCGTCGTTGAAGGCCCAGCGGTTGCGGCGGAGATGTGCCACGTGGTTGCCGCTTCCATCATAAACGTCCATGGTAAGAAGGATGCGATCGTGTTGGGGTGCCAGCTCCAGCACCAGTTGTTCTTTGCCTTGAATCTTCAGTACGCCGTTGGTGTTGCGAAAAATGTTGGAACCGAGGTGGATTTCCAGTCCGGGCCTATGCCGCTCCGGATCGACCGAAGGTGGAGAGTTCAGGGGATCGGCTCCTCGAGATTGCATGGTATGGGGTATGACATAGTTGTTCAGATTGAACAGTGGAACAGCACCCGTGCATCGCTGCTCGGCTGGGCAAAAGGTAGGCTGTTGCTGCCGATCTGTCAAGGGGAGGCGGGGCCTTCACGACCGTCCGTATCAGTTGCGGTGACGCACACCGTCACGTCTTGGGGTTCCGGCTTCGGCAGCCGTATGACGATCGGTTGGGAAATCGATCCGCCGCCCTTCTTCGAGGAGGCGGCTACTACCTTGGCAATGACCGGCCCGTCGCCGGCATTGTAGTAGATCGTGGTACGTTCCAGGTTCGCCAACGGCTTGCCGTCCGTGCCCGTCGTCGGTTCCGTATATGAAACGGTGACCGTAGATTGAGGGGGCGTTACATGGACTTTCGTGGCACTCCCGCATTTGTGCCAGGCGCTGGAATCGCGAGGTGCGATCGCGCCTTCCATAGTTCCGGCACTGCAGCCCGCGAGGCTCAAGAGAGCGAGAGTCAGCAGGGACGGCAGAAAAGGCGAGATCGTTGATCTCTTAGCTGAAGACCACATGCTGCTACTGTAGGCGAAACGAGGTGACGGTGCAAGTAGGGCTACAGAGGCTACCGATCCTTGTGCCTTTCTCCGACCCTGCATGTGCCCGTCTCGCGAGGCGTCCGGGTGGGCTCGTCACGACCCGTCATGAAGGTAGCCTGCATCGATGGACCCCTCAAAGGCCGAGACGGCCTTTCAACGTGCCGCATTTTACGTCCGAACGTGGCGTGCGGGTTGTGGCTTTCATTTGAAAGCTCAAATCACCCTATGGTAGAGTCCCTTCTTCGCTCAGCCTGCGCTCGACCAACCTCATGGTCCCATCGTCTAGCCTGGCCTAGGACGGAGCCCTCTCAAGGCTTAAACACGGGTTCGAATCCCGTTGGGACCACCAACCGTCCCTTCTCTGGAGGCCTGGCGAAGTTCAAGCCCTCATCCAAGCGGCAGCAGCAGATGTTGCAGAAGTTGGCGTAGGTAACCGTGACCGAGTACCTTTCGGAAGGTTCCAAATCCAGCTACCCGTGGTGACGGGGGATTGAACTATGAACCTGGTGACCTTTC
>DASTLA010000077.1:0-13983 GCA_035715525.1 Nitrospiraceae bacterium
GACCCGCTTCGGATTGAATTGCCAAGAGTCCAATTGGAACAGACCTAACACGGATCCAAGTTTTCGAAATTCTTCCCTGATGAGGCGGCGAGCTTCAGGCGAAAGGCCCGCCTCAATGGACTTGTTTGCTTCCCCACGCAACTTCTGCAACTCGGCGATAGCCAAAGGCGTATTGAGGTCGTCTTCCATCGCATCGACAAAACCCTGCCGACTGCGTGACACGGCTTCCTGGCTGCGTGCGTCTCCCAATGATGGGGCCGATTCCGTTTCTTTCAGCCGATCGAAGAGATCGTAGAAGCCATTGAGCGCATTCTTCGCTTCTTTCAGGCTTTGATCCGAAAAGTCTAAGGGGCTGCGATAATGCGTAGAGGCCAAAAAGTACCGAAGAATCTCACCGGTGATTTCTTCAGGCCACTCGGATTTCTGGAAAATCTCGCGGATTGTAAAGAAATTCCCCAGCGACTTGGACATCTTCTCCTGATTGATCTGCACAAAGCCGTTGTGAACCCAATAACGGGCAAACTCCTTGTTAGTGGCCCCACAGGATTGTGCGATTTCATTCTCATGGTGGGGAAATATAAGATCCATTCCGCCGCCGTGAATATCGAACGTTTCTCCGAGATGTCGGAGCGACATGGCAGAACATTCAATATGCCATCCTGGACGGCCCGCTCCCCAAGGACTCGGCCACGATGGCTCCCCCGGTTTGCTGTCTTTCCACAAAGCAAAATCCATCGGATGGCGCTTCCGGTCGTCTACATCGACACGGGCTCCTGCCAACATGTCTTCCAACCGGCGTTTGGAGAGCCGCCCATAGTCTCGATACCGATCTACCTGGAAATACACATCACCATCGACCCGATACGCCATTTGCTTGTCAATCAGACGCTCGATGAGACGAATGATGTCCGGGATATGTTCCGTCGCTCGAGGTTCCAAGGTGGCGCGCCGCACACCCAACCTCGCCATATCCTCATAGTATGCGGCGATATATTTGGACGTCACCGCATCGCAGGATATGCCCTGTTCGTTGGCCCGTTTGATGATCTTGTCGTCCACATCGGTAAAATTCTTCGCGAATTCGACGGTCAATCCGGAAAATTCTAAATACCGTTTGAGGATATCGAACACGAGCGCGCTCCGCGCGTGACCCAAATGACAATAGTCATAGACTGTCACGCCGCAGACATACATGCGGACTTTGCCTGGTTCGATCGGCTCAAAAATGTCTTTGCTGCCCGTGAGGGTATTGTGAAGACGCATGACCCGGCCCATTAATCAGATGACGCTCGCTGCTTAGGCCAGTGGGACCAGAGGAAATATCCCGCTGCTACGACTACCGCCGCTCCGATGATGAGGTCCATGTGATGAAAATATGTCCTCAATTGATTCCATCGCTCCCCCATGACCAATCCAATGTAGGCCAGAAAATAACACCATGGCACCGCCCCGATAAAAGTAAACAACACGAATCTGGTGACATTCATCCGGGCGATACCGGCGGGGAGCGAGATGAACGTCCTGACGACGGGAAGAAGGCGGCTGATCAGGACGGCCGCTTCGCCATGCTTGAGAAACCAGCGATCCGCCATATCCAGATCACGGTGAGACACGAGCACATACCGACCGTATCGTTCGACAAATGGACGACCACCCCACAGACCGGCATAGTAGGCGACCAGCGACCCCAGCACATTGCCCAGAGCCCCGGCTAAGGTGACCCCGAGCATTGAGAATTCACCCGTCGAAACCAGATATCCGGAAAACGGCAT
This sequence comes from Nitrospiraceae bacterium, assembly GCA_035715525.1. Classification (GTDB taxonomy): domain Bacteria; phylum Nitrospirota; class Nitrospiria; order Nitrospirales; family Nitrospiraceae; genus JAHBWI01. The sequence goes on from DASTLA010000077.1 coordinate 1,773, forward strand.
GATGATCTCGCTTGGCAGCGGAATGCATGCGCTCTCAATCGCCATCGTGATCAAGATTCCCGTGTAGCCGAATCTGGAAATCGCCGCAATGACGAAGCGCCCCAGTTCTTCCACCAACCATTCGATCAAGGCCGTCATAGGTTAGGCCTTCGCCGCCTCCGTTTCAGCTGTCCCCCGGTCTCATGACGGCGTTTCGACCAGAATCTCTCCCAGCGCTTGAAATCCTCCAGGACCTCGTAATGCGTCGTATCCAAATGAATTGGAGTTACGGACACCATCTGCTGTTCCAGTGCTTCGTGATCGGAATCATTTCGGCGACTCCACGAGACGCGCGTGCCGGCGATCCAATAGTACTTACGGCCACGCGGATCCGATTTCTCGATGATGGGATTCTCAAATCGACGACGGCTGAGACAGGTAATTTTGACTCCGCGTATGGCTCGGGACGGACAGTCCGGTATATTGACGTTGAGAATTGTTTCCGGAGGCAACCCGTGAGTAAGGACGTGAGCCGCGACGCGCGTGCCGTAGTCCGCCCCCACCCCGAAGCGAAACTTCTCATCGCCTTCCTGCGACACCGCCACTGATGCGACCCCCAAGATAGCCCCTTCCAGGGCGCCCGACACGGTTCCCGAGTACATGACGTCGTCTCCGAGATTAACACCTTTGTTGATGCCGGATATGATTAACGATGGCTGGCGCGGCAATATTTTGGCCAGCGCGAGGTTCACGCAATCGACCGGCGTCCCGTTTACCGCGAAACTTCGCCTTTCAAGGCGCATCAGCCTCAACGGTTTGTGTAGCGTGACGGAATGCGCCACTGCTGTGCGTTCTCGGTCAGGCGCGACGACCCACACCTCCCCCAAACTACGCAAAGCAGTGGCAATAGCCTGAAGCCCAGGAGAAGTGATCCCATCGTCATTCGTTACGAGTATGATCGCGCGGGCCACAATGTTCCTTCATGAATCTGGACGATGAGACGGCAGGATGGGCGGGACCGTAAATTGACCAAGGCGGGCACGGAAACCGTTCAAGAGGCGAGATTGAGGCTGCTCGAACATTCACACAAAACGGGCGCGGAAGGATGTGTCATATGAAATGGTCGGGGCGGCGGGATTTGAACCCACGACCACTCGCACCCCAAGCGAGTGCGCTACCAGGCTGCGCTACGCCCCGACGAACACGACAACGACTTAAGTGAGTGGTTCGAACGCAGCCCCTCGAATCACCGAAGAGACTGTGACGAATATGAGTCGATCATACGAATAATGGCTTGAAGATCACCGCGCAGGCGCTGTGCGAGTTCCTTGCGCGTACCATGCTTAGCAGCAGCCCGCCCTCGGCGTGCCCAATAACGCTTGACTCCGGCCAACGTGTGCCCTTCTTCGTAGAGCATACGCTTGATCTCCAGGACGGTTTCGACATCTCGCTGCTCATAGAGCCGCTGGTTACCCCGGCTCTTCTTAGGCTTCAGAAAAGTAAATTCCGATTCCCAGAACCGCAGCACGTAGGCCGGCAATTTCGTAATCGTGCCGACTTCTCCGATCTTATAAAAGACTTTGCTTCCCAGTCTGGGTTCATTGCCCATGACCGGTCCTCATGCCGTGATCGCTCGTTGCACGGTGATAATCAGGAATTGACGTATTTCTTGAATACCTGACTGGGCCGAAAGGTAACCACACGACGAGGGGTAATGCCGATTTCTTCACCGGTTCGCGGGTTGCGTCCTTTGCGTGCTCCCTTGCTGCGGACGACGAAATTACCGAAGCCTGCGATTTTGACCGATTCGCCTTTTTGCAGAACGCCTTTCAAAAGGTTGAGCACTAACTCAACGATATCCGATGCTTCGTTTTTCGACACACCAACCTGCTTGAAAATTTCGTTCGCAATATCGGCCTTTCTCATGCCTTTCCCCCCGCCATTCACTAGAGTCGTTCCTTAGGAAGTCGTGCTTGGCGCCGAATGTCCAAGAAAAGAATTTCCCCATAAGTTACGTGAGGTTATCATCTCTGTCAAGGACAATATGTTCCTAAGTGCTGCCGCACCGGCTCATCGGTCTTTGAGGAGGAGCTTATATTCAATACTGTCCGCCAGTGCCTGCCAACTGGCTTCCATGATATTTTCTGATACTCCCACCGTGCCCCATTTGTCTTTATGGTCGCCCGACTCGATCAAAACCCGTACACGCGATTCCGTCCCCTTATTGGCCGATAAAACGCGCACTTTATAGTCCAACAATTTCACTTCGCGCAGCTGCGGATAGAACTTTTCCAACGCTTTCCGAAGGGCATGATCCAACGCATTGACGGGTCCCGCGCCCACCGCCGCGGTATGCTCGACTGCGTCTCCCACCTTGACCATTACCGTCGCCTCGGATAACGGCGCCTCATCCGCTTGTTTTTTCTCGACAATTACGCGAAAACCGAGCAACTGAAACGAAGGACGATGCGTACCCATGGCCTTTCGCATCAGCAACTCGAAGGAGCCCTCAGCGCCTTCAAATTGGTAGCCCTGGCTCTCTCGTTCCTTCAACGTATCAACAAGTTCCTGTAGTTTCGTGTGATTCTTCCTCAAGGTAATGCCATAGGCTTCCACTTTTTCCAACAAACCGCTTCGTCCGGCATAGTCGGATACCAGCATGCGCTGGCGATTGCCAACCTCAGCGGGAATCACGTGCTCATAGGTCGCAGGATTTTTCAATACCGCGTGGATGTGGACGCCACCCTTGTGGGCGAATGCGGAATCGCCCACGTAGGGTTGATGCTTATTCGGCATCAAATTCGCGATCTCCGTAACGAAACCGGATACTTCCTTCAGATGCGCCAACTTCTTTCCCAGTGCCGGACGTTTCATCTTAAGTTGGAGATTGGGGATGATCGAGCACAGGTTCGCATTCCCGCATCGTTCTCCTATGCCGTTGATGGTGCCTTGCACCTGGACAATGCCCGTATCGATGGCAACGAGTGAATTGGCCACGGCCATTTCACAATCGTTGTGCGCATGAATACCGAGGGGAACGGGGCACTCCCGTCGCACGGTCTCGCAGATATGCCTGATTTCCCATGGCATCGTTCCACCGTTGGTATCGCACAAGATGACCCGTTCGGCTCCCGCCTGTATCGCCTCCTTCAGAGTCGTGATCGCGTAATCCGGGTTGGCCTTATACCCATCGAAAAAATGTTCGGCATCGTAGAACACACGGCGCCCTTTGTCGCGGAGATAGCGAACGGAGTCGCCGATCAACTCAACGTTTTTTGCAAGCGAGATTCCCAACGCATCCGTAACATGGAGCGACCAGCTCTTCCCGAACAGCGTAATGGTTTGTGTTTCCGCAGCCAACAGCGATTGAAGGTTCGCGTCTTTTTGGACCGGATTGCTGGCCTTGCGAGTCGAGCCGAACGCGACCACGGTTGCGTGATGCAACGGAATGGTCTTGATCATGCGGAAAAATTCGATGTCCTTCGGATTCGCCCCGGGCCAACCCCCTTCGATGTATTGCACTCCCAACTCATCCAACTTTTGCGCGACACGAACCTTATCCTCCGCAGAGAAGCTGACATCCTCCGCTTGCGCCCCGTCACGCAGCGTCGTGTCATAGATTTCCAGTCCCGCGGCCTTCAGGGGTGTGACAGCAGGGATTTTTTCCGAAATCTCGGAACGGGTTAGTCTCTTGTTGCGTTTCATAGGCATGAGGGTAACAAGGATGTTGCAGGCATGTCGAGCCCTGGCAGAACGTCTTCCCTGAGGACCGACGATTATCCGATAGCGGGAGCGGACACCCGGTCCAGGCCGAAGGCCGTATGGAGCGCGCGCATCGCCAATTCCAGATATTTTTCTTCGACGACACAGGAAATCTTAATTTCCGAAGTGCTGATCATCATAATGTTCACGCCCTCGCGAGATAACACCTCAAACATTTTGGCGGCCACCCCGGAATGAGACCGCATGCCTACCCCAATCAACGACACCTTGGCAATCGCCTCGGTCACCGCTACGGACTTGGCATCGACTTCCTTCGCGAGCCGTTGGACCAGATCGACGGCCTTTTTCAGATCGGGCTTCGGTACCGTGAAGGAGATATCGGTCAGCGAGGCCTGACTGACATTTTGAATAATCATGTCCACGACAATGTTGGCCTCGGCAATCGATCCAAAAATTTTGGCGGCGATTCCCGGCCGGTCCGGCACGCCCACGATTGTAATCTTGGCTTGGTGGCGATCTCCCGTCACTCCGGATACCAGAACCGCTTCCATATCGGCGTCTTCGCGTGTCACGAGCGTGCCCCTTCCTTCCTTGAAGCTGGAATTGACCTCCACCGGAACGGCGTATTTGGCCGCAAACTCAACCGACCGGCTTTGGAGCACCTTGGCTCCGAGACTGGCCATTTCGAGCATCTCCTCATACGAAATCTTCTCGATCCGCCGCGCCGCCGGTACGATGTTGGGATCCGCCGTATACACCCCGTCAACATCTGTGTAAATGATGCAGCGATCCGCTTTGAGCGCCGCGGCCAATGCCACCGCAGTAAGATCCGACCCTCCTCTACCGAGGGTCGTTACGTCGGACCGTGCGTTAATGCCTTGAAATCCTGCGACTACCGGAACCACTCGTTCCATGAGGGCTTCGCGAATGCGATCCGCAGTGACGCGTGAAATCCTCGCTTTTGTATGGGCACTGTCCGTGTGGATGCCGACCTGACGGCCGGTAAACGAGCGCGCGTTGACGCCTCGCCCCCGCAATTCCATGGCCAGCAGAGAAATGGTGACCCGTTCTCCAGTCGACAGAAGCATGTCGAGTTCCCGTTCGTCGGGCGAACTTGTCACCTCATGAGCCAGCTTCAGCAACCGATCCGTTTCTCCGCTCATCGCCGACAGCACCACTACGACTTGATGGCCCTCTTTATAGGCTTGCTCCACCCGATCCGCCACACGATGGATCCGCTCAATCGTCCCGACGGACGTCCCGCCGTACTTGTGCACAATCAGAGCCACGTCAATTACGACCCTTTGGTGATCAATCGAGCCAGCAGTTTGGAGGCATCCCGTGGACCGGCATCCCCGGCTTTCACGTCCTCCTCATTGAACCGGGACACGCCTCGAGATTTGATCGAACCGGCGCTGTCGATGAGGGCATAGAGAATCGGGGGGATGGCTTGCCCCTCCCGTGCCAGTCCTGGATCGCACACCATTAGAAATCGATGCGCTGTGAAGGAGGTCAATGCACTCAGGAACGGGCCGATTACTCTAGCGTCGAACTCCTCAATCGCGCGCACCTTATCCTTGGGGTCGGAGGCATGGAGGACGTCGTCCGAAAGACCGATATGGCAGTAGACGAAATCTTTCCTTCCCAACTCCCTGAGTGCGACTTCCACCCTTCCGCCGAATTCGCCGGACCCATTGTCGGAAAGCGGTGGGATCTCGACGGCGTCCAGCCCGGCGCAGAGCCCTACCCCTCGGTGTACGTCGCTTGATGAAACAACGGCTCCGGAAATTTGATGGCGTTCCGGCAGAGGAGGCCAGGAAGGCGCCCGGCCTTGCCCCCACAACCAGATGCAATTGGCCGGCTTGGCTCCTTCGGTTTGGCGCTCGTCGTTCACGGGATGGTCGCGCAGAATCAAGAGTGCCGCATCCATTATCTTTCGCAACATGTCGGCGCCGTCGCCCGACGGCAGCCCATCGCCGATGGCTTTTCCGACCAGTCGCTGCGGATCTGTACAGGCTGCTCGAGTCTTCCCACCCACCCAGACCATCAGGTGACGATGTCCCGAGCCAGGATAGAATTGAATCGCCTCGGACCCCAGTTGCTCATTGATCGCGTCGATTAATTCTCGCGCTTGCTCTGTTTCAATCAGGCCTGCCGTAGCGTCGTCGACCACGACCTGAGGCCCCAGTTTTTTGACGTCCGCATACCCGCCCTTCTTATTGCCGACCGATTCGCCTCGCACCGTGACCATGGTGCAGCGGTACACGACGTCATGCTCTTCGACCGTCACCCCTAGACTCGCCGCCTCCAGCGGGCCAGGCCCGGGGTAATACTTCCGTGGGTCGTATCCCAACACGGCGACTGCAGTCACATCGCTTCCCGCATGTCCACCATCTGGAGGCAATGCCAAAATCCCAACCTCTCCGCCGAGAGCCATGCGGTCGAGGTTCGGTGTGACGGCAGCCTGCAGCGGCGTTTTCCCGCCCAATTCAGGACACGGAAAATCCGCCATCCCGTCGGCATGGAGAATCAAATATTTCATGCGCTTGTCCTGGAATAATCAGACATGAAGGAGGCAGGCCACATCATCGCGGGTGGCTTTCACGGTTTTCGGCGGTCGCGAAATGCTGATCGCGGTATCGGGATCTTTCAATCCATGGCCGGTCAGCGTGCACACGACAGTGGTGCCCTCTTTAAGCTGGCCGGAACGGCTCATTTTGATCACCCCTGCGACAGACGCTGCGGAAGCTGGTTCGCAAAAGACGCCTTCTTCACCTGCGACCAAGGCATAGGCGTGGAGAATCTCCTCATCGGTGACCATGTCGATTCGCCCATTCGATTCCTCTACAGCCTTGAGAGCAGACTGCCAGCTGGCCGGGTTCCCGATCCGAATAGCCGTGGCAACGGTTTGGGGCTCGGCCACCACCTGACCCAATACGATCGGAGCCGCACCGGCTGCTTGGAACCCCACCATCTGCGGCAGCCTGGTAATTTGGTTCGCCGCACGATACTCACGATAGCCTTTCCAATAGGCGGTAATATTACCCGCATTGCCTACGGGAAGTACATGGACCGCTGGTGCATCTCCGAGATCGTCACAGATCTCCATCGCGGCGGTTTTTTGCCCTTCGATACGATAGGGGTTGAGGGAGTTGACTAATTCAATGGGATACGACGCTGCCAATTCCTTCACGATGGTCAAAGCCTGGTCGAAATTGCCCTCGACTTGAATCACCGTGGCTTGGTGCATGATGGCTTGAGACAATTTGCCGAGAGCAATCTTCCCCGCGGGAATGAGCACATAAACCGCCAGCCCGGCTCTGGCACCATAGGCGGCGGCCGAGGCGGACGTGTTGCCGGTTGAGGCACAGATCACCGCGCGGGCTCCTCCTTCCAGTGCTTTGGAAATGGCCATCGTCATCCCACGGTCTTTGAACGACCCGGTAGGGTTGACCCCTTCATACTTCAGAAACAATTCGACACCCGGCGCGATTTTTTTCGCCAGCCGAGCGGCCCGGATGAGGGGGGTATTCCCTTCCCCCAACGAAATCACCGGCGTCTGGGCCGTGACCGGAAGAAACTTCCGATATTCCTCGATGACACCGCGCCAACGACTCATCGCTTGTGCGTTCCTTTCCGAGGCAAACGATACCATCGCGCCGGGCTCATTCGTCCTTCCCCTCCACCCGAATCAACGTCGTGGGCTCCGAAATATAGGGCATGCTGTTGATTTCTCGAAGCGCGCTTTGCACGTCCCGCTCACGCGCCATATGTGTCATGATCACGACGGGAACCGTTTGTCCTTCTTTCCGTCCTTGTTGCAGAACCGAGGAAATGCTGATGCCGTACCGCCCCAACACGCCGGCGATTTGAGAGAGCACACCGGGACGGTCGAGCACCATGAAACGGATGTAGTAGAGAGAGGTGATTTCTTCCATCGGGCGAATTCGGAGAGGCCTGCGCTGGTCCTGCTGGAAAGATGCCGGCGGCACGCGCCCAGTGGCATTTTTTACCAGATTTCGGGCGATCGCCATCACGTCGCTGACCACGGCGCTGCCGGTCGGCATGGAGCCGGCCCCGCGGCCATAGAGGACCACGTCCTCGACCGCATCACCCACCAACTGAATCGCATTGTATACACCGTCAATTTTGGCGATTTGCGATGCCGAGGGTACCATGGTGGGATGGACACGCGCTTCGATCTCTCCGTCGACATACTTGGCGATCGCGAGCAACTTGATCGTAAAGCCGAATTCCCTCGCATACGTGATATCGATCGGCGTCAGCGCGGTAATGCCCTCGGTATACACGTCCTTGAAGTTCACCGGCGTGCCAAAGGCCAAACTCACCATGATGGTCAGTTTGTGTGCGGAATCGGTCCCAGCGACGTCGAAGGTCGGGTCGGCCTCAGCATAGCCAGCAAGCTTGGCTTCCTCGAGGACGACGTCGAACGGTCGGCTTTCGCTGGTCATGCGGCTGAGAATATAGTTCGATGTACCGTTGATGATGCCGTAGATCGATTGAATGTTGTTCGCAGCCAAACCTTCCATCAAGGAGCGGATGACGGGGATTCCGCCTCCCACGCTCGCCTCGAACCCGATATCAACTCCCTGCCGGGCCGCCGCGATAAAGATGTCCTCACCGTGCACGGCCAGCAATGCTTTGTTCGCAGTCACTACCTGTTTCCCGCGCCCGATGGCCTCCAAAATGATGCGCCTCGCGGCATCGTACCCACCCATAAGCTCGATGACGATGTCGACATCGGGATCCGCTAGAACAGACTGTGCATCGGTCGTGAGGATATTAGGCGGGAGGAGAACACCTCGATCGCGAGTGATATCCAAATCTGCAATGCGAACCAGACGAATCGGGATTCCCACACGCCGTTTGATGAGACCGGCATTGTCCAATAGAATGCGTGCCACACCCGTCCCAACCGTCCCGAATCCGATTAGTCCGACCCCGACCTCCGTTCTCATGGCTCTCGACCGTCCAGCTTCAAGGCTTTGCGAATCCCGCGTAACGCCTGCCTCGTTCTATGTTCGTTTTCAACCAATGCAAACCGTACGTACTCGTCGCCTCCTTCGCCGAAACCAATCCCGGGCGAAACAGCGACCTTTGCGTCCTTCAACAGGAGTTTAGAAAATTCCAGCGATCCCATGTGGCGATAGGGATCCGGGATCCGTGCCCACACGAACATGGTAGCTCGAGGCAGCGCGACGGACCATCCGATGCGATTGAGGCCGTTCACCAACACATTGCGGCGGTTTTGGTAGCGTTGCACGATTTCTTTCACGCAATCTTGCGGGCCATTGAGGGCCACGGTGCTGGCAATTTGAACCGGTTGAAATATTCCATAATCCAGGTAGCTTTTGATCTTGGCGAGCGCTCCGACCACTTCGCGATTCCCGACACAAAATCCTACCCGCCAGCCCGGCATGTTGTAGCTCTTGGACAATGTATAGAACTCAACTCCCACATCTTTGGCCTCGGGCACCTGCAGAAAACTCGGCGCCCTATATCCATCGAACACGATATCGGCATACGCGAGATCGTGGATCACGATGACATTATGCTCTTTCGCAAAGGCGACAATCTTCTTGAAGAACTCCAAGTCCACGACAGCTGTCGTGGGATTGTGAGGGAAATTGATTACGAGGATACGAGGCCGCGGCAGCGTCTGTCTATACACCCGCTGAAGATCGTCAAAAAAATCGCTGTCCTGCCGCAATTCGATACCGCGGACCTCGCCGCCGGCGATAATAAAGCTATACATATGGATTGGATAGGTAGGCGTCGGGGTGAGCACGACGTCTCCCGGGCCGATCATCGCCAATGCCAAATGAGCGATACCCTCTTTCGAGCCTATCGTGACGATTGTCTCGGTCTCTGGATCCAAGTCCACGTCATAATTTCGCTTATACCAGCCTGCTATGGCATGCCGAAGCTTGGTAATCCCACGTGAAGCAGAATAGCGGTGGTTCTTTCCCTTCTTCGCTGCGTCGATCAATTTGTCCACGATATGTCCCGGCGTGGGCTGATCCGGGTTTCCCATGCCGAAATCGATGATGTCCTCACCCCGCTGGCGGGCCTCGAGTTTCAGGGATTGTACTTGCGCAAATACGTACGGCGGAAGCCGCTTGAGCCGGTAAAAGCCATCTCCCATCGCCATGTAGTTTCAGACTCCTAAGGGCAGGGCACTCTGTTGTTGGATTGGAAGCTGCTCTGCAAAAAGGAACGTATTCTAATTGAGGGCCTAAAACGAGTCAATTTCACTTTGTTTCTCGGAGGTTCGACGTTGCAGTAAGTCTCTGACGGCGAGGCGCCGGGGACCCCTCCTTGCTGGCACCAGAGCTTTTCTGTTAATAATGCCTCACCAGCGACCAAAATGTCTATGAATTTCCAGAACTTCCGATTGTGGATCCTATTCAGCTGCAAGTGGTGAGAGGCTGACGAATGGCGCGCCTTGGCGTAAATATTGATCATGTGGCGACCCTGCGCCAGGCCCGCGCCGGCAGCGATCCCGACCCGCTCGCGGCAGCCATTCTCGTGGAGCTCGCTGGAGCGGACGGTCTCGTCGTACACCTTCGTGAAGACCGTCGGCATATTCAAGATCGGGACGTGACCATGCTGCGCGAAATCGTCCGAACGAAGCTCGACCTCGAAATTGCTGCAGATGAAACAATGGCAAAAATCGCCTTAAGTACCAAACCAGACCTGGTCACGCTCGTCCCCGAACGCCGCCAGGAGCTGACCACGGAGGGCGGGCTCGATGTCGCCAATCATAGGGAACGGATCCAGAGTCTCGTGGATATGCTTCGTGAGGGTGGCATTCCGACCAGCCTGTTCGTTGAGCCGAATCTCGATCAGGTCAAAGCCGCCCACAAGGTCGGTGCGGCATACATCGAGATTCACACCGGTCGCTATGCCAATGCGAAACGGTCTAAAGAGGAGGACGATGAATTCGAGGCTATCGCTCAAGCGGCGAAACTTGCCTACAAGCTGGGCATGGGGGTCAATGCCGGGCATGGGCTGAACTACAAGAACATCAAACGTCTCGCAAAACTATCCGAAATTGTCGAGTACAACATTGGCCACAGCATTATCGCCCGTGCCGTCCTCGTCGGCCTGGTCCAAGCGGTCCGCGAGATGAAGGAACTGATAGCGTAAGTGGCTTCAAAACGTCCTATGCACATCGTCACCGCCGCGCAAATGCAAGCCCTGGATCGACGGACTATTACCGAGGCGCGCGTCCCCAGCTTGATGCTCATGGAACGTGCAGGTGCGGGTATCGTGGCTCAGCTGGCGGCCCGTTACGGCATCTTGGCTCGCCGCCGGGTGGCCGTTGTATGCGGAAAAGGAAATAACGGCGGCGATGGGTTCGTTGTCGCGCGGCTGCTGCGAAAAGCAGGCGCGCGCGTACAGATCTTCATGCTGGCCTCGGCTTCGGAGCTGAGCCGGGATGCCAAGGTCATGTACCGGCGCTACCTCCGCACAGCGAAGGCTTCGTCCGTGACCCGTGTCACGGATCCGGCTCGCCTTGCAGGCGACCTGAACTCGCACGACCTAGTAGTAGATGCCATTTTGGGCACCGGACTGTCATCCCCGGCTTCCGGTTTGTATCAGGCGACGATTGATGCCATCAATTCCGCAGGCCGACCTGCCATCGCCGTGGATCTTCCTTCTGGGTTGCATGCGGATACCGGTGCAGTGTTGGGCAGTGCGGTGAAGGCCGACCTGACTGTCACGCTTGCATTGCCCAAGCTCGGACTCTACATCGGAGCAGGAATCGATTGTGCCGGCCTGATCAGGGTCGTGGATATAGGCATTCCTCCCAGTTATATCGACGTCCTCGACTCCCGCCTGTATTTGCTCACTTCAGGCAGCGTTGCTGCTACGCTGCCCATACGCCGGCCGTCTGCTCACAAAGGGACCTTTGGGCATGCCGGCATCATCGCAGGATCGGCGGGCAAAACGGGCGCCGCCGCCATGGCCGCCTTGGCAGCTCTACGAGTCGGAACCGGCCTGGTGACGGTCGCTGTACCGTCAAGTGTCAATGATGTGTTGGAGGCAAAGCTCCTCGAAGCCATGACGACTCCGATGCCGGAGACCAAAGCCCGCACGTTCGCTCGATCGGGTCTGGATCGTTTGCAGGCTTTCGTGAACGCTCGAACGGCTGCAGCGATCGGTCCCGGGCTCACAACTCACCCGGAAACGGTGGAACTGGTCCAGGAGCTTATCAAACGCATCCAGCGGCCCTGCGTCTTGGATGCCGACGCGCTGAACGCCCTAGCGGGCAAACCGGCATTGTTGACCGAATGTAAAATTCCTCCGATTTTGACGCCCCACCCCGGCGAAATGGCACGGCTCGAAACCGAGGCGACTGCCCAGTCGGTCAATGCGGATCGGCTCGGCATCGCTACACGATTTGCTAGGGAGCGGGGTGTCTATGTCATTCTCAAGGGAGCGCGTACGGTGATCGCCCGTCCCGACGGAACAGCGGCTATTT
>DASTLA010000078.1:0-10733 GCA_035715525.1 Nitrospiraceae bacterium
CAGGCCGATCGCGACCACCATCGCCGAGGCTCCCCAGTGGTGCAAGCCTCTGACGAACCAACCGAACGTCACTTCCTTTTCCAAGAAGCGAATACTATCGTAGGCGTGGTCGGGTGTCGGGGCATAGTAGACGGCAAGAAACATCCCCGTCGCGGCTTGTAGGAGAAAGAGGAACAGCGTCGCGGAGCCGAAGACGTAAATCCAGCTCGCTCCGCCGGGAATGGGCTCGTCGAGCAGCGTGCGCCGGACCGGCTTGAGGTTCAGCCGGCTATCGAGCCAGTTATACAACTTGGACGCCATGCCACCTCGTAAAACGGGAGACGTCAGACGTAAGACGAGCGTTGACGGCGGAGTAAACCCACGAGCACCATATCCAATCGCTCCAGCCGTCCATTCAATTTCGCCCGATCTTCGTTTCCCGACATGCCCAGAATTGCTTATGCGGCTTGTCCACCGGTGTCGGTTCGCTGGACTCGCCTCACGTCTTTCGTCTCACGTCTCACGACTACAATTCCACCGACGTTGACATCCCCGACTTGAATTCCTTGTACATGACCAGCAAACGGCCGTTCTCGATCTTGGCCGGCAACCGGTCGAGCGGCCGCGGCGCCGGTCCCCCCACCACCTGGCCGTCGATCGAAAAGGCGCTCCCATGGCAGGGACAGAGAAACTTGTTCTGGCCGTCGTCCCATCGGTAGCCACACCCGAGATGCGTGCAGATCGGGGAGAAGACGGTAATCTCCTCATTCGATCGCTTGACCGCCCAGACCGCCTTTTGCGATTTCGTTTCCAGCCAGCCGTCATGGATGGTGGTGACGTGCTCGAGCTGGACGGGACGGCCGACCGGCAGGTCATCGGCTGCGCTGACGTCGACCCAGGGACGCACACGGCGGGTAAAGGCCGGGGAGATCAAGGATCCCAGAAGTGGGATGCTGAGCGAGATCCCGACGATGGCCGCGACAGCGGCGGTGATCCAACTGAAGAACCTCCGCCGCGATCCGACCGGCGTCGAGAAGCCCCCCGTCCCCTGTAGCTCGTCTTGAGTCACGTCACAATCCGCATGAGCCCAACCGACCCCTTGGCATAATGGCTTCCGCCGTGAGCTGATTCAAGCCCTTGTTTGCCTCCCGCTCCTTGAAGATCGAAGTCGGCGTGACCCCTAGGCTTTCTTTCCGGCCGTCGTCGTCGGGCAGGTGTTGATGCCCAGGAGGGTCCACAAGGGGCAATAGCCGATCGCCCCGGTAATCAGCGCAATCGCTCCAGCCGCCATCACGACGCCCATCGCCACTCCGGTCAGGTCGCCGAACGCCGCAATGCCGATCAAAATCACCCCCAGAATGATTCGAATCGGACGTTCCATTCCGCCAACGTTGCATCCCATGACGGCACCTCCTTGTGAAACAGTCCTGATGACGTGAACGGTAGACGTGAGACGAAGTCGACAGCCTATGAGAGAGGAGTCTTCAGCATAAGGATGGATTCGCGTCTCCGTCTCGCGTCTATCGATTTCCAGAAAACCGATACATGTCGTGGCAAGTCGTACATCGGGCCGTCATGCTGGACAGCCGCTGAAGGAGTTGCCCCGTCGATTCGCCTTGTGCTGCGGCGTCCGCCAGCGCATCCATATCCTTATGAATCGACATCCCCATTTGCTTGAACGGTAGAGGCAACTTGATCATGATCCCCGGGTTGACATCCGCCGCCATCGCCATCCCCGCGGCGCGAGCGGCCTGGCCCGCCGCCTTTCGATCCAGGTCGCCCGTGCCGACCGCAGTCACGACTCCATGCACCGCTTTCAAAAGCTGGCGCATCTCGGCAAGAACCATATCCCGTTCGGCGGGCGCGAGCAGGATTTCGGTGCGCCCGTCACTTCCAGGTCTCGTTTGCCCCTGCACGAACAGCCACGCCGCAAGCGCAATCGTGATGATCCAGAGCAAAAACGCTACGAGCCCGAGCAACCGCCAGTTCATACCGTCGTTTCCAAGATCTGTCTGCGCGAGATGGTTAGGATCGGAGCCGTGAAAACTCGCGCTGTTTATGGTGCCTTGCTCGCGCTCCCTAATTGACGCACGTAAGCCAACACCTCGCTGATCTCTTCGTCCGTTAAGGTATATTTCCACACTCCCATCGCACTATCTTTTCGTCCTTCATGGATCGTGCGATACAGACTCGCATCCAGTTTGTTTTGTACTGCATGGGAGGTGAGGTCGGCGGGGGGCGGCGTCAAATTCTTATACCCGTCACCTCTCCCGTCACGACCATGGCATTTCATGCAGAGCTGAGCGTAGATCGACTTCCCTTTTGCCTCCGATTTCGGTGCGGCAGTGCCTGTCACCTCGCCGGCAGAGCCAATCAGCAGAAGCCCGGCCAGGATCAACGACCGGCACCTTCCTTGTTCCCTCGGCAACAGCAGGCTTCCAATCCGCATGCCCGAGGCTCTTGCGATGGATGTGCCAGTCCGGTAAGGAGAAATTATCCATGAACTACGGATGCTTGCGGGCCACAGGGCCATAGCACGGGGCAAGCGATGAAGCCATTTGCGCCAGCGGGACCTCCACACTGGCGCATGGTGCCACAGCTTCTCGGGAGAACCGAGTCCCGTCAGTCGTCATCGTCAATGGAGTCAGCATCCGGGTGGCGTCGGTCGGGGAATGATCTGCCAACACCTCTCCTCCGGGATTCGTATCGATCCGTCCCTGGCCTATAACCTCTCCTATAAGTGGTAGTGGCCCGACGCCTCCGGTTGATAGAGGACCTCTTGAATTCTCCAGCGCTTGAGGCCTCCCGGCACGTTCCACTCCACCGCGTCTCCCACCTGGCAGCCTAAGACGGCCGTTCCCATCGGCGCGAGCACCGAAATCGTCCTTCTGGTCACGTCCGCTTCGGATGGGAACGTGATCGTATAGGATTCCTCCGCCGCCGTTTCCAAGTTCTTGAGCCGAACGGTGGAGTTCATCGTCACCACGTAACGCGGAATCGCGGTCGGCGCGACGACCTCTGCATGGTCGAGTTGATCCTGGAGAGATTCGAGAGAATCCCTGTCCCGCTCGTTGAATCCGATGCGAGCCTCCACCAGGCCCCGCAGGCGTACCAGATCCGGTTCTGTCAGATAAATATTACGAAGCGCCATCACTCTGCTCCTTTGATTTCCGGTTCTCCCATCAGTTCCGGGATGACCCGACGGTGGCCCGGTGCGAATTTCGGCGTTTTCACCGTCAACACCGGGCAGGTGGCCCGACGCAGGACGGCGTCGGCAACGCTGCCGAATCGCCATTCCGAGACTCCCCGCCGACCGTGAGTTCCCATGACGATGAGATCGGAGCGATGCCGCAGAGCGGCCGCCAGAATGACTTCGGACGGCAGCCCGCCGGAGATTTCGTACTCGGCCGGGAGTCCGAACGACCTCACCAGGTCGGTCAGATCCTTCAATTGTCTGTTCCAATGGTCTCGTTTGCTTTTCTCCTGCTCGATCGTACCGAGGCCGCACTCGAGGTCGTAGCAGATCGGCTCCAGCACATGCAGCAGCGTGATCTTTGTCCCAAGACCATTGGCCAGCTGGATGGCGTACTCGGCCGCATCGAGTGCCGGACTCGAAAAATCCACCGGGACCAGGATCGTCTGCATGGGAAATGCGGGCGCTGCCGTCTCGGGCTTCCCCGCTATGGGTCTGATTCCCGGTACGGTCAGCACCGGACATGGCCCTTCCTTCACGACCCGCTCGGCAGTACTCCCGATCAGCCCATACAGCAAGTTCGTCTTCCCCTGCGTTCCCAGGATCACCACATCGACTCGGCCCTCGCGCGCAATGCGCGCAATCTGCTCGGACGGTTTCCCCATGACCTGTCGCACCGTCGCCGCGATTCCGCTCCGCGTCATGACATCGCGCACCTGTTCGAGCCGTTGTGCCGCCTCCATCCGAGCCTGCTCGACCACCGTGATGGTGGCGGCATTCGTATTGAACCAGGCAGGCGCTTCGATGACGTGCAGCACATCGAGCTTGGCGTCACAGGCGGTGGCCAGATACATCGCATAGTCCTGAGCACGCAAGGCATCGTCGGAAAAATCAGTGGCGAACAAAATCCTTGTCATGAAGTGAGATTTCATGGTGCATCTCCTTGAAAATGGTCCGGACGGTCCGATGCAGACAACAACGATCAGGTGTGTGAGAGGATCGGCGACTCAGTTGAAAGGCAAGAACAATACCGTCGCCCGGCTCTTTTCAGAATCGTGCGAAAGCCCGACAACCCTGCCCGCTCATGCGCCTCCGCGCCTGCACGAGGGGCAGGGCCCTGTTGCCATTTGCGTCACCCGGCGTGCTGCCCTGGGGCGGGATGCCCTCGTCCGGCAGGCCTATCCTGAGAGCTGGAGCAGGGATAGGCCCCACAGGATCATGATTCCCATCACAGCCAGTACGAGCAAAAACAAGAACGCGGCTGGGATCATGTGCTTCACGTCGCTCACCTTATATGCGATCGATCCAATGTTTCGTCCGGATCGCCAAGTCGGTCGGCGCCGGATCGAACGAGAGAGGGCCCCTTTGTTCCCTGGCTTGGCTTCCTGTAATGTGACAGGGACACATGAACGGAGGATGAAGATAGTATGAAGAGGCCTTCACGAACCAAACGGCACGGATCGCGCAAACGAGCTACGCGGCGAGCCCGAAAAACGACCGTACCATCTGCGCGAGGCTCCACAGCAAGAAGAGCGCGTAGACGCTGCCGAAGAACCAGGGAAAGCTCGTCTCCCGGTGGGCCCACCACTGGCGATGTTGCCGCACCGCCCAGTTGGGCAGGAAGGTGGTCGGCTCGTTCACCGCATCCTCCAAGATCTCGTGACGCTCTTGAACGTTGTACAGGCTATCGACCAGCTTCCGCTCCGTCCACTGGGGAGTACGCTCGATGCCGCGCATTTGCCATTCCCACAGGGCGTTCTGGCCGGAGAAGCGACCGAGCACGATCGCCATTTGCAGGCTCAGCAGAATCCCGAACACGTTGAGCAGGACGATGAGAATCGTAAACGGCAGCGCCGCAGACTCGCGCGAAACCAACAGCCCGATCACCGCGACGAAAATCGAATTGGCGGTGAGATAATTGGACAGCAATGTATGGTAATCCCGCACCCCCGACGTCCACAGCATCACCAAGTGACCGTAGGTATCCTCCAGCTTTCGTTGAGCGGCGGAACCATCCCCGCCCGTCTCGACCGATACTTTCATGTGGTCCGTCGCTCCAAGGCGGCAATCGCCTGCGTGGTGCGGAGCACCGCGTCGGGGTTCAAGGACAGACTATCGATGCCCTGCTCCACCAGAAAACGGGCGAACTCCGGGTAGTCGCTCGGGGCCTGGCCGCAAATTCCGATTTTCCGACGGGCGGCCTTCGCCGCCTTGACGACCTGCCCGATGACGATTTTGACCGCTTCGTTCCGTTCGTCGAACAAATGCGCGACGATCTCAGAATCTCGATCGACGCCCAGCGTCAATTGCGTCAGGTCGTTGGAGCCGATCGAAAAACCGTCGAACACCTCCGCAAACCGTTCCGCGAGGATCACGTTGCTCGGGATCTCGCACATGACATAGACCTCGAGCCCGTTTTTACCGCGGACCAGCCCGTGGCGTTCCATTTCCGCCAGCACCAGCCGCCCTTCTTCGACCGTGCGGCAGAACGGCACCATCAGCTTGACGTTGGTCAATCCCATTTCGTCGCGGACCCGCTTCATCGCTCCACATTCCATGGCAAAGCCGGCGCGATACCGCCGATCGTAGTAACGGGACGCGCCGCGGAATCCGATCATTGGATTTTCCTCCTGCGGCTCATACCGACGCCCCCCGATCAGATTCGCATACTCGTTCGATTTGAAGTCGCTGAGACGAACGATCACGTCCTTCGGGTAGAAGGCCGCCGCAATCATCGCGACGCCTTGGGCTAGTTTGTCCACGAAGAATGCCGGTTTGTCGTCGTAGCCCGCGGTGAGTTGCGCGATCTCGGCCTTCAGGGCTTGATCTTCCAACCGTTCGTACTCCAGCAGAGCCAGCGGGTGCACCTTGATGGAACTGCTGATGATGAATTCCTCCCGTGCCAGGCCGACTCCGTCGTTCGGAACGAACGACAGGCGAAAGGCCTCCTCGGGATTGCCGACGTTCATCATGATCTTGGTTCGCGGGCGCTCCAGGGCCCGGACGTCCACGCAGCCGACGTAAAAAGGCACCGCGCCGTCATAGACGTAGCCGATTTCTCCCTCCGCGCAGGATACGGTGACCGTCTGGCCGTCCTTGAGCACCTCCGTCCCCCGCTCCGTCCCGACCACGGCGGGGAGACCCAGCTCACGGCTCACGATGGCCGCATGGCACGTGCGTCCGCCTCGATTGGTGATGATTGCCGATGCCTTCTTCATGATCGGCTCCCAATCGGGGTCGGTCTTGTCGGTCACGAGGACATCCCCTTGGCGGAACTCGCTGAGCTGTTGCACGGTCTTGATGATGCGCACCCGGCCTTGCCCGATTTTGCCTCCCACGCTGCGGCCCGTGATCAGGACCTGTCCCTTTTGTTTGAGATGATAGGTTTCCAGCTGGTCGTGCGACCGTTGGGATTGAACCGTCTCCGGCCTGGCCTGCACGATGAACAGTTCGCCGGTCAGGCCGTCCTTGGCCCATTCCATGTCCATGGGACAGGGCTGGCCCTTCTTCGCCGAATAATGCTCCTCGATCACGCAGGCCCATCGCGCGAGCGTAAGAATTTCGTCATCGGTGATCGCAAACCTGCTGCGATCATCGGGGGGAACCGGTACGTTCTTCACCATCTTGCCGCCCCCGACGTCGTAGATGAGTTTGAATTCCTTGGTGCCGAGGACCTTTTGCAGGATCGGTCTGAACCCCTGCTTCAAGGTCGGCTTGAACACATAGTACTCGTCGGGATTGACCGTCCCCTGAACGACGTTTTCCCCCAGACCATAGGATGCGTTGATCAGGACGGCGTCGCGGAAACCGGTCTCCGTATCGATCGAGAACATCACGCCCGCCGCCGCCGCGTCCGACCGAACCATCCGTTGAACGCCGATCGAAAGCGCGATGCGGAAGTGATCGAAACCCTTATCCGTCCGGTACGAGATGGTCCGATCGGTAAAGAGGGAGGCGAAGCAGCGCCGGCAGGCATCGAGGAGCGCGGCATGTCCCTGTACGTTGAGGTAGGTTTCCTGCTGGCCTGCAAAACTGGCATCGGGTAGATCCTCGGCCGTCGCGCTGCTGCGCACCGCCACGTCCACCGGCTCCCCGCTTCCGCGTCCGAGGCGGTCGTAGGCATCGGTGATGGCCCCTTCCAACTCCGCTGGTAAATCGGCTGCCAAAATGGCCTGGCGCACGAGACGCCCGCGCTGCCGGAGATTCGACAGATCATGCGTGTCCAAACCCTTCAGCAAGTCCCGGATTTTCACGTCCAATCCCGCTTCGCGGAGAAATAGCCGATAGGCCTCGGCGGTGACGGCGAAGCCGTTCGGAATCTTCACGCCCTTCGCGGCCAGCTCCCGGTACATCTCTCCGAGCGACGCATTCTTCCCGCCGACCACCGGCACATCGTCGATCCCGATTTCACCAAACCACCGGATGGCGGCATATCGTTGCGCGACTGCTCCCATGCGACCTCCTTGCCTCGATGACAGGGCGAGACGTGAATAGTGCCCTAGCACTGTCGGTGCCAGCCGCCGTCGGCCGAAGCCTGCGAATTCAATGGCGTTTCTGTTGGGGCTTGACCGCACCGTGGTATTTCGCGCCACCACCTGGCGGCAGCCTGTAGCAAACAGTCGCAGCGCGAGACTTACCCGGTCCCGTTCTTCCGAAAGAAGAGCCGCTTGGTCAATTCGGCGACCCCGCCGTACAGCGCCACCAGAACGCCGAGGGCGAGCAAGAAGCCGACGGGAAGGGCGGTGAGTCCCAGCAGATCTCGGACAGGAGCATAAGGAAGGTACAGAGTGACGGCCACGATCATCAGGGTCGACAGCAGCAACGGTCGCCCTGGCAGACTCCGAAGCACCGGCCTGCGGGTTCGAATCACGAGCACGATGACGGACGCGGAGACGACCGATTCGACGAACCAGCCAGTACGGAACTGCTCGACGCCTGCTTCGAGCCCCCAGATCAAGACTGCGAAGGTCAGGAAGTCGAACAGCGAACTGATCAAGCCGAACGTGGTCATGAACCTTCGAATGTATGCGATGTCCCATCGCCGCGGCCGATCGATGAGCTCCTCGTCCACCGTGTCGGTGGCGATCGTCATTTCCGGAATATCGGTCAGCAGATTGGTCAGCAAGATCTGCTTGGGCAGCAGCGGCAGGAACGGCAGGAACAACGAGGCACCGGCCATGCTGAACATGTTGCCGAAATTGGCACTGGTGGCCATGAAGACGTACTTCAGCGTGTTCGCGAACGTGGTGCGCCCTTCCCGAATGCCGTCGGCCAGAATCCCGAGATCCTTTTTCATCAGGACGATGTCCGCCGCCTCCTTGGCCACATCCACCGCGCCATCCACCGAGACCCCGACGTCCGCGGCATGGAGGGCCGAGGCGTCGTTGATGCCGTCACCACCATACCCGACCACGTGCCCGGCCTTCTTGAGCGCGAGGATGATGCGTTCCTTCTGGTTCGGCTCGACCTCGGCAAACACATCCACGGCGTCGACTCGAGCGACGAGGGCCTCGTCGCTCAACCGCCGCAAGTCGGGTCCCGTGAGAATACGGACATGGGGCAGGCCCACCGCCTCCGCCACATTGGCCGCGACCAGCGCATGATCACCGGTAATCATCTTCAGCGAGACCCCCAGCCCCCGCAGCCGGCCGACTGCCTCCGCCACGCCCGGCTTGGGAGGATCGACGAAGAGCAGCAGGCCCAGGAACGTCATGCCCGCCTCATCCTGTCTGGTCAGCCGCTCCTGTGATCCCAGGTAGCGATAGGCGAGACCTAAGACGCGAAGCCCCTGTCGGCTGTACGTCTGCACGCGCTGTTGGACAACGTCCCGCACGGACTCGATCTCCACGATGCTGCCGTCGGCTGCTTCACCGGTCGTGCACACGTCGAGCACGCTGCCGATCGCCCCCTTAGTGACCATGAGCGAACCCGACGGAGTCGCAACCAAGATGGAAAGGCGCTTGCGGACGAAATCGTAAGGCTCTTCATCGAGCTTCCGATACGGCGAAAGGTCGAACGAGCCTGCGGTACGGATCGCTTGGTCGACCGGATTCAGGAAGCCGCTCTCGAAATTCGCGTTGAGGCAGGCATGCAACAGTACTCTTTCGCTCGCTCCTCCTTGCAGGTCGACGGCTTCGTGAAGCCGGACGTGGCCTTCCGTGAGCGTCCCGGTCTTGTCCGAACAGAAGACCGTCATGCTGCCGAAGTTTTCGATGGCCGCCAGACGCTTCACGATGACCTCGCGCTGCGCCATCCGCCTTGCGCCTTGAGCGAGGTTGATGCTGACGATGGCCGGCAACAGTTGCGGCGTCAGGCCCACCGCGAGCGCCAGCGAGAACAGGAACGATTCCAGCACCGGGCGCTCGACGAACACGTTGATCGCAAAAATCGCCGTCACCAATCCCAGCGTGACCTCCATCAGGAAATACCCGAAGCGCCGCACGCCCCGCTCGAACTCGGTGTCCGGCGGGCGCAGGCGGAGACGCTGCGACACCCGGCCGAATTCCGTTCCGGTCCCGACGGCTGCCACCACCGCGGTCCCGGTCCCGCTGACGACATGGGTCCCGAGAAACAGGCTGTTGGACCGTTGCGCCAAGGGCGTCTCGGCCGGCAGCACCGCGCTGAGCTTTTCGACCGGAAAGGTCTCGCCCGTAAGGGTAGCTTCGTCGACGAAGAGTTCCTTGGATACGAGCAAGAGACAATCCCCCGGGATCATGTCGCCCGCACGCAGCAGGACGACGTCCCCGGGGACAATGTCTTGCAGGGGGACTGAAGCGGTTCGGCCGTCCCGAAGCACGTCTGCCTTGACCTGCACCATGGCGAGGAGGCGTTCGACCGCACGCGTCGCACGGTGCTCCTGCCAGAATCCGAGTAGGCCGCTGATGAGCACGATGATCAAAATGATCACCGTGTCCGTCCGGTCGTGCAAAAAGAACGCGACCCCCGCCGCCGCCAGCAGGATGAGGATGATGGGATTGTTGAACTGGGCCAGCAGGAGTTCCGCGGTGGAGGCACGGGAAGCGGGTTCGAGCCGGTGGGAGGATGCAGCCTCTTTCCGTGCCGAGGCCTCAGCGCCGGTCAGTCCCTCGGCGCCGGTTCCGAGCGTCTGCAGTATGGCGCCGGGGGGAGCAGCCCAGAATGGTGGAGATCTAGGAGAGCGATCCTCATTCATCGTTTCGTCGGCCCAGGAGGTTCGTTGCACGGCACCGGCGAAACGCGGTTTCCAACGTCGACATCGATGGGCTCACCGCTGGGCGCGGCCACGGCGGCATTCTGGCACGGAGAGAGATTTCCGGCAATCCCGGACGGCGACGAAGTCCAGTCGCTACAGTTGGTAATGCCCTTCGGCCTCCGGCTGAAACAGGATGTCTTCGATTCGCATGTTCTTGACCCCTGCCGGCACGCGCCACTCCACCGTATCGCCGATCCGGTACCCGAGGATGGCAGTACCAATGGGGGCCAACACGGAAATCTTTTGCTGGCTCAGATCGGCCTCGGACGGAAACACCAGCGTGTACACCTTTTCCTCATTCGTTTCCAGATCCTTGAGCCTGACGCGAGA
>DASTLA010000079.1:0-3338 GCA_035715525.1 Nitrospiraceae bacterium
TCTCCGGCATACCTTTGCGACGCGACTTGTCCAAGCAGGAGTGGACCTGTACAAAGTCCAACGACTGCTTGGGCACAAGTCGCCGAGCATGACCCAGCGCTATGCCCATCACTATCCGGAAAGTTTGAGGGATGGCGTGGAGATCTTGGACCGGAGAAGAGCCGTTAGCACAAATTTAGCACAATTGCGGGTTGCGCCAACGGTGGCGGTTGTAAGTGCTTGAAAACTGGAGCCGGCGAGTGGAATCGAACCACCGACCTGCGGTTTACGAAACCGCTGCTCTGCCAACTGAGCTACGCCGGCTTGCTGGGCAGAGAGAAAGCGAAGGGCCATCTTACTGAGGGGACGAAAGACTGTCAACGTGTGATCCAGTCGAACCGCATCATTTGAGCTTACTGAGCGGAACGCTCCTCATCAGCGACGTTTCTCCCGCGCCCGGTCGGCACACCGGTTCTTGCTGGTTGCCGAATTGCCGGGCCACGGCGTCCACTTGGCCATGCACGTAGGCACAAAGCTCCCCGGCCATCACCGTCCCGTTCTTGTCAAGATCGCCGGCGCCGCGTAATCCCTTCAATAGATAATAGGTAAAGAGGCCGTGCTGGCCTTGCTGGTAGGCATGGGCTTCTTGAAGTGCTCCGTTCCCCACCATCCACATGACGCCCTCTTCATTGTCCTGTTGATCCCAGGCAGGGTGCGTCGGACGGCTCGAATCGGCGCCCGAGGACGGGTCGAGTGACAGATCCAATAGGAAGATCGCCTTCTTGATCGAACTGCGTGCGAGTGCCCGCTGTACCCGAGGAAGTGATAACGTGCGGCCGGACGAGGTCAGCGTCCCGTCATACGGCACCACGGACACGGCACCCGATTCGGCATCCACCACCGCTCGGCCCGACATATAGATATAAGCAATCGTCGGCGGCCCTCCTTGTTTCGGTAGCCACTGCTCGAATGCTTCCACGAGATCATCCTTGAGGCCTTGAGTATCCGTCACCACCTTGACCCGATTGGCAGGGATACCCAGGACCGCATAGAAATACTTCCCCATGATCTCCGCATCGTGTGCGGCGAACTTCACGGGCGGCATGGCGGGGTCGCGGAAGCTTCCCACCCCGATGGCGATGCCGACGGCATTCGGCTGTTTGAGCTTGCCCGGTGCTTTCGGCAGCTGATCGACGTCCACCGACAACACTTCCACCTCGTCGGCCCGATCGGGGCTCACGGCCACGAGGAATTTTTTGGCCGACGGCAACTCGACTCCCTCAGCCGCCTGTAGGGTGCACACCAATTCGGCCTGTTCCAAATCCGCGACCGCCCCAAGCTTTCCTTCGACGGACAGGCGGCGAATTTCCCCCGGTCCGATTACTCCCACCTCGATCCATGGTTTGAGCGCCCCGACGATCGCAGGATGCCCGGTGAGCCCGATGCCGACCGCCTGCGCGGGCGCAGTCCCCTCGTTCTTCACCTCAAATTCGACCGTGAAGGTTTCCGCCTGCTCCAAAACTTGATTCCGGTTTTCGTCCCGCAAGATGGTGCGGAACGACAGTTTGCTCGGTCCAATTGGGAGGTCCTGGGCTGAGGCAAGCGGCGACCTATTCGTCGATGTGGCCGATTGAATGGGGACCGCTTCCGTTTGCGACGTCGAGGGCGCCGTTGGCGCAAGCCCGGGTGCGGCTTCCGCCGACTCGACAGGCGGCGTCAGCGGTTTGGCGACCGGCGCAGCGCCGGATTTCTTCAGCTGCGCGACCTCACGAATCTTCGGTGCGGTACCCAGTTGCTCCGCCATGCCTTCGGCCAGTTTGTCGATGGCCTCTTGCGCGACGTAGGCCAATCCGGCGATGTCGCAGCTCTCCGCCTTCGCTTCGACTTCGCCGCTCGCCGATGTCTGTAACTTCTTGCTGTGCAGTACATTGCCTGCTTGGTCCTGATAGGCGAACGCGATACCCAACGTCGCAGTCGCGGGATAGGACTTGTTGGACTTGCGCGGGACGAACAGATCGATCTCTCGCAATCCGAGCGCCACCTCGACGATGCCGTCCGGAGCTTCCGCCGTCTCCGCGCGGGTACCGGCCCGCTGAAACACCCGCTTCATGCGCTTCTCGACCGCCTGTTCCAGCTGCGGGTGGATGGGAAGGCTGACCGTCTGCCCGCAGGCATCCCTATAGTCCAGCGTCGCGCCGGTCACGCTCTGATCGAGACGGAGCTGGACCGTCAGTGGCAGATTGTAGTTGGTGGACAGGCCGCTACGCTGACCGAAGAAGTGGCAGCCGGTCAGGGATCCCAGACAGACCGCTGCCACCATGAGTCCCTGCCAGGATGGGCGCAGCTTGGAATGCAACATGTGGACGATGAAGCGAGGGAACACAATAACTCCTTATACCGAATCTCCGAATGGCGGAACAACAAGGCTGGACCCAGCGGCGTTGACAGGTCAGGCGACCTCGGTTATCGTCCCGTTGGTGATACGTGACAGTTCCTCGGCTCACCGCACCGCCCCTCCGCTGAGTTGGTCGGCCGTCGCAGACCTGATTCGGCTGCGAAATCAGTCTGGCACATGGCTCCTCCTGCTGCCAAGCCTCTGGAGTCTCATGTTGGCGAACCGCGGACGCCCTACGCCGGGCTTGGTCGCGATTTTTTTCGCCGGAGCCTTCGTCATGCGGAGCCTCGGCGTCGTACTGAATGACCTCGCCGACCGCGACTTCGACCGGCAGGTGTCTCGAACGAGCGCGCGCCCGATCGCCGCGGGCCGGATCTCGTCACTACAGGCCGTCTGGGTCGGCGCCAGCCTCCTTGCCGTCGCGGCCGGACTGGTGCTGCTGCTCAATCCACTGGCGCTCTGGCTGAGCCCCGTCGCCCTCATGCTCGCCGGCATTTACCCACTGATGAAGCGCTGGATCCAGCTGCCGCAGGCCGTTCTCGGGGCTGCATTCGGATGGGGCACCATCATGGCATGGGCAGCCTCGCGCAGTACAATCGAGCTACCTGCCTGGCTGCTGTTCGGTGCCACCGTTTGCTGGGCGATCGCCTACGATACGATCTATGCGCTGCAGGACCGGGAAGATGATCGTCGAGTCGGAGTCAAATCTTCGGCCCTATGGTTTGGAGATCGGGTACCGACGGCCGTGGCGTTGTTCTTGGCCGGCATGTTGGGATGCCTCGTCCTCGCCGGTCTGGTAAGCGGCGTGGGATATGCCTACTACGCGGGATTAGTCGTCGCGGCAAGCATCTTTGGATATCAGCTGCACAAATTACAAAGGCCTCTGAGTCAGACAGAGGCCTTTGCCATGTTTCATCAACACATCTACGCCGGAGCCGCGGTGCTCGCAGGGCTGTGGTTCGGC
>DASTLA010000080.1:0-2968 GCA_035715525.1 Nitrospiraceae bacterium
TGGAGGGTATTGTGGCAGCGAACGGACAGCGGGACAATCCTGTTTCGTCTTCCCCGCAACCCGAGGCGCGTGCTTGTGGGCGTTGCGGAGGTCTGTTGGTCATGGAACAGTACATCGATCTGCGCGACGATACCGGAGAAATCGACTTCACTGCCTTGCGCTGCGCCTCGTGCGGAGAAGTGGTCGACCCGGTGATTCTCAAGAATCGACAGGCGCCTCCGCCGAACCTCCTCTATGGAGCCAAGGCCCGAAAGTTCAGCCAGCCGGTAAAGGAACGGAGCGGGGAGAAGCGGAATCGAAGTGCCGGCGGCCTCGACGAAGGGAGCCAGTAAGTCGTTCAACAGGTGTATGAGAATAGGTGAAGCCATGAACATCATTGTGTCAGGCGGTACGGGATTCATCGGTCGAGCGCTCTGCGAGGCATTCAGCGGCAGAGGGCATCGTGTCGTGGTTCTCACGAGAAGGCCCGTAGAGGCTCGTCGATTATTCAGGGTTCCCGTTACCGCCGTTGAATGGGATCCGAGGGAAGGTGGGGCGTGGGAACAAAGCCTCGAGGGAGCCGATGCCGTCATCAATTTAGCGGGCGCGCCGATTGCCGAAGAACGCTGGACGGAAAGCCGTAAGCACCTCCTGACCTATAGTCGAGTCGTCCCGACGCGCCTACTCGTGGAGGCCATGTCCCGGCGGTCTTCAAAGCCCCGCCTGCTGGTCAGTGCTTCGGGCATTGGATACTACGGAGCCAGCGATGATCGCATGCTGGACGAGCGAGCCGTCAACGGACGTGGATTTCTCGCCGGCCTTTCGACGGCATGGGAGTCGGAGGCGATGCGTGCGGAGCAGTTGGGCATACGCGTCGTGTTGATGAGGACCGGGATGGTGCTCGAGCGGGACGGCGGCGCCCTGCCCCGGATGCTGTTGCCGTTTCGTCTTTTCGCCGGTGGTCCAATCATGCCGGGAACCCAATGGGTTTCGTGGATCCATCGACATGACCTCATCGAGATGTACGAGTGGGCGATCAGGACCGCAGAGATCGTAGGGCCATTGAATGCCGTGGCTCCGGAGCCGGTGAGGATGAAAGAGTTCTGCGATGTGCTTGGAAAGGTGCTGCATCGCCCATCATGGATTCCGGTTCCCAAACTGGCCCTCGAAGTAATGCTCGGTGAGCTCGGGACCCTGCTCACGACGGGCCAGAGAGTGTCATCGGAGAAAGCGCTGGCGTCAGGGTTCGCCTTCGATTACCCGACGCTTGAGCAGGCGCTGCGGTCCATTTTGACGGGCACCATCGATCTGCGAAAGGCCGCGTAGTCGTGACCGGCGCAATCCTCCAATACGGGCAATTGTTGGCGACGAGCATTCTGGTCGGAAAAGTCCTGCTGCTGTCGTTCGTGGTGGCGCCGATCTTGGCGTCGACGCTCGAGCGAGAGCCGTTCAGTGATGTCGTTCGCCGCCTGTTTCCAGCCTACTATTTGCTTGGCATCGCTGCGGTAGGGCTGGGGCTGCTTTTCACTCTGGGAATGGGGCTGTCGGAAGGTTGGACGACGGCTGGCCTCGCTACGGTCGGGCTTTGGCTAGCGGTTGGCGCCGCCGAATTCTATTGTCGGTCTGCTTTGACGCCGCACAGCAATGCAATGCGAGATACGATGAAAGAGCAGGAAGCCCGGGGCGTCGTCGATCAGGCCCTTAGGCAATCGTGGGAGCGGTTGCACCGGCAGTCGGTATGGTTGAACTCGCTGGTACTGCTCGCGGGGCTTCTCTTGTTGGGATTGAGCAGTCGGCGTTCATGACGGAGGAACAAATGAGCAAAACGACGAAACTGGCTCTATGCGTGATCTTTTGTGGGTTGGCCACCGTGCTTGCCGGCGCTTCAGTGAGCGATGTCCGTGCCGCGGCGGCCGAGGAACAGGACACCGGAGCGCCACATCAACCGGACGAGGGCGAACGTCAGCTTCCGAAGGGTGTTATCGGTGTGGCGCTTCACGTGGGCGCGGAGCGCATCGGCGAGCCGGCACGGCTCTAAGTGGCGCACGTGCATCCTGAAGGACCGGCGCAGCAGGCCGGCATCCGGCATGGCGATGAAGTCCTCGCCGTCGATGGCGCGCCCGTCGCCGGGAAAACTTATGAGCAGGTCATCCTGATGGTGCGAGGGGAACCAGGAAAAGCGCTCACCCTTACCGTGAAAGGCGAACAAGGTGAACGGGCATTGTCCATTGTGCGAGTCGCCGGGGAAAGTCTGACCAAGTTGCCGCTCCCATCCCCCGGCGGTTCATCGAAATAGGTCCTGCTATGACAACGGTGATTGTGCAACTGCTCGGGACTGTGGGATTGCTCACCATGCTGTGGGCCGGCCCAGCTGCCGGGATGGCTCGGGACAGCTCTCCAGGCCTCGAGATGACGCCGTTGGACCGCATCGGCCTGTATCTAGCCGCGGCTGACTACCGGCGTGCC
Source organism: Nitrospiraceae bacterium (assembly GCA_035715525.1). Classification (GTDB taxonomy): domain Bacteria; phylum Nitrospirota; class Nitrospiria; order Nitrospirales; family Nitrospiraceae; genus JAHBWI01. Next base: position 2,446 of record DASTLA010000080.1, read on the forward strand.
GTCGAAGCCTGCCAGCGCGAGATCGAGCATCGGCCATCTGTGGAGGCCTACCTCCATCTGACCTACGTGTACCAAAGTATCGACGCGTACCTGCAACGATTGGCAAGCACGGAACGATGGCTTGACGTGGAACAGCTCTACCTGAATCTAGCTCATCATGAAGTGCAGGACTTGGTGGATCCGCCTGGCGGGCTGGCCCGTATGGCAAAAGAGATGATCCAGACCAGCGTCCGCCAACAGGGGGATCTTTCAGCTGCGATGGCGACCCGATTGAATCGTCTTGTGACCGAACAGCGTTGGTCACAACAGGCTGCCTGGCGGGCGGCTCATCCCGAAGATTGGTGGACCGGCATTCCTGACGCATGGCGCGGACCACTCGATGCACAGCATTAAAAGGAGAAGGTTTATGACGGGGTCGCGCACCGGTCGAGACATTCAGCTGTTCGGCGCATTATTTCTGGTGGTGGGCCTTGTCGATTTGTTGGTTATCGAATTCTTCCCGTCCTACGCCTTGAAGTTGTTC
>DASTLA010000081.1:0-15497 GCA_035715525.1 Nitrospiraceae bacterium
GAGTCGCTCTGGAAGGTACTGCAGCATATCGACATCCTGATCATCAACGCTGGAGAGGCCCGGGCGTTGGGAGAGGATCCGAATCTCGTCAAGGTTGCCAGGAAAATTCTGGCCCGCGGGCCCAAACACCTGATCGTCAAACGGGGCGAGTACGGCGTGCTCATGTTCAATGAGAATCAGATGTTCGGCGCGCCCGCCTTTCCGCTCGAGGAGGTGCGGGATCCGACCGGCGCCGGGGATACCTTCGCGGGAGGATTTCTGGGTTACCTTGCTGCCACCGGTAACCGATCGGCTCACTCCGTCCGCCAGGCCGTCATCTTCGGCAGCGTGATGGCGTCGTTTACGGTAGAAGCCTTTAGCCTTGACCGTTTGAGGATCCTGGATTACAAAGAGATTGAGACGAGATTCAAGGAATTCAAGCGGCTCACGCATTTCGAAGATGTGGGCTGACATGCCTAGGGCGGAACCGTCGGTGAAACCCATCCCTCACAGCATGAGGATCAATCTCTTCTGTGGCCTCGCTGTCCTTCCGCTTCTGGTGGCGGTCGGCTGCGCGAACGAAGACAACATCCGCAAGTCCAAAGGGTTCTACCAGGAAGGAATTGCGCGGATGAATTCGGACCAGCAGCAGGCCTACGTGTCTTTTCAGAAGGCGGTGAAGCTGAATCCCGACAACAAAGAGGCCCATTACGGACTGGGCCACATCTACGCTTCGCAAGGACGGCTCAAGCAGGCAGAGGAATCCTTCCGCGAGGCCATTCGCATCGATGCCGATTACGGCGAAGCCCAGACGTACCTGGGCCAAGTGCTGGCCAATCAGGACCGATGGAAGGAAGCGATCGCCGCCTATCGCCAGGCGCTGAGCAACCCCTTGTATCCGACACCGGATTTGGCCCGTTACCATCTCGGCCGGGCGCTGATGCACGAAGGAGATTTCCAATCGGCGATGGAGGCATTGGAGGATGCGACGACGGTGACGCCGCCGAACGTTCCGCCGGCCATGCTGCAGCTGGAGCTTGGCCGCGTGTATTACAAACTCGGGTTCGACGTCCGCGCGCGCGAGGCCCTCACGAAGGTGAGCACGCTCGACAAGACGGGCGAGCAGGCCGCGGCAGCGAAAGAATTGCTGAGCAAGCTCAAACCATAGGCGGACAACCATGGAATCAGTTGGAGAATTTTTTCGGCAGGTTCGGGAAACGAAGGGCCTCACCGTCGACGAGGTCGCTTCCAAAACCCGGATCCGCTCAGATTTCGTGAAGGCCCTCGAAGAAGGAAATTTCGCGAAATTGCCGGACCAAGTGTTTGCGCGAGGCTTTGTCCGTTCCTATGCCCGCTCGCTCGGGCTGGATGAAGAGGATGCCATTCACCGGTTCGTCCAGTCCGCGGGTGCGTTCTATGAAAAGCAGGGAGAACGAGAGCGCCTGAGACAGCGGCAAATCGAGGAGGAGCGGCGCCGAAAGGCCAACCGCAAGGCGGTCGGCATCGCTATTGCCATCGCGATCATCACACTGATCTTTCTGCTGAGCCGCGAGCAATCCGCGACCGTCGTGCGCCGATCGACCGTCGATCAGCCGCCTCCCGTCAAAAAGACGATGCCGTTCGCCAAAGAAGGGCGCGAAGCTGCGTCGAAACAAGATGGCGAACTGCCTCCGCCGATCAGTTCGATGGGCAAACCTCTCGAGGCACCTCCACCGGCCAAGGCAGCACCGGATAAGCCCGCGTCGGTGTCGGTGGCAAGAGCACCCCTGGCTCTCGAGCCCTCCGCAGTGTCGGCAATTTCGTCGCCGGGCTCCGATGGGCCGTTAGCGGGGCTTTCGGTGGATGGCCCGACCGGTTCCGACGGCCCGCTGGTGTTGGATCTGGAGGCCACCGAATTGAGCTGGGTCGTCGTCCAAGTCGATGCGGGGAGCCCGCAGGAAGCGCTTCTGCGTCCCGGAGAAAAGGCGCAGTGGAAGGCGCAAGATCAGTTCTCGGTCACGCTCGGAAATGCCGGGGGGGTCAAGGCGGAATTGAACGGCAAGCCGCAAAAGCCGTTCGGCCCGAGTGGAAAAGTAGTCCGGGATGTCGTCCTGAAACGGTAAGGTGCCCGCCAGGCCGGTGTTGCTCGTCTCCCACCATTCGATCGTCTGTCAAAAAAACTCTCGACTGACCTTGCCACTCAGATTCCTATGAGGCAAGCAGGGAATGCTGAGGCGCAAAGGTGTCACGCCTCCTGAACCGGTTTCGCTCTCACGCGACAATTCCTCTGCTAAGCCATTGGAATTCTGCATGACCGTCATGTCGGATTGTGGCACGACATTTGAGTGATCTGCAGTGCAACGATCCTGATCCTGACGACAAGGCGACCGTGAGTTCCCTTGACAATGACGAAAACGCGTTGCTATAGTCCGAGCGTTTTGTCGGCGATTGATCGAACCTTTTTTCTCATAGCGGTCTCGTAGAGAGAGTCGTTTGTTCACGCAGTGGGTCCAACACAAAGGAGGAGTTGTGATGGGGTATCTTTCTAAGTTTTTGGGTGTGTGCGCTGCCCTGACGCTAGTCACGGCCACCGTAGCCGGCGCAGAAGAGAAGGATCCGTTGAAGCCGCGCGTTCCGCCGGATCAAATTTCCGATGCCAAGGCGTTGAAAAACCCGGTTGCTTCCACCCCGGAAAGCATCGCTAAGGGCAAGGCCCTCTTCGAGGGTAAGGGCACCTGCTTTAACTGTCACGGCAAGGAAGGGAAGGGCGACGGCCCAGCCGGCGCGATCTTGAATCCGAGCCCGCGGAACTTCACCAACTGCAAGTTCCACAAAAAGCGGAAAGACGGCGAACTCTTCTGGGTGATCAAGAACGGCAGCCCGGGCACGGGCATGGTGTCCTTGGTTCCTGCGGCCATCACCGAAGAAGAAGCTTGGACTATCATCAACTACGAGCGGAGCTTCTGCAAAGGCGGCGAGGAATAATCGGCAAGCCGATTACGTCGGTTTTCTTGGGGGCGAAGAGGATTTCCTCTTCGCCCTTTTTTTTGGCGGTTCGATGATCTCTCGGCGTGCCGGGCGACGGCCGGGCTCGCAGGCCGTGAGAGGCGTCTGGTCAAGAACCAGGTCGCTCGCTGGCCATAATGGCTGGAGGTTTGGTCAGAACCGCATCGTTCATTTTCTCGGCGAGACGCAATGGGCCCGCGATCTGAGGCCGCTGTTCCTGATTGAAGCTACTCCTTGCAGCGGCCGGAACCTTTTCGCTTACGTAGCCGGTCAACTCGCCGACGGTCACTTCTCCATTGTGGTTGGCATCCGCGTCGCCTCGCAAGGCCCGAAGAACATAATAGGTGAATAAACCGTGCCGCATCTTGTCGGATTCCAAGTTCTTGCCGAATCCGGTGGTCGCGACCAACCGAACCACCGATCCGCTGTCGGTGCCCCACATCGAGGGATTCTGCTTGGACGGGCCGCTGGTTCCTCCCTTCAAGACCGCTCCGTCAAAGATGAATAAAACCGATTTGGTCTTGAGCCGACTCAAGGCCCCTTCCAGGTCCTTCATTGGGTAGAGCCGGGGGCGCGATCCGAGATTCCCGTCGTACGGAATGAGGAAGATTTCGCCCCCCGGCGATACGATCGCCTGGCCGGCAAAATATACGATGACCAGCGAGTCTTCCGTCACCTTTGCCGGCAACCAGTCCAGTACAGCTTCCTCGATGTCGGGGCGGAGCGCTTTCCAATCCTGAAGCAGTCGGACATTGGCCGCTGGCAGTCCTCCGAGTGATTGAAAATAGGTGGCAATCATCTCGGCGTCGAGACCGGCAAACTTGCGCGCCGGGATAGCGGGTTCGCGATAACTGCTCAAACCGATGGAGACGAGAAAATGTTTGGGCCTATGGAAGCCGGGGGTCGCGGCGGGAATCCTGTCGACATCCCCGCTGTTGATCCCGCTGGGTTGCACGGTTGCGACAAGAGTCTGCGGGGCGGCCAATGTGGTCCCGCTCGCGGACAAAACGGACACCTCGAAATTGGCTTGTTGCGCCGGCAGGGATTGTGGGAGCGTGGCCACGAATTCCAATGATCTAGTCATGCCCGGATCCAGCGTGCCAAGTCCGAGTTGGGTCGCAGGAAATTGACTCATCAACACCGGCGGACCGGCCAAGGTGATCTTTGCTTCCTGAACCGGCTGAGTTCCGGTGTTGACCACGTCCATCCGGATACGGATCCGTTCACCGTTCTCCAGGATCAAGTTGCTGTTCTCGTCGAGCAGCGTGGCTTTGAAGGAGATCGCCGCACCGACAGTTGCTGAGGCGGTGCGGGAATCCGAGGGCCTTTTGTCGGAACGCCCTGCGGTTGGGGCTGCAGGTGCCCCGCTCGCGCCCGCCACACGACTGTTTGGATCGAACAGCACGCGCGCTTCCTGCATAAACTGCGAAGCCAGCAAAACGGTGGTGTCCTGAACGAAGGGATCGAGCAGATAATCGCAGCGCCGCTGCGAAAGTTCCAGCTGGACGCGTTCCTTCCGAATCACTTGCAACGGACGTTCCGCTACGATGTTTCCCGAAGGATCGACGAATTGAGCGAATGCGTCCAGGTTGAGCTCGGTCGGCGCTCGGTCATACAGCGCGTCGGAATCGATCTTCAGGGACGGCTTGAGCATCCGGAGACGCACGATCACATCCGGTTTGGATTCACCCGCCCTGCCGCCGTGCACGCTCACGTCTTTGAATGTCTGGTGGGCTGCCTGTATGAGCGAGTCTTCGACCGTCGATCCCAGGGGAAGCGGGTGCAGCATGCCGCAGTTGTCGATATATTCGACCTCGGCCTTACTCAACGACGGGTCGAATTCGAGTTGTGCCGTCATAGGGATCGGCGGCCCGAGATCGGGTAGAGCCTGTCTGGTAAAGCGGGATTTGATCGATTGGCAGGCCGTGGCAGCAGTCAGTCCGGCAAGGACGAGCACTGTGAGCGCCACGCGAGTCTTCTTCAAGTTCATACCTCCTTCACGCGGTGGATCACGAACGAACCGTACAGGAACGGAAACGCCATTGCAACCGTAGCGCGGCTTGCGACGGGACCAAGCGTCGTTTATCCTAGCGCACCGTTACGGGCTTCCATCTGCTGATCGGGGTGCATCGTGGTCGTGCTGGGGCTCGCCAACATGCGAGATGCCGCAGCGGCCGTCGTTCGAGACGGTCGCATCCTCTCGGCGTCGGAGGAAGAGCGATTCGCCCGCATCAAACATGTCACCGCCCTGCCGGTGCGTGCGATCCAAGTCTGCCTGCAGGATGCGGGTCTCACGTTGGGCTCGTTGGATGCGGTGGCGGTCCCGTGGAAGTATTGGGTAATCGGCCGCCGTAGCCGGCTGGCGCTGTCGTCGATGTTGCGGTCGCCTCAGCTTTTCCGGGTGAAGAGCCGCCGGTCCGCCGAGCGGCTGCGTCAAGAATGGCTCGAACTCTTTCTGCTCCGGTCCCAGCTGGTGAAGCGGGTGGGACCCGGCGCCCCAGCTCCGATATTCCTGGATCATCATCTGTGCCATGCGGCGAGCTCGTTTTTCGTCTCTCCTTTCTCGCGAGCCGCGATTCTCGTCGTGGACGGCGCGTCGGAAGCCGATACCGCCCTGCTGGCGGTCGGCGAAGACGACCGGATCACGGTGTTGGATCGCGTACCGCTGCCGCATTCGCTGGGGCAGTTCTATGCCGCAATCACCGCCTTTCTGGGATTCCAACCGGACCAGGACGAGTACATCGTCATGGGCTTGGCCGCCTATGGAGAACCTCGGTTCGCCCAGATGCTGCGTACGAACGTGCTGCGGTTGCTGCCAGAGGGCCGCTTCAAGCTGAACGTGCGGATGCTCGACTTTCATTTGGCCCGAGTGGGCCTCTTCACGAGAGAGTTTGTGGAATTGTTCGGCGCGCCGCGCGATCGGGCTGACGACGTGATGCAACGGCACCGTGATCTCGCGGCCAGTGCGCAACTTGTCCTGGAGGAGACACTGCTGCATCTGGGCCGGCATCTGCAGGTGATGAGTCGAGCCCAGGCGCTTTGCTTGGCCGGTGGTGTCGCGTACAACTGCGTGGCCAACGGGCGATTGCAGGCCGAGTTGGGCTTCAGCGAGGTATATGTGCCGCCGGCCGCGGGCGACGCCGGTGCGGCGCTCGGCGCCGCCTTGTGGTGGACGGCGCGTCGGGGCGGAGGCGGCTCTCGTCCGACCATGCCTTCGGCCTATCTAGGGCCCCAATACGAGGAAGCGGACATGCGGGCTGCGCTGGAGCGGGCCGGCCTCGTGGTCGAACGTCTTCCCGATCAGCTACTCTGCGAGCGCGTCGCATCCGAGCTCTCCAAAGGGCGCTTGGTGTTTTGGTATCAGGGGCGAATGGAATGGGGACCCAGGGCATTGGGCAACCGCAGTCTACTGGCCGATCCTCGACGGGAAGACATGCGGGCTTTGATCAACAGCAAGGTGAAGTTCCGCGAGCCGTTCCGCCCCTTCGCGCCTTCCGTGCTCGCAGAACGAGCCGCTGAATATTTCGACTGTGCAGGTCCCTCACCGTTCATGCAGTTTGCCGTTCCGGTTCGTACCTCCGCCAAGGGCATCATTCCCGCCGTCACGCATGTCGACGGCACGGCTCGCATCCAGACGGTGACCCGCGACAGCAATCCCCGCTTTTATGATCTGCTCGCAGCCTTCGATCGGCTCACCGGCATTCCGATCCTACTCAATACGTCCTTCAACGTGCAGGAGCCCATTGTCTGCACGCCGGAAGACGCGGTGCGCTGCTTCTTGCGCACGGACGTCGATTGGTTGGTGATGGGCAACCTATTGGCCTCACGACAGCCATCGGTCCGCCAGAGCAGGATCGGCGCGGAGTGAAGACGAGACCCTCCGGCGGTTCCAGTCCCGCACAACCCTCCGTTCCGACCATGGCTCTCGACGTGATGCTGTGCTTGTTTATTGTGAATTTGACGCTCCAGCCACTGGTCGAGCCGGATTTCGGATGGCACCTGCGAGCCGGACTGGATCTCATTGATCATGGATGGTCTCTGCCCGTGACCGACCCATACTCCCATACGATGCCGGATTGGCACTGGGTTGAACATGCGTGGCTGACCGACGGCCTGCTCGCATTGATCTATCGAGGGCTCGGTCCGTACGGAGCGCTCGGCGTGATCCTCTTTTTCGGGATCGTCACGACAACGGCACTGTGGATCGCCGCCTCTCTGGCACTGGTGCGGCGGAGCGCGAGGCTATTGGCAATTGTCGGAGCACTATGGGTCGCGCTGCCCTACCTCGGGGCCCGCACGCAGCTGATCAGCGTTCTCGGCGTGGCGATCGTACTGTGGATCCTGAACCAGATAACGGCCTTTCGCACTGCCACGGCCTGGACCCTGCCACCGCTCTTTCTCCTCTGGAGCAATCTACATGGAGGCTTCACGGCAGGATTGTTCGTCGTGGCGGTGGTCATGGCCGGCCATGCAGGGCTGCGATTTCTGGTCGACCGGGGCCTTGTCACTGCAGGCCGCATCGCCGAGCCGCTCTTGGGATGGGGGGACCTCGCTCGCGTCGCGGCTGCGTTCTGTGTCTCGGCGGTCGCGACGCTGGCCAATCCCTACGGCTGGCAGCTCCATGCGGAAATCTATGCGTCGTTGACCGACCGGTTCATGCTCGAGAACCTCGTGGAGTGGCGGCCGGTCTCTTTTCAAGGGTGGGCCGGCCGAGCCTATCTCATGTACCTAATCGGGATCACGGTCCTGATAGCGGGATGGTATCGGCGTGTGGAGCCGATCCGCCGGATGCTTCTTGCCCTGTTCTTTGTCCTCTCGCTCTTCCACTGGCGGAACGTGACCCTCTTTTTAATGGTCAGCATTCCGTTGGTAGCGCAGTTGCTCGAGGGAGCCGGCCGTTGGGCGGTAGAACGCCTTTCGACCGCTGCTGCCGTCGCCAAGGCTGCAATCACGTCCATGACGGTGGGGGCTGCACTCTTGCTTGTCCACCTGGGGCCGGATCACCTCGTTCATATCTGGAATGCCGGCACGATGCCGGAGACGTTTTTCGAACAAACCGAATATCCGATCGAGGCAGTGCGCTGGATTCGGGCGCATCCGCAAGAGGCGGGTGACCGGTTATACAATGATTACGGCTATGGCGGGTTTTTGGACTGGTGGCTGCCAGAGCATAAGGTTTTCATCGATGGGCGGATGCCAGCCTGGCGCCTGGGAGACCGCTGGATTTTTTCGGATTACTTGCGGTTGAACCGCCCAGACTCAGAGGCACTGGCTATCTTGAATCGATATGGTGTCGACTGGGCGCTGGTGAACAAGGATAGCCCTCTCGCCGAAATGCTCGCGCGAGAACCAGGCTGGCACCTGCTCTATGGCGATGCCAAAGTGGACCTGTTCCGGCGTGATGGATAAAAGGGAAAGGCGGGCCAGTCAAAATTGAGTCGATTCTGCGCTCGACAGCGACGGCTCAGCCAGACGCGCGGTACCGTAGCGGGCACCGTAGATGCCTTGAGCTTCGCGGCGGCGGACCTTCACGAACTCGATCAGCATGATCAAGCCGTCTCTCCATGGTCTGACCTTGGAACCCGGCTGGTCTGTCCAATTGACCGGAACTTCCGCAATCCGATATTGGCGTAGCCGAGCGATGTAGAGCAATTCGAGGTCGAACGCATACCCGTTCACCCGCGAGACCGAAAATAGATCGCGGGCGATCGAGCGGCGAAACAGCTTGAACCCACACTGCGTGTCGGACAAGTCTCCGACACCCAATCGGCGCACCATCGCATTGAACACCGTTCCGAGGAGGCTTCGGTACGGACGCGCACGGACGGTGTAGGCGTTATCATGGGAAGCCAAGGCACGGGACCCGATCGCAAGATCGGCCCCTTGTTCGAGCGCTGCCTCCAGACGTGCCAGCTCTTCGAACGGCGTGGCACCGTCCGCGTCGGCGAACAGTTGGTAGTCGCCCCGCGCCGCTTGCATGCCGCGGCGGACTGCGGCCCCCTTTCCCATGTTGCACGGAGAGGTGATCAGCCGCAAATGGGGATGTCCTTGTGCCAGGCTCTCGACGAGCCGGGCCGTGTCGTCCTCGCTGCCGTCGTCCACGATCAGAATCTCGTAGGACGTCCCTCGGTTTTCGAGGTACTCGATGATGTGTCGGATCGTCGAAGGAAGGCGGGCGGCCTCATTGAACGCAGGAATGATGACGGACAGTCCTGGCACTACGCCGCCCTGGTGCGTCACGTCGAAACGACCTTGAGTCGCCATCGGGCCCTGCCGAGGTTGATGAAGGAAATGGCGCCAACGTATCCGAGCCTTCAGCGAAATGCAAGCAGGAATTCTACGTCTTGACAGGCTCGATCGGCGGAGGCGATCGTAACCACATCGGGGCGAGGTCCGCGATGGAAGTCAGAGGTTGGTGCATGCAAGTTGCAGCGGCGTTGCTGGTGACGGCATGCGCCGCGCAATCTCCGGCAAGTCGTCTTGATCAGTATGTGGGCTCCGTCCCCCCAGCGGCCGATCAACCCCTTCCGGCAGAACGGCCTCTCCATGCCGCGATGATCGTGTTGTCGGATACCACGGCGCCCGATGCCGCCCCCTCTCTCCCAGATGAAGCCCGGCTCAAAGTGATTGAGGAACTTCGGGAAGAATTGAGCCGGGGATATCCTGTTATCATCGACAAGTTCATTCCGGCTACGGGCAATGCTCTCGACGACGACGGGCGTGAACGGCAGTGGATCGATCTGGCGGGCCGGTATGGCACCGACTATGTGCTCGTCGTCATTCTTTCGAGCACCGAACAAGAATATCCCACCTCGGTGTTCCTCGGTTGGACTACGCATCGACAACCGGGGTTCCGTCGCGACAATTGGTCACTCGCCGAGGCTGCTCTGCTGGACGGACGGACAGGGGGGGTCTTGCTTCGGGCGGAAGGACGGGCTTGGGCCACGCTGGATAGCCCGACCGCTCCGGGGATTTCTCAATGGTATCCGGTCATTTATCTCCGGCCACAGGATCCTGAGCGTCGCATCTGGCCGCCGACGTACGAAGGGGCACCGATCACGCTCCGCCTCGTGGCGATGAAGCAGGCCGTGCAGCGGCTGGCCAGCAATTTCCAGCGGGCCTGGATCGCACAACGGGATCGGGAACTAGCCGCCGCCCCTCTTCGGTAGACTGCGCGCTTGCCCGCACCTTTTTCCTCTTTGAAGGCTATTCAAAGGATAGTGTAGAATGCTACGTTCAACGAAAGAAATGGATCCGTTTGTTCATTCAGGCTTCCGGAGGAGTAGATATGTCGTATCGACATCAGCTCGGTAGAGCGTTGGGAGCAGTCGGCGTGGTCTCCTTGCTCGCGATGGTTCTCGCGGCCGGGGCGTTTCACGCGAGCGTGCCGGCACAGGCGGCAGGAGTTCCGCCGGCGTTTGCCCAGGGATTTGCTGAAATCGTGAAGGCGGTGACGCCCGCTGTCGTCAACATCGCCGTGACCGGTGGCGGCGAAGGTCGTCGCGAAGGGCGCCGGCCGCTCCCGCCCGGCCCTTTCGGCGGGCCTCCCGGCGGCGGTCCTCCTGGCGAAGAGCCGCCTGGTATGGAACCTCCAGGCCCTCCGGGCGGTCCTCCAGGCGGTCCTCCGGGTGGCGGCCCGCACCGTCCCGAACAAAGTGCCGGCTCCGGCGTAATCCTGGATGCCAATGGCTATATCGTCACGAACAATCACGTGGTGGAAGGCGCCTCTCAGATCACTGTGACTCTCTCGGACCGTCGCGAATTTCCCGCCAAAGTCGTCGGCACCGATCCCAAGACGGATCTTGCGATCATCAAGATCGAAGCCAAGGATCTGACGGCGCTGCAATGGGCCGACTATGACCAACTGCAGGTCGGAGATGTCGTGTTGGCGGTGGGGAGCCCGTTCGGCCTCAGCTCTACTGTGACGTTGGGCATTATCAGCGCCTTGGGCCGCGGGAACGTCGGGATCGCCGACTACGAAGACTTCATCCAGACCGATGCCGCCATCAATCCCGGCAATTCCGGAGGGGCCCTCGTGAACATGCAGGGCAAGTTGATCGGCATCAACACCGCGATCTTCTCGCGCACGGGCGGCTCTGAAGGCATCGGGTTTGCCATTCCGAGCAGCATCGCAATGGATATCGTGGAAAGCCTCACCAAGACCGGCAAGGTCGTCCGAGGCTGGATGGGCGTAGCTATTCAGGAGATTACCCCGGCGCTTGCGAAATCGTTCAAGCTGCCGGAACAACGCAAAGGCGTGTTGATCAGCGATGTCAATGAAAACGGTCCCTCCCATGCGGCCGGGATGCGACGAGGCGACGTGGTCGTCGCGTTCAACGGCAAGGAAGTCCAAAGCGTCAGCCAACTCCGAAACTTGGTGGCAAGGACCACGGTGGGCAAGGATGCCGACGTCAAGATTCTACGGGAAGGCAAAGAGCAAATGCTTCGGGTGAAGGTCGCGGAGCGGCCTTCCGACGAAATCCTGGCGAAGCGTGAACCGGCTCCCAGCAGTACGCCGTCCGAAACGGTGAAGCCGCCGGACAATGTCCTTGCGGCATTGAGAGTTCAAACGCTCGATGCGGCGCTGCAAAGCCAGCTTAACATTCCCGGGAAGACCACCGGAGTGGTGATCAGCTCCGTGGAGTCGGGAAGCGCGGCAGAAGCAGCCGGTCTTCAGCGCGGCGACGTGATCCAAGAGGTCAACCACGAGGTGGTGAAGACAGTCGAGGACTACCAGAAAGCGTCGGCCAAAGTGAAGAAGGACGAAATGGTGGTGCTGCTGCTCAGTCGTCAGGGCAACAACCTGTTCGTCGCGGTCAATCCGAAATAAAAGAGTCCCGCTCGTAGATCGACGATCCGGCGACCTCCGTCGCCGGATCATCGGTGTGCCGGGTCATTGATTCCACTATGGCTGACGGGTACAAGTTCCAAGAGTGGCTGCAAGACACGATCTTCAAGCCGCTCGAAGATAAAAAGATGCCGGTCATGGAGCACCTCGTGGAGCTCCAAGTCCGGCTGACCCGCGCCGTCATCGTGACGGCGATCGTATTCGTCGGCACCTTTTTCTATGCCGACACGCTCGTCAAGTGGATCCGTGTTCCCCTTCAAAACATGTTCGTGCCGGGCTCCCTGACCTGGGTTCCGACCGACCTGCCGACGGTGCCCTTTGTCTTTCTCGCTCCGGCCGAAGCCTTATGGCAGAACGTCAAGGTAGCGGGGTTGTTTGCCTTGGTCCTGTCTACGCCGTACATATTGTATGAAACCTGGCAGTTCGTCGTGCCCGGGCTGCATTCTCAGGAGCGTCGCTTCGTGGGTCCCTTCGCGATTCTGAGCACGCTGGCCTTTTATCTGGGACTCCTGTTTTCCTTTTTCTTCGTGCTGCCGTTTGCCCTCAACTTTTTGATCTCTTACGGCGTCAATGCCGGCTTTATTCCGCAATTGTCGATCGCGCAGTATGTCGGGTTCGCGCTCTGGTTCCTCCTGGTGTTCGGCCTCATTTTCGAGGTACCGTTGGCCATCACCTTGCTCGCCAAGCTTGGTTGGGTGGACGCCCCGCTTCTGAAGCGATACAGAAAGTGGGCCTTCCTTACCGCCTTTATCTTTGCGGCGATCCTGACGCCCACTCCCGATCCCTTCAATCAATGTTTGATGGCGCTCCCGATGTATATCTTCTACGAAGTGGGCATCATCAGCGCCGGCATCTTCAATAAGAAGAAGGCCGCAGCGACTCAGACCGGCCTCGTGCCGGCCATGGGAGCCGCCGGGGCCGGAGGCGGCGGAAAGATGGCCTCGCCTGTTTCGGCGGGGGCGGCAGACAGCGACTATGTCGGCGTGCCGTCCGGCAGTCGCCGGCGGTGAGGCGACCTCATTGAGTGGGGAGAAATTTCCGGTCGAATAGGAAAGAGGAAACAGGATGGCCAAAGAACTAAATATGGTGTCTCCGGTCACGACGGGGGGCGGGGATACCTGCACGTATATGTGGGCCTGCGCCATTTGCGACGAAAACGAGACGTGCCAGAAGGACAAGGAAGGGCACAGCCGCTGGCTCGTGGCCAAGCGGATGGAACGCATCGAGTACAAAGTGCTGATCATGAGCAACAAGGGCGGCGTAGGGAAGAGCACCTGTACGACGAATCTCGCCGTCAGTCTGGCGTTGAAGGGTTGGCACGTGGGCATCTGCGACATGGATATCCACGGCCCGAACATTCCGAAGATGGTGGGGGCAGAAGGGCAAAAGCTGAAGATCAGCACGTCCGGAGGCATCATTCCATTCCAAGCCTACAATCTGAAGATTGCCTCGATGTCGTTCCTCCTTCAAAATCCGGATGACCCGATCATCTGGCGCGACGCCTACAAGTACGAGTTCATCAACCAGCTGTTGGGTGGGGTCGAGTGGCAAGATTTGAACTTCCTGCTCATCGATCTGCCTCCCGGGACCGGCAACGAATCGGTCACCACCATTGATCTGCTCGGGTCGGTGAGCGGCGCCGTCATTATCACGACACCGCAGGAAGTGGCCTTGCTCGATTCCCGCAAATCGGTCACGTTCTGCAAGGACAGTGAGGTCCCGATCATCGGCATCGTGGAGAACATGAGCGGTCTGGAATGTCCCCATTGTCACCAACACATCGATGTCTTCCGGAAGGGCGGGGGCGAAGCCTCGGCGGCGGACATGGGGGTGCCGTTCCTCGGACGGATCCCGCTGGATCCCGAGGTCGTCACACAGAGCGATGCCGGCGAGCCGTTTGCCCTGTTCAATTCCGATTCGGCGACGGCCCAGGCCTATCATGACATCGCCAATCAAGTCGAAGCGTTTTGCAAAAAAAGTGGGTCGCTGCTCAAGGTGGCCCCTCGCCATCAACATTGACAGGAGTCGCACCGTGAAAGCCCCGGATGCCCATCTCGGCCTGACACCACTGGTTGAAGCGCAACGGATCGTCCTCGACGCGACGCCGGCCCTGGGATTGGAAAAGGTTTCGATCCTCGAGACTCTGGGACGCGTGCTCGGCGAAGACATCGTCGCCCAGCGCGACAATCCTCCGTGGGACAACTCGGCCATGGATGGATTTGCTGTGCGAGCCGAGGACATCGTTCAACAACACGCGATTGCTAAACCGGTGACGTTGAAGATCGTCGAGGACGTGCCCGCCGGAAAAATGCCGACTCAATCGGTCGGTCCGGGCCAAGCCATTAGGATCATGACCGGCGCGCCCGTCCCACGGGGCGCCGACACCGTGTTGAAGGTTGAAGATACGGAGCATACGCCCGACTCGGTTCGCGTGTTCAAACCGGAAGCCCGCGGCGCCAACATCAGGCCGCAGGGTGAAGACGTCAAAAAAGGGGACTGCATCATCGCCAAAGGCACGCAGATCCGGCCTGGTGAGGCCGGGATGCTGGCCATTCTCGCCAAGTCGTTGGTTCTGGTCTATCAGCGGCCGCGTGTGGCCATTCTTTCGACGGGAGACGAGCTGGCCGACCTAGACGAGCGATTCAGCGAGGACAAGATCATCAATTCGAACAGCTACGGCATTGCGGCTGCGGTGCAGGAGGCGGGGGGCATTCCGCTGTTGTTGGGCATTGCAAGAGACAATCCAGCGGCACTGAAGGAGAAGATTTCCCACGGGCTGAACGCCGACATTCTCGTCCTATCCGGCGGAGTGTCGATGGGAGACTACGACTTTACCAAGGCGGTCTTCCGAGACCTGGGCGCGGAAATGAACTTTTGGAAGCTCGCAATCAGACCGGGCCAGCCGTTGGCCTTCGGCAAGATCCAGGGGAAACTGGCCTTCGGCTTACCAGGGAATCCGGTGTCTTCAATGGTGACGTTCGAGCAGTTGGTCCGACCGGCGATGCTGAAGATGGCCGGGATGCGCAGCTACGGCCGCCCCCTGATAGAGGCCTTCTTCCAAGAACAATTTTCCAAGCGGACCGACCGGCGCCATTTTTTGAGGGGCATATTGTGGCGCGAGGACGGGGCCTTCAAAGTCCGCACGACCGGCGATCAGGGATCCGGGATTCTCACGTCCATGGTGAAGGCGAACTGTCTGATCGATATTCCGGTCGAAGTCGAGCGTGTGAATCCCGGCGACCGCGTGATGGTTCAGTTGCTCAACGGTTCGGCTTGGGGCGGGCAGGCGGGCGCCGCGCCCTCGACCGGCCATCGGCATTCCTGTTGTTAAACGTTTGAAAGGACCCGGCATGGCGGTTCCCATTCTTTGTTTCGTCGGTCGCTCCAACAGCGGAAAAACGACGTTGATCGAACGAGTGATTCCGGAATTGGTCCGCGCCGGGTACAAGGTGGCCACCGTCAAACACGCGGGGCATGGGTTTGATCTCGATACGGAAGGCAAGGACAGTTGGCGCCACAAACAAGCCGGGGCAAGCAGTGTCATCATCATTTCGAAAAGCAGCCTCGCGATGTTTGCCGACGTCTCGGACCAGATGAAGGTCGATGACGTGCGCGACCATTATCTGGATAACTCCTACGATCTCGTCATCGCCGAAGGGTGGCGGAGCGAAGGTTACCCGAAAAT
>DASTLA010000082.1:0-10033 GCA_035715525.1 Nitrospiraceae bacterium
CCCCCTTTTTGTTCTTCACCGACCATACGGCGGAGTTGGGCAAACTCGTTCATGAAGGACGAAAGAAGTTCTTGTCGGAGTTCCCCAGTTATGGATCCGCGGGCGCGCAGGACCAGATTCCTGACCCCAACGACCCGGCCACCTTCGAACGATCGAAGTTGGACTTTTCGGAACGTCGCAAGCAACGCGGCTGGTATGCCCTGCATGAGGATCTACTCAGGCTCCGACGGGAAGATCCGATCTTCGCGGCTCAATCGAGGGAATCATTGGATGGGGCGGTCATCGGACCGCAAGCGTTCGTCATCCGTTTCTTCGGAGCCGACGACGATGATCGCCTGCTCGTCGTCAATCTCGGAGCGGACCATTCGTATGTTCCGGCTCCCGAGCCGCTGCTCGCGCCGGTGGCGGGAGGCTCCTGGCAGCTCGGATGGTCGAGCGAGGATCCCCGCTACGGAGGGCCGGGGCTGATCAATCCACTCGCCGAAGATGGCTGGCGCATCCCAGGCATGTCGGCCGTCGTCTTTCGAAGCCGTCACGGCCAGGAGTGACGGCGCGTATCGAGCGAACCTCCGTTCCATGGCGTGACTATGCCCGGCACGACCACACATCCTGACCTCGTCATGCGGTTCTCGCGCGAGGAGCTGGCCGACCTGAAGACGACCCTGTCGAAAGAGTGGCTGGTGACGAACGGCCTCGGCGGGTATGCCTCGAGCACGCTTCCCGGCATTGCGACCAGACGATACCATGGACTGTTCGTGCCGGACCTTCCGGCCCCCTGGGGACGCACGGTGCTGATTCCTCGTTTCGATGAGCAGGTCACGACGGGCGACCGGACCGTACTGATCAGCGGAGTCGAATACGAAAGCGGCCGGCTGGAAACCGATGTCCCGAACTATCTGACCGAATTTCGGCGCGAATCGCAGACACCGGTGTGGCGATTCGACATCGACGACTGCCGGCTCGAGCGCCGGGTCATCATGCCCTACGGGCAGAATACGCTGTATATCGAATACCGCCTGTTGGCCGGCCGTACCATACAGCTCACCATGCGGCCATTCGTCACCTTCCGGATGCTCGATGCGCCGCTCAAGGAAGCCCGCCGTCCTCCCTTTCCTCTGACCATCGTGGAAGGCCGGTACGAACTGCAGCTTGCCGACAAGGCGCCTGCCTTGAAGATGGCGCTGCGCCCCCACTGTGGAGTCTTCGTCGCGGATTATGTCATGAGCCGAGGCATCTCCTATCGGGTCGACCGGGATCGAGGGTCTGAACATATCGAGGATCTGGCCAGCCCGGGATATTTCCGCGCCGAATTATCGGTCGGGAAATCGGTCGCGTTCGTGGCGGGAACGGAATCATGGGAATCGCTGGAATTTCATGCCGGATCGATCTTCGAGGCGGAAGCGCAGCGGCTGGGCAAGCTGATTTCGCTGGCGCCTCTGGCCGAAGCCGACGAATTCGAACAATGGCTGACCGTGGCGGCCGATCAGTTCATCGTCTTTCCTGGCAGCCGGCTGGAGGAGCATGTCTTGGCGCGGGCGTCGGGAGACGAGGCGCGGACGGTCATCGCCGGGTACCATTGGTTCACGGATTGGGGGCGAGACACGATGATCAGTTTGGAAGGCTTGACAATTTGCACCGGCCGCCACAGCGAAGCACGATCCATTCTGCTCACGTTCTCGCATTACATCCGCGACGGACTGCTGCCGAACCTTTTTCCGGAAGGCCAGCGCAAGGCGCTGTATCACACGGCGGACGCCACCTTGTGGTATTTCCACGCGCTGGACCGCTACTACCAAGCGACCGGCGACCGCGACACGCTGATGACGCTGTACCCGATTCTCAAGGGCGTGATCGATCATCATGTACGAGGCACCCATTTCGGAATCGGCGTCGATTCGAAAGACGGCTTGTTGAAGGCGGGCGCGGAAGGCTACCAACTCACCTGGATGGACGCCAAGGTGGAAGACTGGGTGGTGACCCCGCGGCGCGGCAAGCCCGTCGAGATTCAAGCGCTCTGGTTCAACGCGCTCCGATTGATGGCGGAATGGGCGCAAAGCTTGGGAGAGAAGCCCGATCAGTGGAACGCGATGGCGGCGCGGACGAAACGGTCGTTCAACGAGCGCTTCTGGAACGGCAAAGAGGACTGTCTGTACGACGTCGTCGACGGGGAGCAGGGGGACGATCCCAGCCTCCGCCCCAATCAAATTTTTTCGCTGTCGCTCCCCCATGTGATCCTCGATGATGCGCGTTGGAAGCCCGTCGTGGACGTGGTGACGCAGAAACTCTTGACCCCGTACGGGCTCCGTAGTCTCGCGCCGGGCCACCCCGACTACAAACCGATGTACTTCGGTGATTTGCGTGCGCGGGACGCCGCCTACCACCAGGGCACCGTGTGGGCCTGGCTGATCGGTCATTTCACCGAGGCCTGGCTCCGGGTCTACAAGGACAAGCCCCAGGCTCGCACCATGTTGGACGGATTTCGGGAGCATCTCCGTGAAGACGGCATCGGCACGATCAGCGAGATCTTCGATGCCGAATCGCCGTTCTATCCACGAGGCTGCATCGCGCAGGCATGGAGCGTGGCCGAGGTTCTGCGGGCGCACCTGCTGACCAGGGAGAGGAATTCAGCATGAGGAATGAGCATTCTCCTTGCCTCTCACGTCTCACGTCTCACGTTCTGCATCCTAGGTCGACAAGATGAATGCCACTGGTTCCCGACGCAGTTCATCAGCCATTCGACATTCAGAATCCAGAACTCCGCATTCGACGTGCGAGGTCCGCATCGGCACGTCCGGATGGCACTACAAACATTGGCGAGGGCCCTACTATCCGGCCAACGTCGGGCCCGCCGACATGTTCGCATACTACAGCCAGGAGTTCGACAGCGTGGAGATCAACAACAGCTTTTATCGGCTTCCGTCCGCCGCCGCCTTCGAAGCCTGGAAGACCAGCGCCCCAGCGGGTTTTCGTTTTGCGGTCAAGGCGAGCCGCTATCTGACACACAACAAGAAGCTGTCGGATCCCAAGCCGGCGCTCGATTTGTTCCTCCCTCTGGCCGAACGGCTCGGCGATAAGCTCGGTCCGATCCTGTTCCAGCTCCCGCCGCGCTGGCATCGCAACGACGAACGCCTGGCCCGGTTTCTAGCCGTGCTGCCGCATCGTCACCGGTACAGCATCGAATTTCGCGACCACACATGGGACCACGAGGATGTCTATGCGCTGTTGCGCCGGCACAACGTGGCTTACTGCATCTATGAGCTGGCGGGATTCCGCTCGCCGATTGAAATCACAGCCGATTTCGCGTACGTCCGCTTGCACGGTCCCGGAGCGAAGTACCAGGGGGACTATTCCCGGTCGGTCCTGCGAGGGTGGGCGGCGCGCATTGCCGGCTGGCGCGACCGACTGGCTGCGGTCTATGTCTACTTCGACAATGACCAGGCGGCGTTGGCAGTCAAGAATGCCCGTACGTTGCGGTCGCTGGTGTGCTCATGAGCCTCTCCACGCCCGACGAGAAAGACCGGCGCTCGGTGGTAGGGCAGCTTCTGTTGTTGCTCGTCGCCCCCGGCTATTTCGAATTATCGCCGCCGGATGGTGGCGGCCAGGCGTCGTTCCAGGCGCCAAGAATCTACGATGCGGCATCTATCGCGGTCCCCAAAGGTTATCAGGTGGAGTTGATCGCGCAGGGATTGAAGTTCCCCACCGGCTAGGCTGATGTTCCACACTTTAATGAAATATCGAGGTGATCCATGGCGGATACAGTGGGCGATCTGTTGATTGACCGGCTCATCGAATGGGGGGTGGATACGATTTTCAGTTTGCCCGGTGATGGGATCAACGGCATCTACGAATCCCTTCGCAAGAGGCGCGACCGGATCAGATTGATACAGGTCAGGCACGAGGAATGCGCCTCCTTCGCCGCCTGCGGCTACGCCAAGTACCGCCGGCGATTGGGCGTATGCCTGGCCACCTCGGGACCGGGAGGCATTCATCTGCTGAACGGGCTCTACGATGCGAAATTCGACGGTCAGCCGGTGCTCGCCATCACCGGCCATACCTTCCACGATCTGATCGGCACGCATTATCAACAGGACGTGGACCTCGACAAGCTGTTCAGCGACGTCGCGGTCTTCAGCGAGCGCGTGATGGGACCGGCCCACGTCTGCAACCTAGTCGATGAAGCGGTGAAGATGGCCCATGCCCGGCGCGGAGTCGCGCACATTACGATTCCAAAGGACATCCAGAACTGGACCTCGGACGATCTCCGATCGAAGGCCAACATCCCGCAGCACAGCGGCAACCACGTCAGCGATACCTACCCGCTGCCGCCGAAGGCGTCGCTCGAGCAGGCGGCCGAGATCATCAATGCCGGTTCGAAGGTCGCGATCCTGGCCGGTCGCGGCTGCCTGACCGCGCGGGATGAAATTCTGCTGTTGGCCGAACGAGTGGGTGCGCCGATCATCAAGCCGCTGTTGGGCAAAGGTGTCGTCCCGGACGATCATCCCTATACGACCGGCGGCATCGGCCTGTTGGGGACGGCTCCCTCTCAAGAGGCCATGGAAGAATGCGACACGCTCATCATCGCAGGCACGAGTTTTCCCTATATCGAGTTTTACCCGAAGCCTGGGCAAGCCAAAGCGGTGCAGATCGATCTGGACCTGGCCCGCATCGGTCTTCGCTATCCGGTCGATGTGGGGTTGGTTGGTCAATGTTGGGACGTGCTGCGCGCGCTGCTGCCGCTCATTCGTGAAAAGACGGACCGGTCATTCCTGGCCCGGTGCCAAGAACGGATGCGACAGTGGAACGATCTTATGCACGAGCGAGGAACCCGAAGAGACCTGCCGCTCAAGCCGCAGGTCGTAGCGCACCAGCTCAACGACGTGCTGGCGGACGATGCCATCATCTGCTGCGACACGGGCACGATCACGACCTGGGCCGCGCGCCACATTCGCATGCGCGGCGACATGCTGTTCTCCGCATCGGGCACTCTGGCTTCGATGGCGAACGGCCTGCCGTACAGCATCGGCGCCGCGGTGGCATTTCCCGGGCGCCAAGTGGTCTGCTTTTGCGGAGACGGCGGCTTCACGATGCTGATGGGCGAGCTGGCCACGATCGCGAAATACCAGCTGCCGGTGAAGATCATCATCATCAAGAACAACGTCCTCGGCATGATCAAATGGGAGCAATTGGCTTTCGAGGGCAATCCGCAGTACGGCGTCCAACTCCAGCCCATCGACTTTGCGATGTTCGCCCGCGCCTGCGGCGTCCCCTCCTATACGGTGGACGATCCGCAATTCGTGCCGTCGGTGCTGAGAAAGGCGTTCAATGAGCAAGGACCGGCGGTAGTCGAGGCGGTGGTCGACCCCAACGAGCCACCGCTGCCCGGCAAGATCACGACCGAGCAGGCCTGGCAGTTCGCCAAGGCGCTGGCCCGCGGACAAAAAGACCGGTGGGACATCATCAAGACGGTAGTGGAGAACAAAATACGCGAAGTGGTGTGAGACGTGGCAGGTCTCAAGCTTCCGCAAATGAGATGACAAGGTTGGATGGAGCAGGGCAATACCCGGCGATGATCGTTCGCACTTGCGAATGAACCGATCAGCGGATGACTCAGGCGGCCGGTCTTATCCAGGTCCGTCTCGCCTCGCAGGACAGACAGAGACCGTCGAGCACGCGGCGGTTCTCACGGCAGGCGGGACAGAGCCGGTGTCTGGAGATGAGTGATTTCAGGTACCACCACATCGCGTACCTCTTTGATTCGTATTCTCGCCCAAGCGCTAAAGGGAGAGGCCCTGGGCAGAACCCTAGAGGGGAACAATCTGATGGCTAGCCGGGGGGGATGCTCAGGGATGAAAATAGCAAGGATCGATAGACCGGTTGAGGGCAATCCCGCCCGCCCGGAACCGCCACACCGTCGCGAGCACATGGCAAGACAGGAGCACACGTTCCCTCTGCAGCTCCTCTGCCGAGGCATCGGAAGGGAGTCTGCTCCAGGCGGTGCCGCTCCATAGCTCCGCTCCGTCCTTTGCAGACAAGCCTCGCACGGAGAGCGCCCGCTTGTCCGATTGACGGCTGGAGATTTCGACGACTGCAATCTGGTCGGCTTCGAGCCGCTTCGCTTGTGCCAGCAGCGAGGCGGTCGTGCAGTGGTCGCACGATGTGGCGGCGTCGGTCTCGTCGGTCCCGACTACCGACAGATCCCGATCCCTGAGCCATTGCGCAAGCATGGCGCGGACAGCATCATCGTCTGCGGCAACGAGCACCGACGTGCCTGGAGAAGGCAACGACTTGTAGGAGCCGGTCGTGATGACCGGAGCAATGCTGTTGCTGCAGCCGGAGAGCAATAAAAGATTCAGCAAAAGAAGCAGCGCGACGACCGGCTCTCTCCATCCGCGGCCAATGGGCCTTCCGTGGCACATCTGAACCATATCCATGTCTCAGAGTCGGCCGACCAAGTCGGAACCTTCCAAGGTGATGAAGAACAAGAACGTATATTGATTGTAGAAGGCCGACCCTTCGTACCAGGCCGTCGACCGGATCAACTCGCCCGATTTTGCGTCGAAGATATCGACCTGGTATCGGGCATAGCCGCGCTGCAGTTGGGCTTTGAATAAGGTCAGTTCGGGCAAGGCGAAGGGAATCAAGACGCTCTGGACGGGCGGCATGCCGAAGAAACTCTGCCCTTGCTCGGTTCCCAACGCTTCTACGATGACGTGAATTCGGAAGTCTGCGTCCTGCTCAAGCGGATACACGAGCAATCCAAGTTCGCCCAGTCTCGCTTCGACCTTACCTTGCATCACGGGCAGGTCGGACGACTGATGGCGGAGGACGGATAATTGTTGGTTCGTTTGTGAATCCGATGTGGAAGGAAAGGGAGTCTGGAGAACGGACCGGTCGTGCGGAAATCCCGCGATGCTGATCGTGACCGATTGTTTCGCGGCGAGCGGCAACGACAGATGCCGAAGGCTGCGCTCGATGGCTTGGCTGAGCAGCAGCTGTTCGATAGCCGTGCGCGGTGTGCGGGACGGTTCCCGGCTGAAGGCGCAAGCCGACAAGCCGGCACAAAGGGTGACAAGGACGAGGGTGGTGACAAATCGCATGCTGCGCCGAATCTCCAAGCCCACTTTACTTGAGGAGTCGGTGGTCATCAAGCACTGGGATGGAGACCCGCGATCGGCTCCGGCCTCGGGTTTTTCCCACTGCTGCAGTGAGATCCATCCTGCTATGGACAATGCGTCATGATTACCTGCCTGGCTATTTTCGGTGCCTCGGGAGACCTCACCGCCCGATATTTGATGCCCGCGCTGGCGGCACTGCACGAGGCCGGACGACTCCCGCAGGGATTTCGCATCCTCGGACTCGCCCGCGAGCCGATGGACCGGGAAGAGTTCCGTCGCCGGTTGGTCGAAAAGATGCGGACTGCGGCCCCCCAGGTCAAACCCGACTCGAGGGATGCCATCGTATCGGTGACGGACTATCGACAGGTCAACGTCACAGACCGGCATGAGTTGGCCGCTCGTCTCGAGGCCATTACGGAACCCATCGTCGCCTATCTCGCCTTGCCGGCCAAATTGTTCGCCCCCACGATCGAGGCCTTGGCGGCCCGCCGACTTCCGCCGGGATCGAAGATCGTCCTGGAAAAGCCTTTCGGCGAGGATCTCGCCTCCGCCCAAGCCCTGAACAAGTTGCTGCACGCCTCGTTTCCCGAGCAGGACGTTTTTCGGCTGGATCACTTCCTCGGGAACAAGACGGTCCAGAATATTCTCGGGCTGCGGTTTGCGAATCGCCTGTTCGAGCCGGTCTGGAACTTCCAGCACGTAGAGCGCGTGGACATCGTATGGGATGAAACGCTGACCGCCGCCGGACGAGCTGCCTTCTACGACGTCACGGGCGCCCTCAAGGACATGATCCAAAATCACCTCTTGCAGGTATTGGCGGTCGTGGCGATGGAGCCGTTCCACTACCTGAACGAGCGGTCGTTCCGGGATCGGAAGGTGGACGTGTTCAGGGCCGTCCACCGGATGACGCCCGAAGAGGTAAAACGGTACACGGTCCGCGGCCGCTATCGGGGGGGGACGATCAACGGCAAACAAGTCGCCGCCTATGTGGACGAACCGGGTGTGGACGGTCGCCGCCACACCGAGACGTTCGCTCAAGTCACGCTCGGCATCGAAAACTGGCGCTGGTCCGGCGTGCCGTTCGTGATCCGCACGGGCAAGGGACTGGGTCGAGACCGGCAACAGATCGTCATCCGCTTCCGACCCGTGCCGCATCTTGCGTTCGGCCAGCAGTCGCAGCCGCATCCCAATACCCTCACTATCGGCTTGACCACGGATGATATCTCTCTCTCGCTCAACGTGAACGCTCCTGGCGACCTATTCGAGCTTGATCAAGTTTGCATGGACAGCCAATTCGGCGCCGGCGCGCTCCCGGCATATTCGCGGCTGCTGCTCGATATTCTGAACGGAGACCTCACGCTGTCGATTCGCGACGACGAAGCGGAGGAATGCTGGCGGATCGTGGAGCCGATCCTGGACGCATGGGCTGATGAGGGAGTTCCGCTCCAAGACTATCCCGCCGGATCTGAAGGCCCATCGGGGACATAGGCCCGGCCCCCGTGCCATAATGCCGCCAAAGGAGCTACCTCATGGCGACAATGCGTGCCACCGTCTTTCGTGGCGTCAATGACATTCGTGTCGAGGAGGTCCCGCGTCCCACGGCTGGATTCGGAGAGGCGGTGGTGCGCATCACGCTCACGACCATCTGCGGTACGGATCTGCATATCGTACGCGGAGAGTACCCTGTCAAACCGGGCTTGATCATCGGCCATGAACCGGTCGGGGTCATCGAGGAGCTGGGGGCCGGTGTGAGCGGCTATCGGATCGGGGATCGCGTGCTGGTCGGGGCCATCACGCCCTGCGGTCAGTGCCGTGCTTGTTTGTCCGGTCATGCGGCCCAATGCGGTCGCGACGTGGGCTATCAAGCGGCAGGGGGTTGGCGCTTCGGCAACACCATCAACGGCAGCCAAGCGGAGTACCTGCTTGTTCCCGCTGCGCAGGCCAACCTGGCGGTCATCCCGGAAGGACTGACGGACGAGCAAGTGGTGTTGCTCGCCGATATCGCCTCCACCGGATTCAGCGGAGCGGAGTCCGGCGGCATCCGAATCGGGGATGCGGTGGTGGTCTTTGCACAAGGGCCTATCGGCATCTGCGCAACTATCGGGGCGCGGCTCATGGGGGCCGCCTTGATCATTGGTGTGGATGGCGATGAGACTCGGCTTGCGATGTCGCGGCGGATGGGAGCCGACGTGGTGCTGGATTACCGCCACGTCGACGTGGTGGCCGAGGTGAGACGGTTGACGGGAGGCGGCGCCGATGTGGCGATCGAAGCGCTCGGTATCCAGGGCACGTTCGAGCAAGCGCTGCGTTGCCTGCGGCCCGGCGGGACGTTGTCGAGTCTCGGTGTCTACTCGGGAAAACTTCACCTGCCAGGCGACGCGTTCGCGGCCGGGCTCGGCGATCACCGGATCGTCACGACCTTGTGTCCGGGCGGTAAAGAGCGCATGCGACGTTTGATGGAAGTGATTAAACATGGACGTGTCGACTTGACGCCGCTGCTGACCCATCGCTTTTCCCTCGACGACATCGCCGAAGGCTATCGCTTGTTCGGCGAACGGCGGGACGGCTGCCTCAAAGTGGCCGTGAAGCCTTAGCCGCACCTCGCATACCGCTATCCGGTACATTGCCTTCCTCAGACATTGATACGGGATCAAGGGACATCCCAGAGCCGACCGATGGATTGGGTGTTCTGCGATAACGTATGAGGCCATGAGCGGCGTGATTGGGCTCATTGTACCGGTGAAAGTCAAAAGCAAGAGGCCTTGAAGGCTTGCGCAGGGGCACCGGCCTCCGTAACGTAGGATCAGCGGACGGAAAACGGCCTTGGCGAACAGGACCACTGTAAGGGGTTAGCCGTTGGCCGAGGCAGAGAGATACGGATCACTTCGACATCACAAAAGGAGATGCTATGGCTTCCC
>DASTLA010000083.1:0-13302 GCA_035715525.1 Nitrospiraceae bacterium
AACGAATACGACTCGGAGCTGGTGCGGTCGCTGCTTCGCAAGGCCGGGTTCGAATTCACGGAAGACCGTGAACGGGCCGATGTGATCCTGATGAATACCTGCGCCATCCGCGAGAACGCCCACAATAAGGTGTTCGGCCACTTGGCCGATCTGAAGGCCATCAAGGAGCAACGCCCGTTGGTCGTCGGCGTATTGGGTTGCATGGCGCAGAATCTCAAATCCGAGTTGACCGAAAAGCAGCCGCTGGTGGACGTGCTGGCCGGTCCCGATGCCTACCGGCAACTCCCCGCCCTGCTGATGAGCGCCTTGAGCGCGCAGGAGCAAGGTCTTGTCCGGCACGGGCAGGCCGTGGATCTTTCCGAATACGAGACATACGATGACATCCTTCCCGAACGGGAAGGCGGGATCAACGCCTGGATCGCCATCATGCGGGGTTGCGACAACTTCTGCAGCTTTTGCGTGGTTCCCTACACGCGTGGGCGAGAACGCTCCCGAGACCCCGAGGGTATCCTCCGGGAAGTCGAAACCACGGTGGCGCAAGGATATAAACAAATCACCCTGCTGGGCCAGAACGTCAATTCGTACCGCTTTGAAGACTGGGACTTTGCGAAACTCATCCTCGCCGTGGCCGACATGCCGGGAGTCAAGCGAGTGCGCTTCACTTCGCCGCACCCCAAGGATTTTCCTGAAAACTTGCTGGATGCCGTAGCCGGGCACCCGCACATTTGCAAGCACATCCATCTGCCGTTGCAGTCGGGCAACGATCGGATCCTGGATCTTATGAATCGAACCTACAGCCGGAAGGAGTACCTTGGACTGGTTGATCAAATACGCCGTCGGCATCCGAGTATCGCGCTGACGACCGACATCATTTGCGGCTTCTGCTCGGAAACGGAAGAGGAATACATGGACACCTTTAGAACCGTCGAGGAAGTCCGCTACCACTCCGCCTACGTCTTCAAATATTCGGAGCGGAAGAATACGATCGCCGCCAGAAAATACGCGGACGACATCCCCGAAGAAATCAAAGGGGAGCGAGTCGCCCGATTGGTGGAATTGCAGCGCGGCATCACGGCTTCCCTGAACCGGTCGTTGATCGGCCGCACCTTGCCGGTCATGGTGGAAGGAGATTCGAAACGCTCCTCACGTCAGTGGATGGGCAAGACCGACAGCAACGTCACGGTCGTCTGGAACAAGAGCGATGCCGCAGTCGATCTTGGCAACATCCAGCCCGTCACGATTCATGGGGCCAATGCCGCGGTTCTTCTCGGCCGCATTGAGCAAAGGTCGGCTGTCTGAACGGCGATTGTCCCATTGCAGCACCATTGCCGATGATTCGATGGGTGAATGGGCATGATGGCAGCGTCGGTCGACTAGCCCTAGCCTGTTTGCGCCCCAGTACAAGGATGCACAATCTTGCCCAGTCTTGGACAGCCCCATGCCAATTTTCCGACGACTCACCGTCAGGCTGACATGCCGTCGTAACCCGCTCGATGCGAACTATGTTGATCCATCGATCATCGTGCCGGCCGCAAGCTTTCGTGAGAGTTCGCATGCCCTACTGAAAAAGCAATGGGTTAGGAAGATAGGTCCGAAGATAGGACCAAGGCCTTCTTGCAGTTCCCCCCTGCCATTCCCAACCAGCCATCCCTGATCATCGATTCGGATAAGTGCCTGTAATGAGGGCATAGGCCTTGCTTGGACAAACTCGCACGTGCGCATTGCGAGGCCCTCAACCCCCAACCGCTTCAGAGGAATCTTCATGAAAAAGGACAGCCAGATCGAAGCGCAAGAGGCCCCCAGAGGCATGAGCCTCGAAACAATCATCGCCGTCGGCGTCTTCGGCTGGATGGCACTGGGTATGGTCATGATGGGTCTGGGCCTCTGGTAAGCGGGTCATCTGCGTTTCCTGCCGACTTGTAACCGCTGTACCAGCTCAAACACAGCGGCCCGACCACGAGGAGGACCACCGCCATGCACAACCGGTTCACCCGCCCACTGATCGAGACAGCGCTCGTGGCATCGAGCTTCCTGACATGGGCCCTGATCGGATCGGTGGTAACTGGCTGTGCCTCTGCCCCCTCCGTGGAGGCCGCCGGCAGGGCGCCCCAGGGGTCGGTGCAATTGGAGGAGGTCGCCGACTGGTCCTTTGAAGCCGCCCACCCGTTTTCGATCGACAGCGCCTCGCTGGGTCGGATGCTCAGGGGCGTGATGATCTCGGAGGTGCAATCCGATTTGTCGAGTGTGCCCGTGGATGGCAGCAAGCCGATGAGAGTGTTCAGCGATGAGGACGTCCGGTATCTTGCTCCCCTGCTAGCCCAAGCGTTGTCTCAAGCGAAACCCGAATTCGTGGTCGCTTTCCGACTGTCCTCATCGGCAGGGTCAGGCTCTGAACCCACCACGGGCAGCCTTTATGCTGAAAACGAACAACTGTACCTCACGATTACCCAGCACAACGGCAGCCTGGCGAAAACCGATTCATCATTGTTCGGAAAGGGTCGCCCAGCCCGCCTCGTGACATTCGAGGTGGACTCCGCCGCCAGAGTGGAACAAACGCCGATAGCGATCGCGCGGGGCCAGCAAGGACTGAAGTCGCTGGCGATCGATTATCATTATTTCGCGAAGAGCACGCCGAGCCAGTCGCCCGTTGCCGATGCCGCCCCGGCCCCATCACCGGCACTTTCTTCCACCTCAGTGGCTCCGGTCGTCGTGGCGACGGCCGTCGAAGACTATCATCGGAAGCGTGTCATGGCAGGCAAAGAGGCGGCCCCGGAGGCGAGCGAGAAACGCCCGTTGGACCAATCGGTCCAAGAGGAAGAGTTGGCCAAAGCCAAACAAGAATTGGACGAAGCACGTCAGGCGATGGCCAAGAAGGACGCCAAGATCAATGCCTTGAGACGCGACCTGGAATCAATGCGGGTGCAATTGGAAAGCGCCGACAAGGAATTGCGGGCGGTAAAAACGAGGCAGACGCAACCGAAACGGGAGAAAAAAGGTGTCGCGGAATTGACGATCCGTTGACGAATCGAGATGCTGTTCACCCCACATCGATCAAATCGGGATTCAGGAGCACCACATCGCTCGAGATGGGCTGTCGAAAATTCATTCGGCAGTAGCATGCATAGGTCACATAGGTGTCCTGCAAGCAATAGCGTGCAATGTCCTCTCCCCGGCCCTTCACCCACATTTCTTTGACCTGATCCCCGCTTCCCGATTTCGACTCTACATTGAGCGCCCGCGCCAACACGTCGAGCTTGATCCAACCGCGGTTGTCCCAATTGCTCCAGATGGCCATCGTGTCGTAGACGGGTTCGGTCCGGAATCTCGCGAGATTGATGTCGATCGTCGGCTTGACCTGATGAATGATCGAACGCTTTTTGATGAAGGGCAAGTCGAAATTGAGGCCATTGTGAGTAATGAACAGACTCGGACGCATCTGTCCTACATGGCTCCAAAACAGCCGCAAGAGCTCCCGCTCATTGGCCCCGTACCAGGACATTGCGCCGCGCGGTTCTAAGCTGTCTGAGAATTCGAGAAGCCCGATACAGACGATACGGCTGAAGGTGCCGTCGAACGAAGATTTCTCGTACAATTCCTCCTCGACCCGCTGAAGCGCCTGCGCCTCGCCCATTGCAAACAGATCGCCTCCGCTTTCAAAGATGGTCGCCTCGCCGCAGGCCAAGGGCCGCCCGACCAGGCGTGCCCATTCCTCACGTGGTGCCTGAACGGTCTCGATATCGATGACGACTTTCATACGGTGCCCCCCGTCGCTTCTTGAAGCGCACGGATCACGCTACGATCGGCCGGCGGAAATTCGAACAACGCCAGCTCGTGGGGGTAAACCCACCGTACCTCCGCGCAGTCCAAGGGAGTGACTTCTCCGGCATCGAAGCGACAGTGAAAAAAATGCAGCTCCACCATTTTTTCAGGGTATTCGTGACAGACGGTCTGGAACGGGACCGGCGTATTCACACGAATGTTGAGCTCTTCCTTGAGCTCCCGATGCAAACAGTCCTCCAAGGATTCACCGGCTTCCCGTTTCCCACCCGGGAACTCCCACAAGCCCCCCAGGTGGACGCCGGCCTTTCGACGGGCGATGAGATAGCGCCCTTCGTGCACGATGAGCCCGGCCGCCACTTCAACGATTTTCATGGGCGTCAGTCAGTCATTCGGATCTTGCGACGCGTCTCTTCAGGCAGGGACGCAAGATGGTGGCGAACGACGAGATGCGAGATTCGCACGGTGCCGATTACTTTGCCGGTTCATATGGATAAGTCTTGCAAAACCCTTTCATCGGACAGAGGAGACAGTAGGGATCTCGGGCGGTACAGACTGTCGCTCCGAAGTCCATGATTGCCTGATTGAAATCGTACCCTTTTCCCCGTGGAATGAGGGCTGCCGAGAACTCCCAGAGTTTGGCCTTCTGCGTCTTCGGCTCTCCTTCGGCAAGAAAGACGCGATGCAGGACACGAATGACATTGGTATCTAAAATAGGCGCATCCTCGTTGAACGCGAATGACCGGATTGCGCCGGCCGTATATCGACCGATGCCTTTGAATGAAAGCAACTCTTCCGGATCACTGGGCAACCGGCCTCCGTAGCGCACGACGGTCTCGCGGGCGATACTGTGAAGCCTCTCGGGGCGAATGTTGTAGCCCAGCGGATACCAGGTCTTCTTAACGTCGGCCACCGGTGCGTCGGCCAACTCAGCAAAAGTCGGGTACCGCTCTAAAAATTCGTGATACTTCGGAATCACCCGCTCGACCTGGGTCTGCTGCAGCATCACCTCCGACACTAAGATATGGTACGGATCTGACGTCTTCCGCCAGGGAAGATCGCGACCATAGGTCTTGTACCATTTGAGCAGCCGCTGCTGAAATTGCCGTTTCGCAACCGGGTCCAATAAGGCAGGAGTGAGCGCCTTTTTTGGGCGGCGCCGGATGCGACGGAGTCTGACCTTGGAGGGCATACAGAACGTTCCGGTCGGCGCATTCTAAGAGGCAGGTGGAGGAAAATCAAATCGCAGGGAGGCGGCCCTTCTTCGGCCGCCTCCGGATCAGTCGGATCCGACTCGCCTACCCGTTTGATCTACTTCGGTTCAGCTTGAACCTTGGTTGCTTCCTTCACCGGAGGATCAATCATGATGTTCGGACCCTGAACTTTCGGCAGGAGCCCGGCGCCGGGTTTTTCCAGCAACCGCTGATCATGGTCATTGATCGAAAGCTTTTGCGATACGTGCCGGTCGTCGAATGAGGCCGCCTCTCCCAGCGCTTTATCGCCGGTCGCATTGCCGTGGCCGGGGTCGTTGGCCAAGGCCTGGCCGTTCACCGGGTCTACCGCCTTGCCCATCGGATAGCCTGGATGTTTAGGCAGCATGGCTGGGTTCCCAAATGCCACTGCAACAACGAGCACGGTGAACGCAACGGCACTCTGTATGATGAAAGCTGTCCTCATGGCACAACCTCCTTGGTAAACCGGTGAGGTTCCGCCGCCGACGGGCCGCGGAATCGATGCAATGCAAACGCCGCTTCAGACTGTCAGGTCGCAAGGGACGTGCGCGACTGCGAAGCATGGCCGGACAACAAAGCCGAAGGATTTACGCCGAGTCTCTACAACTGACCACTCCTTCAGGTTGCATGCCGCCTGATTCCTTGGTCAAGGCCTTTCGCGCCTCTCGTACGAGCCTTCGTTCTGAAGCAGACCGTAGGCAACATCCCGACTCCAAACGGACGGAGACGTAATGCTCTTCGCGGGACGTTGGAGCCTGTGTTATGTCCCTCGGACGGCCCCCACTGCCGATCCGGCCGAAGTTCACTCTCGGATAACGGGGCTTGGAACCTATGCGATTAACCGTGCGGTATCAAGTTTGCTTGTCGACCGTCCCATTCGGCACCGGAGAAGGGACATTGCTGGATTTGTCTCTTGAAGGATGTCGTATCCAAACCACCCTTCCCCTTCCGGTCAATACCTATCTCGAGCTGAGAATCAGCACCTCGACCGACGAACTGCCGATCCTCGTGGACTTGGCTGCCGTCCGCTGGGTGGATCATCAGGAATGCGGCATCGAGTTTTTAGCTGTCCATCAAACGCACGTCGATCGTCTCAAAAGGCTATTGGAAGAGGCTGGTTCGGCCGACACGTAACTCTTTCGGCCAACCGCTCTGCCCCAGTTCGCACTACCTCGGCGGCTGGTCGTCACCTGAGCCTATCCACATAAGTGAATCACCATACTTTCCTCTTGCCTTTTGGCATACCACTCTTGCATTCTCTGGCGGCCTCGGCGGGAGTCAACCGAGGGAGACGGACCCACGCATTTTCTGGAGAAGGTAAGATGGAAGAAAATCAAATCAGACGTATCGATGTCCTTGCCATTGGCCTATTCGGCCTGGCCGTAGGAGCCTTGACCTTGGGTGTCGCTCAACTCGGCTGGATCTCGCATAAAAATACGGTCGGAGCGTTGGTGATCGCCTTGATGTTCGGCGGGGTGGTGCAACTGCTGGCCGGGATCACCGACATCCGCTACAACGAGCAATTGGGCGGGACAGCTTTGACGATGTACGGTTTTCTATGGCTCACGCTGTGCACGGTCAAACTCGTGAATGCCAGCGGCACATCTCAGTTCGATAATGTCTTGTATGCGCCGATCAACCTGGTCTATGCCGTATTCTCCGGAGTGATGGTCTATCTGACGGCCTACCGAAACCTCACCTTGAGCGCCTTGCACGTAATCATTACGTTGACATTCCTTGCGACCACCTTTGCACGACTGGATTTTATCAGTGAATTGTTGCCCGGCATCGGGCACATCGTAGTGGGATTGATGGCCTTCTACCACGCTGTCGGAAGCCTAACACAGGCGTTCACCGGGCAAGCACTGCTCCCGCTGGGCCCCCCGCTGCTGGCGCACCGTCGCACGACCGTCGCCAAAATCGCCAAAGCAATCTGAGGGTGACTACCAGTCGGCCCCGAGTCGGTCTACGACGATCTCGCGGACGACCGCCTGAGGGCCCAGGCAAGCCAAATAAAGCGCCGTCTCGGCAATGTCGTACGGATCGATCTTTTCGCTACGGCTACGCTCTTCGGAACCGGCGTCAACGAGATCGTCGGCCACCCCCGCCGGACAAATCGCCGTCGCTTTGATCCTATGGGCCCGCCCCTCGTCGGCCAGGGCCTTGGTAAGAGCCATGATGGCATGTTTGGAGGCGCTGTAAGTTCCGGTTCCCGTCCAGGCCTGCACACCGGCCACACTCGACATGTTGATGATCAAGCCGCCTCCCTGGCGTTTCATTTGTTTGAATCCGGCCCGGCAGCAGAAGAAAGTGCCGCGCAAGTTCGTATTCATCACGTGATCGAATTCCTCCGTCGTCGTCTGGGCCAAGTGCCGCCCGCCGAAAATTCCGGCGTTGTTCACGAGAATGTCGATTCGGTGATACCGGCGGACCGTTTCACTGATCAGCGCTTCGACCTGGCCTTCGTCCGAGACGTCGGTTTGAATCGGAGCGGCCTGCCCGCCAGCCGTCTGGATCGCCGCCGCAGTTTCCTCACACTTGTACAACCGTCTGCTGGCGACGACCACCGTCGCACCCTGTTGAGCGAAACGAATCGCGATCGCCCGTCCGATCCCGCTTCCGCCTCCGGTGACGACCGCTATCTTCCCTTGTAAGCGTCCCATCGGTCCTCCCCTGCTTCTCGACATTGCCATGCTCCGATGTCGATCGGCCTCAGCGTCTTGCATTCCGCTCAGCGCGCCCCGTATTCTTTCCGTATCTTCGCAGGTTTCACGATGTCCGATACACCGAGAACCATTTCCGACCTCACCGTTGCGGAGCTGAACAGCCTGGTGCAAGCTATGGTGGATGACCGGCTTCGCTTGCTGATCGGCGACCCGGATTTGGGAACGCCCTTGAGCGAGGCGATCCGCGAACGGTTGAAGCGGTCACTGTCTCAGACGACACGCATGACCGGCGAAGACCTGGCCGAAAAACTTGGGCTGCGGTGGTAACCATGCCCTGGTTTCGTCTGGCCTTCCGTCCCGACGTGGTCGCCGATCTTGCGGCCGCCGAACCGACGACCGCCCAGCGGCTTTTCGACAAGACGAAGTGGATTGCGTCGAACATAGACAATCTTCGCCATGAGGCCGTTGCCGACGACCTACCCGGCATCTGCAAGTACGCCGTCGCCGATTGGCGCATTTTTTATTCCGTCGATCGGACCGGCCAGATCGTCGACATTCACCATATCGCCGATGTCGGACGAATCCGTTGAGGGGCCGGCGTTGTTACACCTCACGTGGAAAGCAGTCGAACATCTTCGCAAGCTCGTGCAGGACCATCCGGAAGAGCCCGTCGTGCGGGTGCAGGTTCGTGATCTGGACGAGCGGCGCCTCTCGTTTTCCATCATGTTGGATTCCACCGCGCATCCGGAGGACGAGGTCCAGCACATCGAAGATCTCGCCGTGGCGGTAGACCGGACCAGCGTACATCGGATGGACGGCATGACGCTGGACTACGAGGCCGGCAAAGGATTCGTCTTCCTCCACCCTCCCTCGAACGACATGAATTTGATCATGCCTCACAACAATTAGGCACCACTCGGGGAAGAAAACCCGGCGCTACGATTTCATGCGAGGGATCACGTCGCCTACATGGACCGTAAACGTCCCGCTTTCCAATTCCCGAACGTACCGTGCGAGCGCTTCGTGAACGACGGGGAATGCCAGTTCGTCCCAGGGAATGTCATTCGGGGCGAACATCTTCACTTCCAGACTTTCGACGCCCGCCTGGCAGGCTGCAGACTGCATCGTCCCGCGGAACAGCACGTGCACCTGGCTGATTCGCGGAAGGCTGAACACGGCATACAGAGAGACGGATTCGATCACGGCATTGGCCTCTTCGAGCGTCTCTCTGATCGCGGCCTGTTCGGTGCTTTCGCCGATCTCCATGAAGCCGGCCGGGATGGTCCAGAGGCCGGTGCGGGGCTCGATTGCCCTGCGGCAGAGCAGGACATGACCCTCCCACTCGGGAATGCACCCGGCCACCACCTTGGGATTCTGGTAATGAATGGTCTGGCAGGTATCGCAGACGAACCGGGGCAGATTGTCGCCCGGAGGAATTTTCTGCGAGACGCCGGCCCCGCAAAAACTACAGAATTTCATCGACGCTCCTGGTAACCAGGATAGAGAAAATGGATAACACAAACGCACTTCTCTTTGCACCCTGCCCGCGCGGCTTAGAAAGCGTATTGGCCGATGAGCTGAAGGAACTCGGCGCCGTCGAGATTCAGCCCGCCTCGGGAGGTGTTCAGTTCCGGGGGACCATCGCGCTCTGCTGCCGTGTCAATCTGCAGAGCCGCATCGCGAGCCGGGTGCTGTGGCAAGTATCCCGGACCCCTTATCGGACCGAACAGGATCTCTACGAGGCCGCCACGGCGGTTCGCTGGGAAGATTGGTTCACGCCGCGCTGCACGATCAAGGTCAAAGTGAGCGCGCACCATTGCGCGCTGCGAAGCCTGGATTTCGTCACGCTTCGCATCAAAGACGCCTTATGCGACCGCTTCCAACGGACACGCGGTTCACGTCCCTCCGTGGACACCCAAGCACCCGACGTGCTCATCGCCGCTTATCTCGACGAAAGCCTCTGCACCCTCTATATCGATACGTCGGGAGAGGCGTTATTTAAGCGGGGGTGGCGGAGATCGGCCGGCGAAGCGCCGTTGCGCGAGAATCTTGCCTCAGGCATCCTGCGGCTCGCCGGATGGTCGCCCGGGACGGCGCTGTTCGATCCGATGTGCGGCAGCGGAACCTTCGTAATCGAAGCGGCGCTCATGGCCGCAGGAATTGCGCCCGGCCTCGGTCGGTCGTTTGCTCTCGAGCGATTGCATCCGTTCGATCGTCCACGATTCGAACAACTTCGCACGGTCCTACGCGAGGCCGTCGTCTCGCCTGCTCCGGGCCTGATCCATGCCGCAGACAGCAGTGCGGCCGCCACGCAATCGGTCCTCGCCAACCTCCAGACATCTGGCTGCGCCGCGGCCGTCACCTTGCACCGAGGCGACGCGCTGCAACAAACCGCTCCAGCGGAAACGGGAATCCTTCTCACGAACCCTCCCTATGGACACCGAATGGGTCAGACCGCGGATCTCGACACTTTCTATCCGGAATTCGGCAACCGTCTGAAGCAACAGTTCTCCGGATGGAGGGTATTCATACTGACGGCGGATCTCAAGCTCCCCGGCAAGCTCCGCTTGGCTCCCGCGCGTCGTACACCTCTGTTCAACGGCGCGATCGAATGCCGCCTGTTCGAGTTTCGGATGGTCACAGGAAGTCATCGGCGACCTCGGGCCGCAACGGCGGATTGAGCGCCGAGCCGGCGCGATCCGCGCAAGCAGCCTACTAACTGGCGGGCCGGGCCCTGTTAGGTCTCTACGTATTGAGTAAAGCCGCTGTCGGGATTTGAAACATCCGCCGCGCTGACAGCTTGACAGACGCACATCAGCCTTCTATTTTGAAATCGAGAATAGGCGATCGAGCTGAGGAGCGATATGAATCCGTCTCACGTTCCGATTGAAGAATTGCAACCGCAACATGATCTTTCCCTGTCCCGGTTGATCCTGGTCTCCAACCGCGAACCATACGAACACCGTCACCTGAAGAATCGGCTGATCTGGGAAAAAACCTCCGGAGGATTGACGTCGGCGCTGGATCCGGTCATGCGCCGACGAGGCGGAACGTGGATTGCCTGGGGAAGCGGCAAGGCCGACCGCGACGTCGTGGACCAGAACATGGTCGTCGAGGTACCACCGGACGCACCGACCTATCGGCTTCGACGCGTCTGGCTCGACGCGACCGAGGTGAAAGGCGGCTATCTCGGCTATTCGAATCAGGTCCTGTGGCCGCTGTGCCACATCACGCTGGACCGGGTGCTGTACCGGAAATCCTTCTGGCACGCCTACCAATCGATGAATGCCCGCTTTGCCGAGGCGGTGCTGGATGAGATCCGTCACAAGCCCGCCCTGGTCTGGATCCACGACTTTCATCTCGCCCTGTTGCCCGGTCTGATCAGGTCCTCGTTGCCGAACCAACAAATTGCCTGCTTTTGGCACACGCCCTGGCCTGGTCCGGATGTCTTTAGGATCTTGCCGGAGCGCCGGGACCTCATCGAATCGCTGTTGGCCAACGACGTCCTTATGTTCCAGACTCCGTCCTTTTTGCATGCCTTTCTGGAATGCGTGCGGGAATTCCTGAGCGCGGATGCCGACACCGACACCCATACGGTGGAATTCAAAGGCCACAGGACTCGGCTCGTGGCCCGCCCTATCAGCGTGAGCTATCAGACCTTGTCCGAGCGCGCACGGTCTGCTTCCGTGGAACGGGCTATGGATGTCCTCCGCAAGCTCCACGTCTGTCAGCCGGAGATGCGGATCGGTCTCGGCGTCGACCGCCTGGATTACACGAAGGGCCTCCTCAAACGCTTTTGGGCGATTGATGCATTTTTCGAGCAGTATCCGCAATATCGCGGCAAGTTCACGTTCATTCAAATCGCCGTGCCGACACGAGGCGACGTGGAGGCTTACCGGGATTACCGTGAGCTGATCCGCGCCGCCGTTGAAGAAATCAATAAGCGCTACGGGTACGTCACCGCGACCGGCGATTTACAGGAGACGCGATGGCAGCCGATCGAACTGCGCGAAGGACGCATCGGGCCGGATACGCTGGCGGCTTATTACCGTATGGCGGAACTGGCCTTGGTAAGCTCCGTCTATGACGGCATGAACCTGGTCGCGAAGGAGTATGTTGCTTGCCAGGTTGAGGAAAAGGGAGTCCTTCTCGTAAGCCAAATGGCCGGGGCCGCCGAGGAGATGACCGATGCGCTCGTCATCAACCCCTATGATCCGGAGGGGGTGGCCGAGATGATGCGGCGCGCGCTCGAGATGCCGGTTGAAGAGCGGAGCAGCCGCATGCGCCGCATGCGCGCCCACCTGGCCACGCATGACATTCGCGCATGGGCCGATGCATGTCTCCGGGATGCCGGCCTCTTGCCCCAGGAGGACGGTCCGTCTATTCTGTAACGGCCATTGAAAGTGGGCCGTTGCGAGGACCGCTTATCCGTAACCAATCTCTCACACATCGTCGCGGTACCGTCTGTTCCGGCCGGAGACATCTGGTGCCGTCGGTCCCCGTCGTCTACACGCGCCCGCTTCTGCTCTGTCTCATTGCCGTCCTGACAGTCGCCGGCTGCGCCCGCCTGTCCGGGCTCATCGCACGAACCAACCAACTTGACCGTCCGATGGATCGGCAAAGCGAGGCGCTGCTGCCGCGTCTTCAGCCGATACTCGCGGCGGATCTGAATGACAATCTAGGTTCGCACGTGGAGGTCGTCCGGACCGCGCTCGCGGAACGCGCAGCAAAACCAGCGCAATTCAAGCGGGCTGCCATGCGCAAGACGTTGGCTGATCCGTTCGAGGGCTTGATTGCATTGGAACATGCGGGGCTCCTGGCAGCGGACGCAGGGGAATCCGGCATCGACGGGCTGCCCGGTGTCATCGACGTCCTCGAGGCGGTCATGGATCGGACCGGAGAATCATTCACGCCCCTCCCGTTTCCCACCACGCTTGCGAGTGATGACTTGCTGGCGTTCATGAAAAGCATCCTCGAGCGCGCCCACGGGGATCGAGAACGGGCGCTCAGGCACCTTTCCCCGCAGGATCGCGATTTTCTGTTTGTGCAGGCTGAACGCATCGGAACACACTTCGTTCCGCAGATTGCGCTCCCCGCAGCTGCGCCGGACGCGGATGTCGCGGGACGATTCGCCAGTATGGTGGGCCAGCAGCTCGACTATGCCTCCTTGATCTCTGCAGCGCAACAATTGGTCCGCTTCGGCAATCTGAAATTTCTCAAGCAAGTGGAGATCGCTTTCCACGGCCGAAGGCCGTTGGCGAATCAGCCGCCGGGCGTCACAGGGGATGTTCTGCTGTATCAGCAGACCTCCTATGGAACGATCATCGTCGGCGGAACCGGCCCCAACACGTATGCTCTGGAGCAGGGAACGGCCTTGATCATCGATCTCGGCGGCAACGACACCTACCGCGGTATGGCCGGAGCGAGCCCCAACACGGATCTCGGAAACAGTATCGTCGTCGATGTGGAGGGACAGGATACATACCAGGCCGGCCCTTTCGGCCTGGCAACCGGCCGCTTGGGAGTCGGAATCTTGATAGACCATAGCGGAAACGACACCTATCGTCTCGCCTCCGGATCAGGCGGTGTAGGAATGGCTGGGCTAGGCTTGCTCTATGATGGCGCCG
>DASTLA010000084.1:0-12552 GCA_035715525.1 Nitrospiraceae bacterium
GTTGATCCAGAAATTCATTGTGTCGCAGGCCACGACGGCCGGGCGGCTGACCTGTTGCAGCACATCGAGCTGCAGTTCCGGATCGATATTGCCGAGGAACAAGACTTCTGGCGAGCGGTACTGAGAGGGAAGCTTGGGACGAAAGGTTTCAAACACATTCAGCCTGGTATCGAGCGTCTGTGCCTCGTTCAGCTGATGAGAATAGGCCCCCTTCCATCGAAAGGTTTCGCCGGGGCGCCGTTCCAGTCCGGCCAGATCGATGTTGCGGCTCTTGAGGAACGTGATGTGCTGCTCCGGAAAGTCCTCACCCACCACCGCGATCAAATCCACGCTCGTGAAATAACTTGCCGCCGTCGAAAAATACGTCGCAGAGCCGCCCAGGAC
Source organism: Nitrospiraceae bacterium (assembly GCA_035715525.1). GTDB lineage: Bacteria > Nitrospirota > Nitrospiria > Nitrospirales > Nitrospiraceae > JAHBWI01. The sequence goes on from DASTLA010000084.1 coordinate 385, forward strand.
CTCCGTCACTTCTCCGAACGGGGTCTTCACCGTATCCAGCGCGACGGATCCCACTACCAGTAACTTTCCCATGGCTCACCGTTTTCCTTTCCCTGAAGACACATATGGCGCGATCAGCAATTTGAGCCGGCGCTTGGCCGAAGCCGGCATCCGATCCGGCGGGGTCACGATGGCATTGCGCAGCGCCTCATTGCAGGCGCAGCGCCGATCGGGAACCAGCGCGGGCACGACCTCCCGCAAGACCTGCTTGGCCAGCGCCACATTCTTGTGGAGGGTCGCCAAGATCGCTTCCACCGTCACGGCTTCCTCCGTTTCGTGCCAACAATCGTAGTCCGTGACCAATGCAACCGTGGCATAACAGAGCTCCGCTTCGCGGGCGAGTTTGGCTTCGGGCATGTTGGTCATCCCGATCACATCGACGCCCCATTGCCGGTACAAGCGGGACTCGGCCTTGGTCGAAAACTGCGGACCTTCCATGCAGACATAGGTCCCGCCCACGTGCAGACCGGCACCGACGCTTCGAGCCGCGCGCTCCAATTCGGTCGCCAACGGCGCACAGACGGGATCGCCGAACCCCACGTGCGCGACGATCCCGCCATCGAAAAACGTGGAGATACGCCGTTTGGTCAGATCGATGAACTGATCGGGCAGGAGGATCTCGCCCGGTCGGACAGTCTCTTTCATGCTGCCCACGGCGCTGATGGAGATCACTTTGGTGACGCCCAAGGATTTCAGCGCATAGATGTTGGCACGGTAGTTGATGTCGCCGGGATTGATACGGTGTCCTCGTCCGTGTCGAGAGAGGAAGGCCACGCTGGCACCCTTGAAAATTCCGACGATGAGCGCGTCCGACGGATTGCCGAAGGGCGTCCTGACCCGCACCTCCCGCACCCGTTCGAGTCCTTCCATGTCGTACAGGCCGCTGCCGCCGATGATGCCGATCGTGGCCCGACCAACCTTGCTTGCTCGTGTCATGCTTCGCCTTTCATTCCTGCACGAGGGATCCTACTTCCTGCGTGCTCGTCCAAGTCGTCGAGAAATCGCTGGATGTCGTCAAGGAGCTGCTCCGCCACGGTTTCGGGGCGATCATGCAGGCCGATCTCGTGCCAGTGGATGCCAGGCTCGCTACGAAACCATGTGAGCTGCCGCTTGGCGAAGTGCCGCGTGTCGCGCTTGAGAAGACGGATCGCCTCGGCTCGATCGTATTCACCGGCGAGGTAGCCGCACACCTGTCGATAGCCCAGGCCTTTCATCGAGCCGAGATCGCGACCGTAGCCCTTGAACAAAAGACCTTCGGTTTCCCGAACCAGCCCATGGGCGAACATCAGGTCCACCCGTTCGTCGATACGTCGGTACAGCACCTCTCGGTTCCGTGTCAGCCCGATCAACAAGGATGCAAAAGAACGGCTCGAAAATGCGTGCTCGCGATGCATCTCCGAGAGCCGGCGACCCGACAGATGATGAACTTCCAACGCCCGAATGATCTTCACTTCATCGTTAGGATGGAGCCGGGCCGCTGCCTCAGGGTCGATCCCCGCCAAGCGCCGGTGCAGATATCCCTTTTCCTTCAAACGAGCGATGCTCGCCAGCTCGTCCCGATAGCCGGCATCCGCCGTGGGGGCGTCGCACAACCCGCGCAGCAGGGTCCGCACATACAGTCCGGTACCTCCGATGACGAGGGGGAGGCGACCTGCGGCGTAGAGACGAGCGATCTCCTCCATTGCCTGCACGCGATACTGGCCGGCGTTGAAGGACTCGTCCGGATCGATGAGGTCGATCAACCGGTGCGGGATACCTCGTTGCTGTTCCGCCGTCGGCTTGTCCGTGGCGATGTCCATACCGCGGTACACCTGGCGGGAGTCAGCCGACAACACCTCCGTCTCCAACGAAGCGGCCAATCGAACCCCGATCTCGCTCTTCCCGACCGCCGTCGGCCCCACGAGAACAATCAGCGGCCGTAGCGCGACCTGGGCATTCGACAACCGCCGCATACCACTTCATCCTTCTCACGCCTTTCGTCTCGTGCAGTCATGCGCGATCGAAGAGCCGGCCCAACTCGTCGGCCGACAGACGAAAGGCAACCCGGCGGCCATGAGGACAGGTCATGATGGACCCTTCGCCGACCCAATCCTGCACGAGTTCCTTGATTTCGGGGAGCGCCATGGAACGCCCGGCCCGCACTGCCCCGTGACAGGCCAGCGAGGCGAAAATCGGACGGACCTTCTCTTCCAATGGCGAGACGCCGTTCCATTGGTCAAGATCATCGACCAGATCCTGCACGAGCGACGAGAGATCCCCCTTTGCCAGCATAACCGGTAGACTACGGATCAGGAACGATGTGGGGCCGAACGGTTCGATCGCGAGGCCCAAGCGTTCCAGTTCCCCGAGATGCTGCTGTAACAGCAGCGCCTTCTGAATCGGCAACTCCAGCGGTTCGGGCAACAGCAACGGTTGAGAGGAAAGGCCTTTCCCCTGCCATGCCCGCCACAGCCGCTCGAAAAGCACACGCTCGTGCGCAGTATGCTGGTCGACCACTGCAAGCTCGTTGCCGATTTGAGCGATCACGTAGGTGCGGCTCATCTGCCCCAAAGGAACAATGTCTGGCGCATCGCCGGGCCGATACGGAGCACCAGGTTCTCGAACGAACGAGGTTTGGAGCCGGCTAGAAGCTGAGCTGTCGACTGCTGCTGAAACAGCAAGCGAGGCGCAATCCGCCGAGGCTGCCGTATCGGTCCACGAGGGCTCCGTCATAGGATCCGTCGTGTCTTGCATGGCTGCTCCGGCCAAAGAGACGGCGATCTGCACACGTCCCAACAGCTGACGTACTGTCGAGCGCACGAGCTGATGAATCGAATCGGCATTGGCAAATCGCACCTCCCGCTTGGTCGGATGCACGTTGACGTCCACGCGGACCGGCTCGACCTCCAAAAACAGCACGAACAACGGGGATTGTCCTTTGGCCAGGAATGAGCTGTAGCCGTCCATCAGCGCATGCACGACCGTGCTGTTCTTGATCGGCCTGCGGTTGACGAAGAGGTCCTGAGGGGTCCTGGCGGAGCGAACCTTGAGCGGGTCGCCGATGAATCCCCGGAGAGCCAGGCCGTCGCGTTCGGCTTCGATGGCAAGCGCTCCTTCGCCGAACGCACCCCGGTAAATTTGCAGCACCCGATCACGGAGCGACGGCACTCCGGGGAGATTGAAGACCTCGTAGCCGTTATGGATCAGACGAAAATGAACCTGGGGCCAGGCCAACGCAGCTTGCTGGACCGTATGGCTGATGTGCGAGAATTCGGTGGTCGTGGACTTGAGGAACTTGCGGCGTGCCGGCGTGTTGTAAAACAACTCCGAAATTTCGATGCAGGTCCCCGGAACGGCGGCGGTGTCTTCCACCCGCCCCTGCTGCCCGTCAACCAGCCGTAGTTGAGTCCCGATCGTCTCCCCGCGAGCCAGCGTCACCAGCCGCACCTTGGACACCGCCGCGATGCTCGGCAGCGCCTCGCCTCGAAAACCCATCGTGCGAACGGCCGCGAGTTCCTCGTCCGACCGTAATTTGCTCGTGGCATGTCGATGGAATGCAACGAGTGCATCGGACCGGGTCATACCTTCGCCGTCATCCGTCACTCGAATCAGACCGAGCCCCCCGTCTTTGACCTCGACGGTGATGACGGTACCGCCGGCATCCAGACTGTTTTCCACCAATTCTTTGACGACTGCGGCAGGTCGCTCTACGACTTCGCCGGCCGCGATTCGCCCGACGACGTCGGCCGGCAGGACTTGGATTTTGTTCCTGGGACTACTGGCGACATCCATAAACGGAGGCACTCCCTGCAGGCGGCACGGAGGGGGGACGATGGGAGAGTCGAACGGGCGGCCGACCGACGGTCATCGAATTTCGGCCATCTTCGCTTTCGCGAGCTTCGCTTCGTCGGACGTCGAATACTCTTCAATCACTCGTTTCAGGTATTTTCTCGACTTGGACGTATCGCCTGTCTCCGCCGCCGACAACCCCAACTTGAACAACGCGGCGGGAACTTTCTCGTTCCCCGGATATTCGCTCACGACATGATCGAACGACTGGATGGCGCGGATATAGTCTTTTTGGGCGTAGTACGATTCGCCCAACCAATAATGGGCATTGGGCGTCAACGAAGTGGACGGAAAGTCTTTAATGAACCGCTGAAACCCGCTCACGGCCAGATCATACTTTCCGTTCAGGTAGTCGTTATAGGCCAAGTTGAAGGCCGACGTCGGAGTGATCGACGGCACCCCCGGCACGATCGTCGGGACGTCGGCGACCGGCCCGGACGGCTTGGCCGGACGCGACGGCCTGGATGAATCGACGAGAGCCTGTTCCGACCGCAACTGCGCCGCCTGAGCGATCTGCGTTTCTTCGATCCTGGAGAGGCGGGCCTCAAGCTTCTGTAGGCGCGCCATCGCATCGTCCAACCTAATTTTTCCGCCCTCCGGCTCGCGTACCCGCTCGAGCGACTCGACGCGCCGCTGAATGGCCTCGAACCGCTTTTGTTCCTGATCTTGCGTTTTAGCGATCGTGGCCATCTGGTCCCGCATTTCCAGAAAATCGGCATGCTTGGCGCACCCACCGAGTAACAGGCTGGTAGCCGTCGCCGCCGCCATCGAAAGCTGTACAAAGATTCGGCCGCTCATCGTCAATGTAGCTCCTTTAATTGATTCAACTTGTCGACCGCTTTGTTCGCTTCAGGCGTTTTGGGATACAGATCGATCACTTGCTTCAATGCGGACGCCGCCTTTTTCCTATCCTTGAGGGCGAGATACGCATATCCCTTCTTCAACAGCGCGGCGGGTACTTTCTCGCTGGCCGGGTGATTGAGCTGTACCTGATCGTATGCGTCGATCGCGCGCGTATAATCCTTTTTACCGTAGTACGTTTCTCCGAGCCAAAAGCGTGCGTTCGGCGCCAGCTCGGAATGCGGATGCTGTGTCAAGAACTCGGCGAAGCCTTGCCGCGCGCCCTCAAGGTCGCCTTCTTTGAATCGGTTCAGGGTCCGTTCATATGCGTCACGGTCTCCAGCAGAAACGGGCCGGGTCTCGGCGTGAGCCACGGCAGTGCTGGCATGAGCCGGGGCGGAAGGCAGCGATTCCGCCGAGGGAGCCGCCTGCGCTTGAGGAAGCGGAGCCGCATCCGCGACCGTCGGTGCCGGCTCGGTTCGTTGCATCACCGCCGTGCGCTGTGTCGACAAATGCTGTTCGACCTGTTTGAGGAACGTATGCTGATTATCAAGGTTCTTGTCCAGCGAAACGATCTGAGCCTGCATCTGGGAAGCACTTTCGCGCTGTGCCGCAAGGTGCTGCTCGACCTGTTTCAAAAAGGCGTGCTGATTTTCGAGATTCTTGTCGAGAGTCTGGATTTGGGATTGGACTTGCGATACCTGCCGTCCCATTTCTTCGATGCGCCGCTCTTGCTCATCTCCGCGGGAGGCCAATGAACCACCGGCGTCGTGCAAGACTTTTTGCACAGAAGCGACGCTGCGGTTGACGGCATTCAAATGCTCGGCGGTGACCTTGTTATCGGCTTCAATTTTGGCCGCCAACGCATCCGTCCTTTTCGCCAGCGCGGCGTTGTCCTGCTCGATCGAGGCTTGAAGATGCTTCAATGCCTGGTCTTGCTGCAAAACGCGCTCGCCCAGACTATTCAGCGCTTGCTTGAAGTCGACCAATGCCTGATTGAACTTTCCCACCTGCTCGTTCAAGGTCTTGCCCTGGGACTCCAGCTGCGTCAGGCTTTGCTGCTTGGTTTCGGCGGCATGGATAGCCTTTTGTTGCTCCTCTAATCGGCCGTCGACCTTTTGGGCGAGCGCCGTCGTCGTCTTCTGCACGGCCTCGAGCATGCTCTTCTGGGTCGCATCGAGATGCGCGGCGATCTGATCGAGACGAGCCGTCACAGCGGTTATCTCGGACTTCTGACGGTCCCGGTCATTCTTGAGCGCCGCATCCTGATTGACCAGTTGCTTTTCCGCCCACTCGAGACGACTGCCATCCTCTTTCAGCCGCTTCGTATCCTCAGCCACCCGCTTCTCGTTTTCTTTCAGTCTACCTTCGACGTTCGCCAGCCTGGCGACAAGATCCTCCTGACGGGCCTCGAGGTTCTGCGCCTTGTGCACGGCTTTGTCGACATCCCCGCGCAACGCCGGGATATCCTGTTCGCGCAGTGAGACGATTTCCTGGCTTTGACGGGCCCGGGTCTGAGCGAGTTCTTCCGTTGATTGTTTGATCTTGCGCTGCAGCTCCCGTTCCGTCTGCTTCAGATCGGCTTGCTGAGCCATGCATCCCGCGAGCAGCGACAGGCCCAACACGCACGTCAAAGGGACGCCGGGGCGCAACCGCAGCGCGCGAAACGACAATTGCCCAGTCATGGACGGCTCAGCTACGTCGCGGCCCCCAGTGGAGCCGGGCCCACTCATCTCGTACATGTGCTCTCCTTTAAAAACTAGTTCCGGAGAATCATGTCACAAGTTTCAACCCCTGCAAAGTTATTTCGAGCGGACCACGACATGCCCTCGACGGTTCTGCTGATAGCAGCTTTCATTGTGATCGTTGCAGAACGGCCGCTCCTTTCCATAGGATACGACGGCCAGCCGATTCGCCCCGATCCCCAATTCGACCAAATAGTTCCGCACCGCCTTGGCACGCTTTTCCCCTAGTACGAGGTTGTAGGCCAACGTGCCGCGCTCGTCGCAATGCCCTTCGATCTTCACCAAAGCAGCAGGATTGCCCTTGATCCACTGCGCGTCCTGCATCAGCGCTTGGCGGCCCTCTTCCGTGATAGTCCAGCTGTCATACCCGAAATACACATCACGCAAACCGGCCTCCGCAGACGCGGCTTGTTCCTTCGCCTGTTCCCGGCGAATCTCCTCGATTTGGCGAGCGGTGCTCTCCGAAGGCTCCACCTTGGCCAGCATGGTGCCTCCGCCGCCCAGCCGTTCCTCCGAAGGCGACTTGCCGCCGGCCACGGAATCAAAACCACGAAGACCACCGGTCTCCGGCTCTTGCGCAGTACTCGACAAAGACAAATCCGGGAACGTGGAACCGGTGCTGGGCGCGCTCGCGCTTGGAGCAGTCGGCGAACTAGGCTGGCCCAGACCACCCGACATGCTCGGCGGCACGGTACTGCCCGACTTCGCCATCCCGCGCTCAGAAGATTGTGAATCGCCTCCGGATTGAATCGATTTTTTCGAGCAACCCGGCTGGCCGACCAACAGCATCCCGACGACGGCCGTCAGGCCTATTGTCGTTACCCGTATCCTCATATTGTGTCTCCTCGCTTGGTGAAAGGTTGATACGCTGTGAGTCAAACGATGTTTGGGCCTTCGACGAACATCCGTCATTGCATTGCCGGCGACCAGGCCGGTGCGCTGTTATGGGTTCCTCCGAAGGTCACCCGCTCCAAATCCGTCCCATCGGCATTGATGAGATAAATGTGGCTTTTGCCGTCCACGGTCGAGCTGAAGGTGAGATGCCGACCATCGGGCGACCAAGAGGGGGAATCGTCGATTCCGTTGCCGGTCGTAATTTGCACTCGCTTCTGCCCGTCCGGCGTGATCACACAGAGCTTGTACGTCCGTTGCGCCGTCCGGCAGACATAGGCGATCCAGTTGCCGCGAGGCGACCAGGTCGGTGCCGCATTGTAGTCGCCCTCATACGTCAATCTCCGGACATTCGAACCGTCGGCGCTCATGACGAAAATTTGCGGGCCGCCCCCCCGATCGGATGTGAACGCCATTTCCCGCCCCGTCGGCGACCACGTCGGCGACAAATCGCCGCCGGGATTGACGGTCAACCGCTGCATGTCCTTCGTGCGCGTATCGAGTTTGTAGATCTCCGAGTTGCCGTCCTGGCTCGTCGCGAACGCTAGATAGTTGCCGTCGGGGGACAGAGCCGGCGTGATGTTGAGCCCCCCCAAGGACACGAGCGTCCAGCGTTTGCCCGTCGATAATTCGAGAATATCGATGTCCTGCGTGTTGCGGCTCCGATAGGCCGTGAACACGATAAAGCGACGATCCGGCGACCACCGCGGCATCAAGTTGAGGAAACCATCGGCCGTGATTTGCTTAGGTTCGTAGCCGTCATAATCCATGACATACAGTTCGCGAGCATTGCCGTGCTCGGCGACATACACGATTTTCGTCCGTGCGATGCCGGGCTCACCGGTGTAGCGAAAGACCAATTCGTCGGCAAAGCGATGGGCCATGAGCCGAACGACGGACGTCGATCCCACATAGCGCTTGCCGCCGACGATTTCGGCGCTGCCGCTGTCGTAGACATACCCGTCCATGAGGATCTCGCTGTCCTTCTCACCGTTTTTGGGAGCCGACTTTCCCCATACCAGGACGGAGACTCCGTTTTCCGCTGCCTGCTTGAAGACAGCCTTGTCCGCAGTCGAGACTTCCCGCACTTTCACGCCGATCGACGGCAAGTCCACCAGCGAGAACACCAGCGAACGCTTCAGATCTGCCTTGAGCACTTCCTCAATGCGGCCGCCCAGCCATTCAGGTCCGCCGCCGTTCTGGAAGCCGAACACACCGATCGGGATTTTTTGGAAGTCCGGCCGAGTCGCCTCCAGGAACACATCGGTCGCTCGGGAGTCTAGAATCCCGACGAGGCCGGCTGCGGCGATGAGACAGATGGCGAGGAAGAGCCCGGCGATGATTCGATTCATCCTGCAGCCTCGCCTACGGCAAAGGTAAAGTGGGCGTCAAAATACGAATCCGTGAGATCCGGAGGAAACGGAGGCAACGGCACGGCGCTTTGAATCGCCCGGTGAGCCGAGAGATCATAATATTCATTGCCCGACGATTGTTCGATCATCACACTACTGACCTTTCCATCCCGTTCGAGGCGGAATTTAACGACCACGGTCAGCGTCTTGCCTGAGATATCGACCGGCGGCGCAGTCCAAAAACTGCTGATGCGGGCTTGGACGCGCGACAAGTATTGATTGGACCCAGCGACTCCCGGCACACGAAGTTTGGTATCCGGCTTGGTGTGCGCCACGCTGGCGGTAACCGCAGGGGCGGTGACCGGCTGCTGATCCCGAAACACCGGCTGAGCATCCCGGAATATCGGTTTGATCTCACGGACCGGCTCTGGCATCTTCACCGGCGGCGGTTGAATCTTCTTCAACTCCTTCAATTCACGATCCAGATCCTGATTCAACTCCTCCGACAACGATGGTTGTTTGGGCGGAGCAGCGCTTAATTTAGGCGGTTCTCTGTTCGGTTCTGCCGGTGGCGGCAGTTCGGGAATCTTGAGCTTGTTCAGAACCGAGTCTAGTTCCGACCGATCGGGCGAGCGCTCGAACTTTGGCTGCGCAGCTCGTTTGACGTCGGCGGGCTTCATGGGAGCCAGATCTCCATATTGAGGTGCATTCGGAGGCAACTCCACGTCCTTCAATAAATCTTTAAGTGCGTCGGAGCGATGAGGGACGGGCGCCGCGGCAGGAGCCTTTACCGGATGCTGGATCGACTGTGGTGCCGCAAGCGTCGGAGGAGGCGGAGCCATAGGAACTTGGGGCGCCACGGGGGCCGGCGGCAATGTAGGCGCCGGCTTCGCTTGCACCGGGGCCGGGGTCGGCGGAGGTGGCGGGGCCGGCGTCGGAGCGGGGGCATGCGTCGGTTTGGGTGGCACCGGGATCGGAGTCGATTGCACCGGCTTGGGAGCGGGTGTGGGCCGAGGAGCGGCCTTTTCGATCTTTAGTTCCTGCTTCGCCTCCGTCTGGGGCAAGCTGACCAACGACACCTGCACTGCGGTCATCGGCCGTTCCACTTTCTTGAAAAAGCGCATTCCCATGATCACGGCCAGCAGGCACAGGTGCAGGAGCAGCGAGATCACCACCGTCTTGCGGAATTGGCGGCCGCCGGCCTCAACGAGCTCGCCGAGCAAGAAGAGCGACGCATGTCTTGACAGGGTGTGGGATGTCATCTAACGCTACAACGTTCGCGGGGCACGCACTGCACGTGCCGTTATTTCTTGCGCGGGGGAGCCGGTGCCGGGATTGAATCGCTCACTCGCTCTGAGCCGGTGGGCTCCGTCACCATCCCGAGCTTCTCAATCCCCGCCTTTTTGACACTGTCCATGACTTGGACCACGATGCCGTACGGCACATCGCGATCAGCGCGCAAAAACAGGGAGACGTCGGGATTCTGATCTTTGAGCGCGCGGAGTTTCCGTTCAAGTTGAACCGGACTGACTTGATCCTTATCCAAATACAATCGCTGATCCCGCTCAATCGACAAAACGGCCCGAGCTTCGGGCTTAATCGTATTGGTGGCGGACTTCGGAAGATTGATATCCATCCCGCGGTACAGCATCGGCGCCGTCACCATGAAGATAACCAAGAGTACCAACACGACGTCCACCAGCGGGATCACGTTGATCTCCGCCAGAAACCGTCGATGGCGCGTCTCAGTCATCATCCCTGCATCCCCACAGCCGTCGGTTTGGGACGGGTCTGAAGCGAGCGCATCGCCTCAACTGTAAAGGATTCGATCCGAAAGACCATTCTTCGGATGCGCGTCAAAAAATAATTGTAGGCGATGACCGCCGGAATCGCCGTAAAGAGGCCCGCTGCGGTGGCCACCAAGGCTTCCGAAACACCGGGCGCCACGGCGGCAATGCTGGCCGTCCCCTGCAGGCCGATTTCCCTGAACGAGTCGATGATACCAAGGACGGTCCCCAACAACCCGATAAACGGAGTAATGTTGCCGGTGGTCGCCAAGATCGGCAAGTAGGACTCCAATTGAGAAACTTGGTTCTGCACCAGATATCCCACGGTCTTGTCCAAATATTGCCGGTCTAGGACCTGCATCGGATCTTTGCTTCCGATCCCGTGATGGCCGTCAGCCGATACCGACCCCACACGATCCATCATGCCTTGAAACACCTGGGCGCTCGGGCTGCCTTCGGCCCGTTTCGACTGACGGTACAGTTCGTCCAGATCGCGAATTTTCGTGAACGCGCTGAAGAATCGCTGATCCTCCCGATCGGCCGAGCGAAAACTTTTCCACTTCAGAAAGATCACGCCCCAGGAAATGACCGACGCCAGGAAGAGAAGAAAGAGGACGATTTTCGAAACCGCTCCGAGCGATCCCAGTAGCCCCGTGACTCCCGATTGGAACATCAGCCTAGACCTTTCCCGTCACCTGACGTCGCCGGAAAAACGATAGCATGGATTGTACCAAACGCTGGGGAAATGGCGGGGCCGACGGGATTTGAACCCGCGACCTCCAGATTGACAATCTGGCGTCCTAAACCAGGCTGAACGACGGCCCCACGCAATTGAACGATAGCGGAAGAAGATTCCAGCTCGAAAAATTTCAACAAACTAAATACGGTATAGGTAGCTCTTTTACATCACAACAAATGGATAAGGCAATGGCCAACTTCTCGTTCAGCGCTTTTCGATTGGTAGGCGGAACAGGGATCGAACCTGTGACCTCTGCCTTGTAAGGGCAGCGCTCTCCCAATTGAGCTATCCGCCCGATTTTTCTCGATCTCAACAAATCCTCGGGATGCTACCAACTCCATAAATCCATGTCAATAAAGAATCATGCATTGTTCTTGCAGTTGCTTGCCTTTCGTCATCGCTCGCCAGGCTCTCCGGCGGCGGCCGATCTTGAAGGCGCGGATCTGTGACGCGGGTGACACGCACTGTGTATTTTTTTCAACCGAGCCTGTTCAACGTGCGTGTAGATCTGCGTGGTCGAGATGCTGCTGTGTCCCAACATGGCCTGTACCGAACGCAAATCGGCACCTCCTGCAAGCAGGTGCGTCGCGAACGAATGCCGCAGCATGTGCGGCGACGGAATCCGGGTAATACCGGCGCGCTGTGCCCTTGCTTTCAGCAGTTTCCAAAAGCCCTGCCGGGTCATGGGCGTGCCCCGACGGGTCAGGAACACAAAAGCTGAAACCCGTCGCTTCAGCAACGCCGGTCGCGCCGTCGACACATAGTGAAGCAGCCTTCGCTGAGCCGTATCCCCGATCGGCACGATCCGCTGTTTGTCTCCCTTTCCGGTGATGTTCAGATAGCCGACGTCCAAATTACATTGCTCGGTGCGCAGCGAAACCAGCTCCGACACGCGCAGGCCGGCCGCATAAAGCACTTCCACCATCGCCTGATCACGCACATCCTCG
>DASTLA010000085.1:0-6367 GCA_035715525.1 Nitrospiraceae bacterium
AGAGATCAATGAATGGATCAAGAAGAGCCAAGTGCGGAGCGTTCCCTTCGCGCGGGATGCCGGCCCTCAACAGCCTGTGGATTCACTGAAAACGTACATTGCCAGTTTGCGGCAGCGCGCTCATAATGCTCCCCACGGGGAAAACAGACCCAAATCAGGCCTCATCGGAAGGGAGGAGACAGATGGGGCTGTTTAAACGTGGGAAAATTTGGTGGATGAGCGTCGTGCACCAAGGTCAGCGAATTAGAGAATCAACGGGGACATCCGATCGCCGATTAGCTGAAGGGATTCTCGGGAAGATTCGGACCAGAATGATCGAGGGACGATTCTTCGAAGTTGGGCAGGAAAAGGAACGGACCTTCGGCGAGATGATGGCGCGGTATGAAGAGGAGCACGCTGTCAAATTGGCAAGCCAACGGACGTATTGTGGGTTCGTGAAACGGCTGACAGCAGCGTTCGGCGATTATACGTTGGTTGAAATCACCCCCAGCCTCTTGAATCAGTACAAGCGTCGGCGCCATTTAGACGGCGTGAAGCCCGCGACGATCAATCGGGAACTCGCCTGCATGAAGAAGGCGTTTAATCTTGCCATGAAGGAGTGGCAATGGTGCCGTGAGAATCCGGTCAGTCGCATTGCTATGGAACGTGAGCACAATGCTCGAGATCGCTGGGTGACAGTCAGAGAAGAAAAAACGTTACTCCTAGCATGCAGGCCGTGGTTGTCGGATGTGGTCGTCTTTGCAATTGGTACAGGTATGCGGATGGGTGAGATTCTCGAATTGACGTGGCGCGGAGTGGATTTTGATCGGAGGACCGTCATGGTCTTTCGGTCCAAGAACGGGGAAAGGCGGACCATTCCCACGAGCGACAGAGTACTGGACGTGCTGAAGGAGAGATTTAAGTCCAGGCCGCTTGGTATGGAGTTCGTGTTTTGGAGTCAAAACCAGACTCGGCTGGAGGGTGGCCACCTACGAAGATCGTTCCGCCTTGCACTGTCAAAAGCGAAGATTGAGGACTTCCATTTTCACGATCTGCGGCACACGTTTGCCACGCGCCTCGCTCAGCAAGGCGTGGATCTGTATACGATCCAGCGCCTGCTTGGCCATAAGTCACCCCACATGACGCAACGGTATGCTCACCACAGTCCGGAGAGCCTCCGGTGGGCGGTGGAACGCGCATCAGTCACAATTCAGTCACAGTCAGACGCGGTTGTGATGGCAGGTGCAGTGTAAGTGATTGAAAAATTTGGTGGGCCGTGTAGGGGTCGAACCTACGGCCCGCTGATTAAGAGTCAGCTGCTCTACCAACTGAGCTAACGGCCCCACCGTGTTGTATGTAGCTATCGGGCTTGAACTTTCGCAGTAGATCCCGGCTTGCAGCGTTGCGCCCCGTTCCGACTGTGGCGGAGCCGCTCATCCCTCGGAACGCATATTCAGAACTGATGAGGTATGGCGCGCCTGACAGGATTTGAACCTGTGGCCCTCAGCTCCGGAGGCTGATGCTCTATCCACTGAGCTACAGGCGCTCCAGCCGAACAGCCCTGCCACCTTAGCACAGCGTTTCCGACGCTGTCTAGCGCTGGCCTGCCTCCCGGCGGCGGCACGGCTTCCTTCACGATTGTGATCAAGGAAGACTCCGCGCGAGCTCTAACGTGAGGTCGTGCGATCCGGCAGGAACCCGTACGGAAGCAGCACTTCTTCACCGCCGGCGGGACGAATGTGCAACAGCACGGCCAGGGCTTCGGCTTCCCGCTCTGCGATCGCGTCCTCTTGTTGCCTCAGCCGTTCGGGCACTCGCACAACCGGCACTGCAGTCTGGACGGAGCAGGCCCCTTGCACGAGACCCTCGGTTTCAGTGGGGATGCCGGTCATGCGGCAGGTGATGGGCCGGAACGCATAGACCGCGCAGCTCCCGTCCGCTTGAAGTGCCGGGCAGGGCCGATCGCCGAATCGGGCCGTCAGTCGATCGATCGCTTCGTCTTTCCACTGATCCAGCGTCGGCTGGGTCCGAAGTGCAGGGTAGGCTCTTTCGATCTCGTTCACTTGTCCAGCGGCTCGATTCTCGATCGCTCGGCGTTGTTCGAGAGGCAAGAGCGACAATCCGCGCTGCAGTTCCAAGACGTCCAGTTGAGTGATCGGAAATGGGCCGATGCAGCAAGCGGAGCAGCCATGCCGACAGGGCAGCGATCCCTGCAAAGCTGTTCGCGCCTGATCGAACCACTGGTCGGCCAGCTGAAATACCGAGAGAGAGGAGGCGGGCGCCGCCATGGCGGCTACTCCTCGTTGGCGATAGAGAGATCGACGATCAGTTCTCCCTTGGGAGAAAAGAATCCCTGCCCGTCTACCTGCACGATTCCGTTGCACTGTTCCTGGTAAAACTCCAGGATCCACCCGTTGAAATCGTAGCCTTCCTCCGTGATGTCGGCTTGGAACATCCTCGTCGTGAGGATGAATCGGGAACGCGTGACGAATTCACTCGCCAGGCTCGCTTCAATATCGTCGAAGGCGCTGAGCGTCTGAAGAAATTCTTGGCGTTCCTGCTCGTAGACATCTTTGAACGATCCTCGATCGCGCACACAAAATATCTGTATGGGTTTGCGGTCGCGGGCATAGCGGAGCGACAACTGCGTCCAGGCCCATTCGTCCAGCAAGGCGTCGTCCATGTCCGCGGGTAGGATCGGTTGTTGCCCTCGCGATTTCAGAAAGTCGATCAAAAGCCGAAGCGGTGGAGAATTCTCCTTTTGGCAAAATACCCGCGAATACAGCACCGCTTCCTGAGTTGCCTCCTCAGCCTGCTGTACCGAGGCGGGAAGGATTGGAAGTTCTTTCGCCATGAAGCGACCTCGCCTGATCGTGTTGAAGGGGCTCTCGATAGAGCCGTACGGTACTCTACTCTGCGGCACCGGGTCGGCGCAAGGGCGCGCTAGACGCAGTCTCGCCGCTCCAGATGCGCGTTTTTCGGTTGACAGCCCCTAGGCCTTTCGCTACACTCTCGCCCTGTTTTCGGGCAGACCCACGAGACAATGCAGGGTTCTATCTCCACGGCTGCAGGGACGAGCCCATCAGTACGACGCCTCAATTCACCGTTCACCACTTATCGTCTTTCAAAGGGAGGGACGCATGGCCAAGTCGATGACGAAATCGCAGATTGCTGACCATCTTGCCGGCAAGGCGGGGATTACCAAGAAGACCGCGGTTCAATTACTGGATGACCTGGCCTCCCTGGCCTATCGCGAAGCGAAGAACGCATTCGTGGTGCCCGGCATCGGGAAGCTGGTGCTCGCCAACCGAAAGGCGCGCATGGGCCGCAACCCACAGACTGGGGAGCCGATCAAGATTCCGGCCAAGCGGGTGGTGAAGTTCCGCGTGGCCAAGATGGCCAAAGATTCGATTCTCGGCAAGAAGTAACCCACGGACTGTCGGTTCCGGCAATAATCGAAGGGCCGGTACCCCCTCGGGGTACCGGCCCTTCATCGTTTGTTGCGTTGTTCCACCAAGGGTCGAGCTAGAATGAAGGAGCAAGCCCGGTCCCGCCATGCCCATCATGGCCCACGAAGCGAAGAGCATCTCCATCCTGCACCATCGAATCCTCGCTCGCGATCCGCTTATTAATGGTGACGATGACCTTTTTCTCGCGCAAGAGCTGCAATAGATGACGCATTCCATGCCCTTGTCGTTGGATGACTTGCCGCACGCTCAGCGGTCCCGCCAGTTCACAGGCGAGGTCCCGCTCTCCGTCCGCCGTTTGGAGTTGTCCCATCAACGTAATCGTCACCATCGAATGCTGTCCTTTCGCCGCTGAAATCTTGTGTCAATGAAAGAGAGCGTCGCTGGAACGACGGAATTGACTCCCTCAGTGCAACGATTCAATAATATCTCCGTGCAATCCCTCGATTTGCAGCGACCGGGCATGCCCGATCTACAGTTCGTGCTAATGGTCACCGCGCTGTGCACGTCGGAGCTGACCAGCCTCAACGTGCCCGGTGATCTACGCCAACGTGTTTTTGACAGCTGCTGGGCGCTCGTCAACACGGATCCGCCGCCTACCAGTCCCCGTGAGCGGGTGCTGGACCTGAGGTTTGGGACCGAACTAACGCTGGAAGCACTGGTTGCGACGATCCGCCAGCTCTTTGCCGAAGCTGGAATCTCGGTGCTGCGGTGGGACCATCCGCCGAGCGAGCCCACCCGCCCGAGCAGCCCCGAGGCAGCGCCGCTCATCGACCGACTGCAGAAGCTTTATCCGGAACCGCCGGCCCAGACGGACAACCCGTCGTCCGACTAGCGGTCGCCCATCACCATCATTGGCAGTATGGAGCAGGACCCCTCACCGTTTCAACGGTGCTCGAAGGACGCCGACGCGAACCGCGGTTTTGCCGGAAGTCTGAACCGGGTATCATGCCGGCGGGAATGCTTGATGAGCGAGGAGGCTTCGTGAAGATTACGCCGCTGCCGCTACCTGGTTTATTTCAAATCGATCCCGACCTGTATCACGACGCGCGGGGTCGGTTCGTGGAGTTGTTTCGTGAATCTCGATATGGCGTGATCGGCATTGACAAGCCCTTCGTGCAGGACAACTTGTCATGGTCCGTGAAGGGGGTATTGCGCGGGCTGCATTATCAACTGGCTCGGCCCCAGGGTAAATTAATTACGGCGGTGAAGGGGACGGTCTACGACGTGGCGGTGGACATCCGCAAGGGATCGCCGACATTCGGTCGATGGTATGGGACGGAATTGTCTGGAGAAAACATGCGGCAGCTCTACATTCCGCCGGGGTTCGCCCATGGATTCTGCGTGTTGAGCGATGAAGCCGGATTTCTGTACAAGTGTACCGAAATCTATGCTCCCGACGACGAGCATGGAATTCTGTGGAATGATCCTGCGCTGGGCATTGCCTGGCCCATCGCGGTTCCGCTTCTCTCGGCGAAGGATCAGAGCTACAAGTGTCTCGCGGATATGACGGACAGGTTGCCTGAGTATCGGGCCTCTCACTAAGTACGACGACTGCTCCGCCTCTCAGAGTGCAAACGATGCCCGCTGGGGCTTGCCCTCGCCTCCGCGGGCGTGTTATTTAGTATCCATTCCTAAATAGGAACAGATGGAATTATCCATTCAACAGGTTCGTGATCACTTCCGCCGGCATGGAGTGCGGGTGACGCCTCAACGAGTGGCAATTTATACCGCCCTCGCCGGTACCACGAGTCACCCTACACCTGACATGCTGTTTCGCACGGTGAAGCGACGGCATCCGATGATGTCCCGCAACACCGTGTATTACACCCTGTCCGCGTTGCGCGAGGCGGGGCTGATCCAGGAAGTGAACGGCGGCCACGGTGTGGTCCGCTTCGATGCGAACCTGCTGCCTCACCACCACCTCGTCTGTCTGGAGTGCAGGCGGATCCTCGACGTGATGGACGATCGGCTTGATCGGCTGTCGGTCAGTGAGGGGCAAGTACAAGGATTCCGAGTGTTAGGTCATCGAGTCGAGTTTCACGGCTATTGCGCGGCATGCCAGCAACGGATGTCGACGAAGCGTCACCCGTCGGGGCGATGAAAGACGAGTTACCGGTCATTACTAACGCAAGGAGGAGCGTATGGGAAAGAGTCTGAAGGGGACCAAGAGTCATGAAAATCTGAAGCATGCGTTTGCGGGAGAGTCGCAGGCGAATCGGCGGTATCTGTATTTCGCGCGGCGCGCGGACATCGAAGGTTTCCCGGACATCGGCGGTCTGTTCCGAGACACGTCGGAGGCGGAGACCGGTCATGCATTCGGCCATATGGACTTCCTGAAAGAAGTGGGCGACCCGGCGACCGGCATTCCGATCGGGAACACGGAGGCGAATCTCAAATCCGCCATCGAGGGCGAGACCTACGAGTACACGCAAATGTATCCGGGAATGGCGAAAACCGCGCGCGACGAGGGATTCTCGGAATTGGCCGAATGGTTCGAGACCCTGGCGAAGGCAGAACGCTCCCATGCCAATCGGTTTACCAAAGGTCTCGACAGTTTGAAACAAGCTTAAACGCGCCCGCATCAGCCAGCCGTTGGCCATCGCAGGGAGCAGGATCCCGGCGCTGATCGGCTGGCGGCTGGTGCTTGAGCGCTGCCGCGCATCCAAATCCATGAAAACGCTCAGCCTTATTCAGCCGATCGACCAGGGGGTACTGGAGAAAGAAACCCTGCGGATCTACGACATCTGTGACGGCTGTCGGCGCTGCTTCAATCTGTGCCCTTCTTTCAACACGCTCCTGGACCGTATCGACGAATACCAGAGCGATGTGACCAAATTGACGCCGAGTGACCATCACCGTGTGGTCGATGAGTGCTACTACTGCAAGCTTTGTTTCAACCACTGCCCCTATACGCCTCC
>DASTLA010000086.1:0-14246 GCA_035715525.1 Nitrospiraceae bacterium
GGGCCGAAAGCCCCAGCTTAGTCATTGCCCGCTCCAGCAGATCCCGAGACGCGGCATCGAGCCCACAATACTGCTTCAGGTGCCGCGGTTTCAATTGGGCATTCGCGCAGATCCCGTCGCGTCTAAATCGGGCGATCTGGCGATCCCTTGCTTCCATTACCCGCGCCTGGATCGCGGCCGAGTCTTCGACGTGCAATTCGTCGTCGCGCAGCGTCCGGATGGGCACTGCCGGCACGTCGATCTGCAAGTCCAATCGGTCGAGCAAGGGGCCAGACAGCCGGCTCCGATATCGCCGGACCTGGCCTGGCAGGCATACGCATTCGCCGGCCCTGGTCCCATAGTACCCGCAAGGACAGGGATTCATCGCCGCGACGACCATGAACCGGGCAGGAAACCGCAGGGACCCGCTGGCTCGTGTCACTGTCACTGTTCCGTCTTCCAGCGGTTGTCGCAAACTATCCAGCGTTGCACGGCCGAACTCTGCGGCTTCATCCAAGAACAATACACCATGATGAGCCAACGACACCTCGCCAGGTCTCGGCGTCGATCCACCGCCGATCAGCCCGGCTTCGGATATGCTGTGGTGGGGAGCACGAAAAGGCCGCTGGCGGAGTAGCGGATAGTCCCTGGGGAGCGTGCCCGCGACGCTATGGATACGGCTGGCTTCGAGCGCTTCCTCCAGCGCCAACGGCGGTAGAATCCCGGGTAAACGGCGCGCCAGCATGGTCTTGCCTGAGCCTGGCGGCCCGACCATGAGAAGGTTATGGCCACCGGCCGCGGCGATCTCGAGTGCGCGCTTGGCCTGTTCCTGGCCCCTAACTTCGGCAAAGTCGTCTTCATCGGATAACGCAGACCCGATACTGCCCAGCCCCGACTTCGCGACCGGAATCGGTTGGACGCCCCGCAAAAATTCCACCGCCTGCGGTAAGGTTTCGATCGGAAAAGCTTCGCAGCCGTCCACCATTGCCGCTTCGCCAATATTGTCTGCCGGGACCAAAAGCCGATGCAGCCGACGGCAGGCCAACCCGATCGAGAGTACCCCGGAAATCGACTTCAGCCGTCCGTCTAAGGATAACTCCCCCACGAAGACATGTTGGCCGACCGCGTCGCGCGGAATGACCTCCTCGGCCGTGAGAATTCCCAAAGCGATCGCCAAATCGAGCCCGGCCCCCTCCTTCTTGACCGTGGCGGGCGCGAGGTTCACCGTGATTTTTTTGATGGGAAAATGGAATCCGCAGTTCTTGAGGGCCGCGCGCACGCGATCGCGACTCTCGCGGACACTCGCATCCGGAAGCCCCACGATAGAAAATTGGGGAAGTCCCGCCGCAATATCCACTTCGACATCGACCAGATGGGCATCCACTCCTACGATAGCTGCGCTCAGTACATTCGCGAGCACGAACACCTCACCTGCGGCTCACTCCTCGATGGCCCTCTCCTCAACGACACATGAGGGCAGCGGTTGACAAGGGCCTCCCGCCGGTAGCCTCACCTTCTCTCGTTCTGTATAATGCCGCCATATCTCGCGCGACCGACCGCGACGGGTGACGTCAATCATCTCCTGCCGCTCGCGGCAAGGTCGGCTTCCCGACGGGACATCTCATGTACCTCGCTATCTATCTCGCGGCCGGTTTGACGGCAGGCGCCTTGTCGATCGTCCCCGACTCGCCACAGCGGGCCGAGCAGAGCTCATACGTCCAGGCACAGCCCTCGCCCGGCAGGACCGGGTCCCGCTATGTCGGCTCGGCTATGGCTCTGTTGGCGACTCTAGACCAAGCCGGTGTTCTTCCCCCCGAGGGGACGCCGGAGGCGAACCGCATCATTAAAGCCGTGATCCAGTTCCAATCGGCCTTTCTCAAAAGCCACCAACCGGTCGTCCGAGCATTCTTCACTGAGGCGCATCGCGCCAAGTTCGGTGCTCGTGCAGCGGAGATTGAGGGGGCATTTCAAGGAAGCGGATGGTCCGCGGAAAGCTTCGAGGCAATCATGGAGGCAGGTCAGGCGCCTCAGGCCTGGGCTGTCGACGGGTTGGAATCCGCATTGAACGAGTTCAACATCGGCAAACCGGACTTCGACCTCCTCGCCGGCCTGTACCAGCAATCGACGAAGGTATTTTCCGAACGAGGGCAATCCCTTTCTGAGGTCTATGCGGCGCGCCGGCGCGGCATGCCTGGCGCGCAATAGTTCCACGTTCAGTCACAGCTGTATCGAACTACGCAGAAGGAGAGGACATCATGGCAACCAAAGCGTACATCCTCATCAAGGTCAAAGCGGGAAAGACAAAGCCCGTCCTACAGGCATTGAAAGGTATCGCGGGGGTCGAACAAGCTAATCCCTGCTTCGGCCAACCGGACATCTTCGTCTTCATCAACGTCGCCGACGAGCGATCGCTGTCGGATGTCGTCATTTCTCGTATCCACGCAATCGAAGGCGTAGAGGAAACCGACACCCACATCGTTGCTGAAACCTGATCAATTGGGTTCGAGGAAGACGATGCGTCCTTCTTGCCCCGCCGAGGCATAGCAGGCCTCGGCGATTTCAACGGCCCGAAGCCCGTCAGCCATGGTCACGGGCGGAGACACACCAGCTTGAATCGCTTGCAAAAACGCGCGCAGCGTACGCACGAGCGTAGGTTCCGCTCCGGCTGACCAATCCGTGCTGTCATGGCGCGCGGAGATACGCGTCACCCGGTGTCCGCACCAATCGGCCGCCATTTGCCCTTCCGATCCGACCAGCTCTACTCGACCGACACGGCCCCACGACACACGCGAAACGTCGATCAAGCAAGGGATGCCACGGCGAGTCGTCAATCGTCCCAGCAGTCTGGCTTCGGGTCCGGCGGGAGGGACGACGTCCATCTCGCACGAGACCTGACGCACCTCATCAGCCGTGAGAACCCTCACAAGGTCCAAGACATGGACTCCGATTTCCATGAGACAGCCCCGCCCATTGAAACCGCTGGCGCTTCCCGCGGAAGGCTCCATGCGGCTGGCCACAGAAACGTACCGGAGTTCGCCGACTTCTTTTTGATGGGCAATGAGATCGAGGATGGCCGAATCGAAGCGGAGCGTCTGCGCTGTCATGGCTATGCAGCCGCATTGGGCGGCGGCCGATGCGATGGCCCGCGCATCATCGAGGGTCGGAGCCAAGGGTTTTTCGATCAGGAAGGGCTTGCCCGCCGCAGCCACCGCGAGGCTGATCTCACGGTTCAGGGCCGGAGGCGTGACGATGACCACGGCATCCACCCGCGAATCGGCGATCAACTCGCGGTAGTCGGCATAGCAGGCTGCAGTAGAGCCGGCCGGGAGTCCGCTGCCTTCATGGATATGTCGCCTGCAAACCGCAGTCAGCCGGCCCTCTGGCACATCATTCAGCAAGTGGCGTGCATAACGGCTGCCGTGCCGCCCAAGTCCGATGAGCCCGATGCCAAGAGGCGTCCGATTCGCGCGATGCATGGAGTTCCCTCGCACTCTACTGGGCGCCCGGACCGGGGTCAAGCCGAAGGTCGTCCCGCCGCTTCATTGACAATGCCCGAACCGGCTCCCTATAGTACCGGAGATCACACGCTACCGATCAGCAACAGGAGAAAGGATCGCGGCACGTATGACCACCCAGACAGCTCCTTTTTCGCTTCAACAGATTGGAACCGGCACGGCCCGCTTTCCGAGCGGAGTGGCCATTCCGACCAGTACGGATGCCGCCGTCGACCCCTACATCAAGACCAGAACCACGAAAGACGTGCAGGTCGAATGCATTCAATTCTGGCCCCAGGAAAAAGGAATCTACCCGGGTATCGTCCTGCTTCATGAATGGTGGGGCCTCAACGTCCAGATCAAGGATTTGGGCGCTCGGCTCGCCTGTGAAGGCTACGGAGTGATCATTCCCAATCTGTACGGACGTTTGGGAGGCATGGTGACCGCGAACGCCGAGGTGGCAGAAGCTCTCATGGCCAAATGCAATGAGCAGCTCTTGCTGCAGGATATCAACTCCTGCTGCGAATACATGAATACTAAGGACTATCTGAAGCGCAATATTCACGGCGTAGTGGGATTCGGGCTGGGCGGAACGCTGGCCATTCGGTTCGCGTCCCAGCGAAAGCGGCTTCGTGGGGCAGTGGCCTACTATGGACAGGTCAGTGCGCCGGACTCATTGTCCTCCGTGCTTTGTCCTCTGCTGTATCACCGGGCCGAACAGGACTCGTTTGTGACCCAACAGGATATTGATTACCTTGAGGCGGCCAAGGCACAGGGAAAGAAAATCGATATCAGAACATATCCTGGAACCAGCCACGCCTTTATGAACGAAACCAGATCCACGACCTATAACGGGTCGGCTAGTGCGCAGTCGTGGGAGGCCACCGTCGCCTTTTTGAAATCCTGCTTCCAAGGGATGTGACGCGCCGTCGCACCGAATACCGCCACCCATCCTATTGATCCGCCCATGTCAGCCCGTATCGCTGTCCAGTTGCTGTTTATTATTTCGTTCATCACGAACACCGGCTTGGCGGCAGAGATTCCTGCAGCGGCCCCGGACTCGCCGCCGGCACGGATCTCCAGCTTGCCGGACCGGTACCCGCCGTTTCTCAATATCCTTCGCGAGCAGGCAGACCGAGTCGCCGCCGTCCTGGACGACCAAGGAGCCCTGGCCCTTTTCCAAGAGATTGGGCCCCGTATCGGGCTCAAAGACGCCGCTGTCGCGGTTGCGGCCAAGAACATTCCCCCCTCCATGGCGAAAGAGCTGGTGGTCGAGGATGTGAGACGGGCCTCCGTGCGCCTCGTGAAGGGGCTGGCCGTCTGGCTGCTTGCTATGAATGTACGGGCTGCGTCGGAGAATGGCTCGGCGGCGGCGGCAATTCCATCACCGACCGAAACCCATGCTGCCTGGCTCAACGACGAAACGGAAGCTGATCATCCGGCTCGCCGACTTGTCACGTTGGTACGGCAGCAGATCACGGCGGCTGCGAACCAGTCGCCTTCCGCCGAGGACAAAGCGGCACTCCCGCCGTCTGCCGCAGCCGCCGAGAGCTGGGCTAGGGATCAAGTCAACCGCGAATGGTTTCGGCTGTACAATTGGAAGGACACCGTTCGGCGGCAACGGGCGCTCGCTCGACTCTGCGGCACATGGCAATGGACGATCCATAACCATCAAAACCATCGCGAAGACAAAACCTCCATCATCTTCGCCCCTCCTGGAGCGGACACATCGGCGGGACCGGCGGAAATCATCGCAGTGGGAGATCTGCTGTATCTGCGTTGGGAAACGAGGGCTGGCGTGCAGGAGGACAGCTTGCTCTTTACCGGCGAAGGTCAGCGCTTAGAAGGCACGTTCGTCAATTCGGTCGGCGGCTGGGGCTCGATCACCGGGAAGCAGACGACGTCCTGCGCCAAGGCCTCCGGCGAGAAACCGGCGAGCGCTCCACGCAGACATCATTGAGCGGCGCGGGCAGTCCAAGCCGACCAACCAAGGATCAGCCAGCCGCCGATGAAGGCCAGACCTCCCAGCGGCGTGACGGCACCCATCCATTTGATGCCCGAGAGCGCGACGAGATAGAGACTCCCGCAAAACAGAACAATCCCCAGACAAAACAGCCAGCCGGCCCGCGACACGAGCGCCGACTCCGTTTCACGCAACAACCACGCGACGACAAATAACGCCAGCGCATGGTACATTTGGTAGCGCGCCGCTGTTTCATAGACGGCCTGGGACGAAACATCGAGAATCGTCTTGAGGGCATGGGCGCCGAATGCGCCGGCTCCGACCGAGGCGGCGGCACAGAGGCCGCCGAGGGCGGCAAAGAGGAACGGCCGTTTGTCATCCACCATGAGATCCTCCACGAGCCTAGTCGCATCCATCAATGGACTGAGTGCCGCGATTGTAGCACGAGTGAGCCCGCTGCATGAGGACCACCATGCCGTTTGAATGTCCTCGCTGCCTGCTGACCCATGCCGATACCGTTCAATATTGCGAATGCGGGTATGACTTCACTCCGCACTTCGAGGGCTTGTCGTTCTCCAAGGCCAAGCCGATTGCCCAACGTCCCCGCCTCTTCAGCCACGAAATGGGACGCAGCAGTTTTGTGTTCGGCATGATCTTGATCTGGCTGGCTCTGTCGGTCGGCGAACTCTATCGCATCCGAGCCGAACTGCCGCGCCGGCCCAAGATGGAGCTGGCCTTGAGCAGCTTGATGGTCGGCCTGACGGACTTGGCCGGCGCGCTCGTGGTCGGTGCCATCGGCTGGGCCTGTGTATGGATCGCGTTGGCGGCGCAAAGCAAGCGGGACGGCAGTCTTTGTCCGAAGCGAACGACCTTTGTCGTCACGTTGATCGCCGCGGGAGTCCTATTCGTGACCAGGACGATTGAACCGAGCGTGCTCGTCCAACATGTGATGCAGATCCTGTTCGTCTTGGCGGTGGCGATTGCGTCCTACTATGCAGGCTGTCGCGGCTGGCTGGGGAGATGGTAAAGGGACGTACGGCGATCGAGAGGACGCGTCACTGTTTCGTGAAGTACAGGTAAAAGTCGGTAAAGTCGTCCTGATCGATCATCAGTCGTATCGGGCGGTTGCGAATACCCCGCAAGAGCGCCCACTCTGCCGTGTAGATCGCAAGTTGATCCGGCGTCACGTCATGCGTGGCCCATAAGTTCACGGCGCCCGATGACAGCACCACGCTGATGGTTTCCACCGACGGGCCGTAGCTGAACTGGTATTCGTATCCGCTCCGGAACAGCAACATGACTCCCTCACGAGACTGCATTCCCCGATAACCGCATCGATCACATCGAACGACATCTAGCCCCAACCGCTCGTCGTAGGCCGGGGTGTCTGTCTCCATGTTGCCCAGACAGCCGGGCGCCGGGCACCAGCCCAGCGGCGGCCGACGCGGCTCCCCCACAGGGGAAGTCATCCCCGCATTGTTGGAACGCGAGGGCTGATCTCGACGCTCGGATCCGGATTGATCAACGATCGGGAGCATGGGAGCGGGGTCTGCCATCTTTGGGCTCCTGTTGGGCTCGGCCGCCGGGTCGGAATCATTCTCCCGGCAGCGAATGATGGAAGCGCTCTACAGGATCAAGTATAGCAAAGGGATTTTAGCGCCCAACCTCGCTCGAACAGGCCGCCCGTAAAACCCTAGGGACCAGTCGGTAGAAGAAGCCGTTCTGAGACAGGTCCGTCAGCGAGGGTGGCACCGTTGCCCGCCACTAAAGTCTGGCACACAGCGCCACCCTCCTGGCGAAGCGGGAAGTCCAGGTGAGAACGAAATGTGTGGTGGAACCGGCCGGAAAGGTTCGGATGTCGGCGCGGCCAGAGGCCCGGCAGGACGCCAAGGAAAGTACAGCCGGCTACCCTGAGTGGCGGGACTGTTCGGTATCCTTCGCTCGGAGAAAGACCGAGAGGCCCCGTTGGAGGAGTCAGCTGGGCCCCCTTTGAGTTGGACGGATGAATGAAATGGGGCATACCAATCCGGCGGCCAGGCACCCGATCCTTCAGAAGGGTCCTGTCCCGACGGCTGAATCGGTGTTTGATTCGCAAGAGCGCGGATTGCCGCCAGATTCCTTTCCCCATCGCTCTGCTCTTCATGTGAAACAGACATGCCGACACAGCCGGTGATCGAAACGATCATCATGCAACAGACTTGCATGGGTCCATTCAAGTGCATGAGTATCCCACGCCTGCCCATGAGACTCGGTGGGCAAGCCGCCCACATTGTAGCGACGGTACGGCGCCTATTCCAGCCGGCACGTAAGTTAGAAAAAGGCGAGACGGAGATCGAGAGCAAACCCTTCAGTTCACGCGGCTCTTGTCATGATGACCAAAGGCCTTGCGGGGGAGTTCCACATTCCGGCGGGTATATCGCGGGCATCGGGCATCGAAGAGAAGCGGTTCCGACCGTATGTTCGCCCGATCGGTGCTCACACGACGTGGCTTCGATACATCGGTGATTTCCAAGAGGACAATGTGAAGGGTTCCGGGTCGAGCAGGCTCTGTGTGGTGCCGGAGACGGGAATCGAACCCGTACGGGCCTGTTCAGCCCGAGGGATTTTAAGTCCCTTGCGTCTGCCTATTCCGCCACTCCGGCTGAAGAAGGGCCGGGGCGAATCTAACATCGGGGTCACCATCGGTCAAGGTAACGCGACGTGAAGAATAGACGTGAAGAATAGAGGAAGGGACAGGATTCGATCGGTAGTCGGAAAACAGAACAGCCTGCCCCGTGCGAGACAGGCTGTTACGATCTTCTCCGCTATCTTCTTTAATAGGATGTAATGAGTTAGGCCGCCTCCACCACCGGTTTGTCCGATCGTTTATGGACCAGAGTTTTGCTGCGCTCGACCATGTCCGTAACTCCGCTCTTCACCGCCCGACCGAATCTGGTTGCCTGAACCTGCGCACGCCGGGCATATCGCGCGACTTCACGCCTGGTCTCCGTCCCCGCCTTCGGCGCAAACAGTATTCCGAGCGCCGCCCCGATCACCGCTCCTCCTCCGATGATTGCTGCTAATTTAGCCGCCTCACGCCCTTTCGTCGACATGGTGCTCCTCCCTCTTGGTGTTACAAGGTTTGTTGTCTCCGGCTCGGCGAGAGCTACTGTTTTGTTCAGCATCAAACGTGCCAGAAGGCGGGCGTATTGAGTTACGCGAAAATCGAGCGCCTCCGGCGCGCAGGTTAAACCGGTCTAATAAAGAGTGGGATTTTGTCGACAACTAAAGGATACAGGCGTTTCAGAAAATATACATACGTTCGTATCATGTCGTGGTTTGGCAAGACTTGGCCGGGTCCAGAGCACCTAACCGCTCGCGCCTTGCAATAGGAGGCACACTCACATAAGATCGCGAAACACTTTGGAGTCCCTTCATGCCCGCTTGGTATCACGCCATTCCCTATCCCAACATCGACCCCGTCTTCCTCCGGCTCGGGCCACTGCAATTCCGCTGGTACGGGCTCATGTACCTCATCAGCCTCACCCTCGCCTATTTCATCATCGCGGCACGAGCCCGGGCGCAAAACCTTCCGCTCAATAAGGACCAAGTCTATGACATGATCGTCTACGCGGCGGTGGGGGTCTTCGCCGGCGGACGACTCGGTTACGTCCTGTTCTACAACCTGCCCTATTACCTGGAAAATCCCTTGAAAATCTTTGCCGTCTGGGAAGGCGGCATGAGCTTCCACGGCGGGCTGATCGGCACGATCGTCGCCTTGATACTGTTCGCAAGACGCCGGGGTATCGGGGTCTTGACCATAGCCGACCTCGCAGCGGGGGTGACCCCGGTGGGATTGGGTCTCGGACGAATCGGCAATTTTATTAATGGGGAACTCTACGGCCGCCCTACCGATGTGGACTGGTGCATGGTGTTTCCCGGCGGTGGCCCAGCATGCCGCCACCCCTCCCAACTCTACGAGTCGATGCTGGAAGGGGCTCTCCTGTTTACAGTGCTCTGGTTCATCGCCCGGCGTCGGCCGCCGGCCGGCACGGTATTCGGGACCTTTTTAATCGGTTACGGACTTTGCCGGTTTGTGGTGGAGTTCTTTCGGGAGCCGGATGCGCAAATCGGATTCCTCTTCGGTACGCTGTCCATGGGACAACTGCTGAGCCTGCCCATGGTCGTAGCCGGGGCCGTCATTCTGGCGATGGCGACCCATCGAAGGACTGCGCGTAGCATCTCTTCCACCGAGCCATAAGCTTCCTCAGTCGCATAATCAGAACTCACGACTCCAAGTTCAGAACTCAGAATTTGGTGGCTTTGATCTCTACCTTGGGTTCACGTCCTGAAAGGATTTCTTCTCCAACCCGAGCGTGGTCTCGTGCTTCCTGAGCGGCGGCGCATCCCAGATCACCTTGTTTCCCGGCGCCAGGTTCGCCGCCTGGATATAATGCTGTCTCGAGCCCGTCTTGTCGCCCAGTCGCTCCAACGCCAGAGCCAAATTGTAGTGCGCCTCCGCTAGGTCGGGAGCCGCCTTGATCGTCGCGACATAGGCATCCCTCGCCCCGTTCCAATCATGTTGTGCAAACAATTGATTGCCCACCTCGAGCTGCTGGCTCACGGCAGCATTGGTTCCCGCCGGAGCCCGTAACGTCATCGGTTGCAGCTTGCTCGAGTTTGCACATCCGACCATGAGGACCGTGACAAACAATATCATCGAGACTGCTTTCATGGGATCGCTCCTTTGCTCGAAATCAATGCTCCGGCTCAAATGAAAGCGAGATACTGACGCCGTGCCGGAGGAACATGAACTCGAATCCTCCGACCGGTTCTCGCAAACAGCACCGCACCGCCTCCACATAGAGACGCGCCTGCTCACGATAGTGCTCGGCGCGCGCCGCAAGCTGGTCCGCTGCGATCATATCCGTCTTGTAATCGGCAATCCAGAGCCGCCCGTCGAGCCGATACACCACATCGATGACGCCCTCCAGAATTTGCGTCCCATTCGCCCAGGGCATGAAGAAAGGCACCTCGCGGCCCACGATCGTGGCCCGGCACAACTGTTCATAGAAATCGGAGGCGACGAAGCGCTGAAGCATGCCACGGATTTCCGCGCACAGCTTCTCTCTATCCCTTTCCTCCCCTGGTTCGATGTCACCGTCGCTGACCCGCAGGTCCGACAATTGATGATCGACGTCGCCGGAAAAATCCCAATGTTGCAATAGTCGATGAGCCAACCGTCCAACAGCGGCACCCCCGATGGAGCCAACCAGATCAGGTACCCTCGGGGGACCGCCCTGTTCAGGCTTAGATATCACGCGAGACGGCACCACCGAGAGCGGCACCGCCCGAGTATCGCGCCACTCACGATCCCGCCGTCCCCAGCGAATGGCAAGCGCCGCTCCCTCCGGAAAGTCACTCAGTCGGCCGGGCCGCAGGCGCTGCTGTACGGGGGGAACTTCCTTTCCCGGCGTGATGACGCGAGGGACCGTCGCGTTTCCGACGATCACCTCCCCGGTCGACTTTGCCGTGAGCTCTTCGCCGACAGCCTGCTGCAAGAGATCCATGAAGGCGCCACGGCCGCGCCGTCGGGTGATCGCGCCCGACAAGATCAAACATTCCCTTGCCCGGGTCATGCCGACATAGAACAACCGCCGACGTTCAGCCTGTTCGCGCACGCGGGCCTTCTCTGCGACGAGGACCGAGCCGAGGCTGCAACGCGAACCGAATTCCAAACCCACAATGCCCGTCGACCAATCATGCCAGAAATGCGGCTTCACAGCTGCTCGGCCGGCGGCATCGCCGTGATGCAGACCGGCAAGAATGACGACGGGAAATTCCAGCCCTTTCGCCTTGTGAATGGTCATGACGCGCACGGCGTCCACGGTCTCCTCGGCCAGCGCGCTTTCCGCTTCATCCGGCTGCTGGCTTAACCGCGCCATCAGCAGATCAACGAAGCCGGAAAGGGAAAGCGCCGGGCGGTCGGCGACCTCGGCGGCCATTTGCCGGACCTTCAGGACATTCGCCACGGCTTGCTCTTCATGGATCGAGGCAGCCGCAAGCTCCAAAATAGGGAGACGCTCGAACAGGTGATCGAGGAGTGCCGGAAGGGGCAAGCAGGCGGCCGACCGGTGAAGATCCGCGAGGACCCCGTACAGGCGTCCGATCGGATCCGCCGAAGGGCTCTCCCAGTGCACCAGCCGGTCGGTTTGGCGATAGTCCAGCGCACCAAGGCTCCGAACGGTTACCAGGTCGCGATCCGATAGCCCACCGAGGGGCGAGCGCAGGACGCCGACGAGCGCGATGAGGTCGTACGGATTTTCAAGGCATCGCAGTAGATTCACCAGATCGATGACCTCTTGCCGGCGATAAAAATGCTTTTCGCCGTCGATGATGTAGCGGATGTGATGACGCCGAAGCGCTTGCAGATATGGCTCCGCCTGCGTCAGCTTCCTGAACAACAGTGCGACGTGCCCGGGAGACAGGCACTCTGCTGGGGAGGCCAGATCGCCGCGCTCCGCTCTCGTGAGCCGTCGGATAGACAAGGCGATCTCCTCTGCCTCGACTCGCGTCGCCGCCGCCGCATCCAGTTCGTCGTCTTCTTCCTCACCGGCGACGAGCCGAAATTCCACACCGGGCTGATGAAACTGGCCCGACCGGTTCGGCTGCACTACGAGCGGCACATTGGCCGGCTGCACGGCTGGTTCCGCCACCAACAGCTTGTTGAATACGCCGTTCACGACTTCCAGCACGCTTCCGTCGCTCCGAAAATTGGTCGCCAGCTCGCAGCGCAAAGCCCCTCCTCCTTCCAGGCGGTCGACGACTTGATCGAAGGCTTCGATGTCTGCGCGCCGGAAGGCATAGATGGATTGCTTCGGGTCGCCCACGATGAATAGTTTGCCGGCCTCGAGCTCGGTTTCGCGCCATGACCAGGCGCTCTGTCCCAGCCGCTCCGCCAGATACAGCACGAGCTCGTATTGCACTGGATCGGTGTCCTGAAATTCATCCACCAGAATCGAACGGTATTCGTGCTTCAGCCGCTCCCGAATCTCGGGATGATCCCGCAGCAATCCGCGAGCTCTGGCCAACAGCCCGTCGAAGGTCACCCATCCGGATTCCACACACTTTCGACGCAGTGATTCGATGAACGGCAGCACCACGGCCAGTAACTCGGGCAACAGCACCGCGTCGACGTGAAGCAGCCGATTGGCGATGCGCTGTAGTGCTTGCGCGCTCACCGCTTCTTCTTCCGACCAGCCGGTCGGTGGCCCACCAAGATCCTTCGCGAGCAGCCCGATCGCTTCCGGCTGGACCATCGACAGGCCCTCGAGTCCCCGGTCGAGCAAAAGGTTCAAGACGACGATGACCGCATCCAGCGTGGACTCGATCTTGCGCCGTTTGGGACGGTCGTACTTACACAGGAGCGTCACCGCCGAGTCCCGCTGCCGCTCGAGCCAGGTCCGCATGGCCGGGGGCAGGTCGCCGTCGCCGACCTGTTCCGCAAGAACCTCGAGGTCGATCAATTCGCTGCACAGGCCGGAGGCGATCCGGCGCAAGGATTCCAAGTCGAACACCTCCAGAAGCCCCCGCCATCGCTCGTGGTTCGGTCCCGATGGACCGAGCTCTCGGTCCAACCAGAGGTCCCATTCTTGAGTGAATATTTCATCGAACCGCAGGCCGTCCTCGTCCGTGCGGAAGGTAGGAGCGATTCCAGCCTCGATCGGATAGAGCCTTAGGAGATGCGCGGCGAAACTGTGCAATGTCCCGATTTGCGCGCGTTCCAGCTCCTGCAGCGCCGTAGCGGCGCGTGCCACGATTTCATCATGCGAGATTCCATAGCGTTCGCGAAGGTCGGCATGCGTCACGGTACCGCCGCTGGCCGCTTGGCCGGCGTCCGGAGCAAGCAACCCACGCAACCGTTCGCGCAGCCTGAGCTTCATTTCCGTCGCTGCCTTGTTGGTGAACGTCAGCGCGACGATCCGAGAGAGAGGCAATGGGTCGGGATCGCGCAGTAAGAGGTACAAGAGCCGATTGACCAATAAGGTCGTCTTGCCCGTCCCCGCACCGGCAATGACGACGACATTCCGATTGAAGGTCGTGACGGACGCGAGACGGGCCGACGAATCGGCAAGGAGCATGGGTTCACTCACGACTAAGGCTCGTTCGGCGCAGGCTGCGAAGCGCTTTCGCTTCAGGAGACCGGTATGAGCGCCACCAAGTCGGCTGGTGGGCACGACGGCACGCGACAGCATAGTCGCAGTGGGTACAGTAGCCGTCGGGAAGAATGAAAAACTGCTCGGACCTGATCCCTTCGATGAGCGTCTGAATATTTTTGCGGAGTTGATCACCCGGCGGAGAAGTCCAAGCCGTTCGCGGGAAGCGCGCCCGCTCCACGGCCGGGTCCCCCTGCGGGAGCAGGTAGACGAATATGACCTCATCCGGCAGGTGAGCGGCCGTCCCGCCCGGCAACGCCGAGGTCGTCATGAGGGAATAGAAGGCTGGTTGGAGCCGTTTGGCTCGAAGCGCTGCCTGCAACAGGTTTCGGTCTTCTGCCCGGACTTCGCTTCCGGGTTTGTATTTATAGTCGATGACGCGGAGGGACTTTCCCTCTCCCATGCGGTCCACACGGTCCCAACGCCCGCGGATCGGCACTTCCACACCGCCTTCATCAGGAGGCAGGCGTCCCGCGGCCTCCACTTCGAATGCGACCGGCAGAGCACCGGCCGCCCTTCCTTCCTCCTGTTCGCAATGGACCACGGCAGTCACCGCCCGCACGACACGCTCGCGCGCGAGCCGCCAAGTCAATGCGTAGCCGGTCCCATGGTCGG
>DASTLA010000087.1:0-8447 GCA_035715525.1 Nitrospiraceae bacterium
TTGTCCCGAGTCGATGGTGACCCGTTGCCTGGAAAATCGAGTCTTCAGCATCACGGCCAATCGCATCGGCAGCGAAGCCCGGGGCGGGAAGGAGCGGTTGTCGTTCATCGGCAGCAGTGAGGTGGTCGATCCTCGGGGTCGGATATTGCACCGGGCTCCTCGAGAGATCGAAGACCTGGCGATCATCGAGATTGATCCGGCCGAAGCAAGAATCAAATCTCTCAACCCCTACAATGATCTTCTGCGAGACCGGCGTCCCGCTTTCTATCACGAATGATCGGTATGACACTGTTGCGTCTGTCGCTTGCGTCCACTAAGGGCGCAGGGTAGGATCACTTCATGACTCCACTCGGCAAAGGCATATTTCTGGTCGCAGCCCCTTCGTTGAAGGACCCGAATTTCAGGCAGACGGTAGTCTTGCTCTGCGAACACGGACCGGAGGGTGCGCTGGGCGTCATCGTGAATCGGCCGACCGCCATGTCGATTTCCGAAGCACTGCCCCAGGTGCCCATCCTCGAAGGCCAGACGCATGTGCTCTATGCCGGCGGGCCGGTACAGACCAATCAGGTCATGCTGCTGTATCGAATCAACCAGTTGCCGGAAAATTCTCATCATGTCTTCGATGGCGTCTGTCTGGGCGGTGACTTGGATATCATGGAGCGGATTTTGACCGAGAAAGGAGGACGAGAATCATTCCGCGCCTATCTTGGCTATTCAGGATGGGGACCGGGCCAATTGGAATCAGAAATGCAGACCGGTTCTTGGATCACGCTTCCGGCCGATCCCTCCATCGTGTTCGACAAGGAGCCGACGCGCATCTGGGCCGATGTCTTTCTTTCTCTCGATGAATCGTCACGGCATTACGCAGACATGCCGTTCGACCCCACCTTCAATTAGCAAGAAGCCGAAAGAGCCAGCCCATACCTGTTCTCGACTTGGACCGTCTTCAACGTCGCCTGGTTGATGGCGCATTCCGCCCCATTAAAAGTCCTCCCCACCTGCCATCAGCGGGGACATTTTCCTCGCAGGGCTTCTACCACAACCTCTAACCCATTGTGCTCTTGGAGCTTTCACGATTGGCATATCCATTGCTGGATTTTTACGCATTCGTAGTCGCGGAGCTCATGTCCCGGGGCAGCCGCTCCGTTGATGTCGATCGCTAGCTGAAGGAGGAGCACGGGGTCAAGTGTCCGATAACGCCGACATGAAACGAATCCCAGAACGCGTCCTCATCGGGAAGGTCGGCCTCGATGGCCACGATCGCGGTGCGAAGTACGTTGCGCATATCTTGCGTGATGCCGGCTATGAGGTCATCTATACGGGCATTCGGCGTACCCCGCAGCAAATCGTGGAGACCGCAATCCAGGAAGATGTGGCGATGATCGGTTTGTCCTTCTTGTCAGGTGCCCACAAGAAGTTGCTCACGCAAGTCCTCGATCTACTCAAGGAGCGGGACGCCATCGACATCGTCGTCACCGTAGGGGGTTCGATTCCCTCGGCCGACATCCCGGACTTGAAAGCTATGGGCATTGCTGAAGTCTTCACTCCAGGAGCATCATCCCGCTCAATTGTCGAGGCAGTTGGCTCCTTGTTGAAAGAACATCGACAGGCGGTATGACGAATGATACGAAAGAGCTCGTGGAACGGGTTCGAGGAGGGACCAGCCAATGGGTACGAGCGACCGCTCGACTCATGAGCCTGATCGAAAATTGCCCTGAACGCATCCCCGAATTGCTGATTGGAGCCGCCGATTGGCCCATGCCGCGCATGGTGGTTGGGCTCACCGGTCCTCCAGGCTGCGGCAAGAGCGTATTGGTGGATGGACTGATCACGGAGTTTCGGATAAGGGACCCGCAGGGCCGCATCGGGGTAATTGCGGTCGACCCATCTTCACCATTTTCGGGCGGAGCATTTCTCGGTGACCGTTTCCGCATGATGCGGCATGCCAGTGACCGCATGGTATTCCTTCGATCGGCCGCCACGCGGGGACATGTAGGCGGTCTATTATTGGGCGTGAACGCCTTCATCCGGATCCTCGGGCTCGCAGGATGCCGAACGGTCCTCATCGAAACGGTAGGCGTGGGACAGAATGAGACAGAGATCGCCGATGTGGCAGACTTTGTTGTGGTGACGATCGCTCCTGGACATGGCGATGCCATTCAACTGCTCAAGTGCGGATTGATGGAAGTCGGGGATATCTTTGTGGTGAACAAGGCGGACTGCGAGGGGGCGGCACAACTTTATGCTCAATTGCGAGCGGTGCTGCGTCTTGATTCGGGTGAGCGGAAGAGGGGCATGCCCGACACCTGCTTGGTGAGTGCTTCGCGCCGCCGAGGGATAGAGGAACTCGTCGATCTATGTGAAAAGCGGGCTGCCCTATCTCAACCGGCTTGGGAGGCCCGTCGGCGACAGGCCATGATAAGCGAAGTGAAGGCGGCAGTGCTGGAAGAGGCCCGACAACGTCTCATTCGTGCTTTGAATTCGGAGTCCGTCGGGAGCCGAGACGTCAACCGTGTCCTGCGCGGTGAATTGGCTATTTCCAATTTTGTCGACGGCCTTATCCAAAGCACGACCGGGACGCGAGACGCAGCAACCAATCATGGCTGAATCGAATCGTGATTTGAACAATCAACTGCAGGACGCAAGGAAAACCTGGGAGACTAATGTCCTGGGTCCGGCCGTCAAACGCATGTCGGAAGCGAGCCAATCCTTCAAGACTGCCTCAGGTGTGCCATTAGCGCCGCTGTACTTACCCCGGCCCTCTTCGGAAACGACATATCTGGAACAGGTCGGCTTTCCGGGACAATACCCGTTTACCCGCGGCATTCAGCCCACAATGTACCGAGGTCGGCTATGGACCATGCGTCAATACGCCGGTTTTGGAACCGCCGAGGAAACCAATCGACGATACCAGTATCTCCTCCAGCAAGGATCGACGGGTCTTTCCGTGGCCTTCGATTTGCCGACTCAAATCGGCTACGACGGCGATGATCCCCTTGTGAGTGGTGAGGTAGGAAGAGTCGGCGTCGCCGTGTCCAGTTTGCATGACATGGAGAGGCTGTTCCGCGACATCCCCGTCGGACGGGTGTCAACGAGCATGACCATCAATTCAACCGCAGCGATCCTGCTGGCCATGTATCTCGTCATCGCGGAGCAACAAGGTGTGCCGATAGAGGTGCTTTCCGGCACGATACAGAACGATATGTTGAAGGAATATATTGCCCGCGGGACGTACCGCTTTCCCCCTGAGCCAAGCCTTCGCCTCACGCGAGATCTGTTTGTCTATTGCACAAAGTTCTTGCCGAAGTGGAACAGTATTTCGGTCAGCGGGTTTCACATGCGCGAGGCCGGAGCGACCGCCGCTCAGGAAATCGGCTTCACTCTGGCTAATGCCATCTGTTATCTCGACCTTGCAGTCGAGGCCGGGCTTGACATCGATGCGTTTGCGCCGCGGCTGACGTTCTTCTTCTCGGCACAATCTGACCTCCTTGAGGAGGTCGCGAAGTTCCGGGCGGCTCGCAGGCTCTATGCTCGCCTGTTAAAGACACGCTTTCACGCTCGAGATCCGCGAAGCATGATGCTGCGGTTTCATACGCAGACCAGCGGCGTAGCACTCACGGCCCAACAGCCGGAAAACAATGTCGTGCGAGTGGCCATTCAGGCTCTGGCTGCGGTGCTAGGAGGAACACAATCACTCCATACCAACAGCATGGACGAGGCCCTCGCGTTACCCTCGGAGGACAGTGTCCGGCTGGCCCTGCGTACTCAACAAGTGCTGGCCTACGAGTCCGGCGCTGTGAATACGATCGATCCTCTCGGCGGAAGCTATGTCATCGAGGCCCTGACTGATCGATTGGAGGCGGAAGCCGACCAATATATTCAGGACATTGAGCAGTGCGGGGGGATGGTCCAAGCGATCGAGCAAGGCCACATCCAACGTCAAATCGAGCAGGCCGCTTATGAGTATGGACAATCCATCGAATGCGGCGAGCGGATTGTCGTGGGGGTGAACAGGTTCCGTGGCGAGCATGAGGCTGAAACGGAGACTTTCCTTGTGCCGGAGGACACCGAGCAAAAGCAAATCGAAGAAATCAGACTGGTGAAGAGCAGGCGGAGTGAAACAAAGGCACAGAAGGCGCTAGATGCCGTTGAGCGTGCTGCCAAAACGGATGACAATCTCATGCCGCCAATTCTCGATGCGGTTCGGGCTTATGCCACAACCGGTGAAGTTTGCGCGCGGCTTGCAAACGTATTTGGAGAGTACGAGCCGACGGTGAACTGATTGATCTATAGGGTAGGGCTTGGCTATGTCCTTAATCGTCACGAATGTCGACGGCGCGATCGGAACGATCGTGATGAATCATGTTTACAAGCGAAATGCCTTGAGCCAAGCGCTCATTGCCGAGATTCTGGAGGGACTCTCGGCCTTTCGACAGAAAAACCTTCGAGTCATCATTCTTCGCGCAGTGGACGGGTGCAAGGTCTGGTCTGCAGGGCACGACGTGGGCGAACTCCCGCAAGCCCATCGAGATCCTCTCGGCTGGGATGATCCTTTGCGACGACTGATCCGAGAGATCGAGAATTATCCGATGCCCATCATTGCCATGGTGGAAGGCAGCGTGTGGGGAGGAGCGTGCGAAGTGGCTTTCGCCTGCGATCTCGTCGTCGCGGCTGAGGATGCGACCTTTGCTATTACTCCCGCCAAACTCGGTGTGCCTTATAATTTGTCGGGGTTATTGACGTTTATGAACACGATCAGTCTGCATATCGTCAAAGAAATGGCCTTTACAGCTGCGCCGATGAAAGCCGAACGGGCAGCACGGCTAGGGATCGTGAATGAGGTAGTCTCGAGGCAGGAATTGAAACAGCGCACATATGAAATCGCCGACCAAATCGTGAGGAATTCTCCGTTAAGTATCGCCGTCATGAAAGAAGAACTGAACTTGCTTGCGAACGCACATGACTTATCCCCGTTGACGTTTGAGCGTATCCAATCTTTGCGCCGAGTGGTTTATAACAGCCAAGATTATCAGGAAGGTATTCGCGCATTCCTCGAAAAGCGGCTGCCCAATTTTTCAGGGAAGTGACGAGAAGCCGGAGCTATCAAAGGCTCTGTGGTGCCCGGCGCATAGGGTTCTTTCTACCGAGGCATCGGGCACTCTCCGTTTTGGGAAGACACCGAACGCTTCAACGATGATCTCATCGCGTTCGTGAAGTTCACGAAAGCCGGTTCACGCTCCCGCTACGCTTTTCAAATCCCCACGTCATAGGCTTGCAAGTTGACAAGCTGGCAATCCCCTCTGGGTGAATTGAATGGGAGGGCAGAGGCGGGCCTACAGACTTTTATGTGCCGAGCATCTTCGCCAAAAATCGTCCTGTATGTGAACGGTCGACTTTCGCAACCTGCTCCGGACGGCCCTCCGCGACGATTTCACCGCCGGCCGCGCCGCCTTCCGGCCCCAGATCGATGAGCCAATCGGCGGTTTTGATCACGTCGAGATTGTGCTCCACGACGACCAGCGTATTTCCTGCATCGACGAGCTTATGCAGCACGGCCAGCAGTTTTTTGATGTCGTCCAGGTGTAGGCCGGTGGTCGGTTCGTCCATGATATAAAGCAGGTTCTGCGCCGAGGGATCCTTCAACTCGGCCGCGATCTTCAGGCGTTGAGCCTCTCCCCCGGACAGGGTCGTCGCCGACTGGCCGAGCCGGAGATAGCCGAGTCCGATCGAGGCAAGCAGGTGAAGCTTCTCTGTCAGCTTCGGCGAACCGGCGAAGAAGCCCATCGCCTCGGAGACCGTCATGTTGAGGACGTCGTGGATGGTCCTACCGCGATAGCGGATGCTTAGAACGTGCGGCTTGAACCGGTGGCCGTTGCATTCCTCGCAGGTCGCATAGATATCCTCAAAGAAGTACATCTCCAGCTTTTCGTACCCATTGCCTTCGCAACGTTCGCAGCGGCCGCCCGGTGCATTGAATGAGAAATGTCCTGGCTTCAACCCTTGCCGCAACGCGTCCCGCTCCATCGCGAACAATGCCCGGATTTCGTCGAAGGCCTTGAGGTAGGTAATGGGATTGGAGCGCGGAGTGCGGCCGATCGGTTGCTGGTCGATGAGACGGACGCCTCGGAGATGCTCCAGCCCCTTGATGGCGCGAAAGGGTTCCATGGGGAGAGATTCAATGCGGAACGCGCGGGCGGCCGCCCGGTACAAGGTTTCTTCCACGAGCGTGCTTTTTCCGGAACCGGAGATGCCGGTGACGCAGACGAGCATGCGGAGCGGGATGCGCACCAGCAGGTTTTTCAAATTGTGGCCGCAGGCTCCGGCGATACTCAGCACTCGGCCGTTGCCGGATCGCCTCGTTTTGGGCACTGCAATGCGTTCTTCTCCTCGAAGATAGCGGGCCGTCAAAGGCCGTGGATCTGCGAGAAAAACGTCTCGTGGCGCCGCGCAGACCACTGACCCCCCTTGGTCTCCGGACGCCGGGCCCAATTCCACGATATGGTCGGCGGCCGCGATCATCAATGGATCGTGCTCCACCACCACCACCGTGTTTCCATGGTCGGCCAAATCCCTGAGAATTCCGGCCAGCGTAGCGGTGTCCCGCGCGTGGAGACCGATGGTCGGTTCATCCAGCACATAGAGCGTGCCTACCAGACGCGAACCGAGTTGGTTGGCCAGCGCGATGCGTTGCGCCTCGCCGCCGGACAAGGTCCTGGTCTGACGCCCCAGCGTCAGATACCCGAGCCCGACGCGCCGCAAGAACGTGAGCTTGTCCCCCAGCTGGCGCAGAATGTCCTTGGCGATCTCTGCTTCGAAAGCCGGCAAGGCCAGCCGCTCGAACCAAGTCGAGGCGGCCTCGATGGTCAGATCCGAAAGTTCGGTGATATCCAGCCCGGCGACCTTCACGAAACGCGCGGCCGGCTTCAGGCGAGTGCCTGCGCAGGTCGGGCAGGTGACGGG
Source organism: Nitrospiraceae bacterium (assembly GCA_035715525.1). Lineage (GTDB taxonomy): Bacteria > Nitrospirota > Nitrospiria > Nitrospirales > Nitrospiraceae > JAHBWI01. Next base: position 6,961 of record DASTLA010000087.1, read on the forward strand.
ACTACGGTATCGGCTCAGTAGCACGCGCACGTGCAGCTTGTAGCGCTTCGTCTCCAGATAGTCGAAAAACTCCCGAATCCCGTCGAAGTCCTCGGCGCCGTCCCAGATCAATTGCTGTACATCATTGGGTAGGGATTCAAAGGGCGCCGTCAGATCGACGCCTCGCTTTTTCATGGCAAGGAGGAGCTGTTTCTGCCACCAGTCGGATCCCGGCTTGCTCCATGGATCGATGGCCCCGTCCGCGAGCGATCGCCGGCGATCGGGGATGACGAGCTCGGGGTCGTAATGCAAAATGTTGCCGAAGCCCTTGCACTCGGCGCAAGCGCCCAGCGGGTGGTTGAAGGAAAAGAGCAGGGGACGAAGGGGCTCAAAGGTTCTCCCGCAACGTTGGCATCGAAACGCGGTGCTGTAGGTGTAGCAACCATGGTCGATGACGTCGATGAGGCAGAGGCCTCCGGCCTCCTGAAACGCGGTCTCTATCGACTCAATCAAGCGATGCCGGTTGTCGGGCCGAAGCACGAGCCGATCGAGCAAGACCTGCAAGCCGGTCGAACGTTCGGAGGGAAGGGCCCCATGTTCCTGCAAGTCGATCGTTTCCCCGTCGCATCGTACGCGCGTGAACCCTCGCTTCAGCAACGATTCGATCAGCGAGCGATCGTGTCCCGGACCACGATCCTGGACGGGAAACAAGATCATGGCCCGCGAGCCGGGAAACTGCGCGAGGGCTTCTTCGGCCACCGACCCGGGGTGGTATCCACGGGCTTCCTGGCGGCAATCCGGACAGACGGGTTTTCCCACCTTGGCGAATAGCAGTCGCAGCAAATCTGCCAGTTCCGTCGCGGTGCCGACCGTTGATCGGGCAGTCCTGATGGGGTTTTTCTGTTCAATTGCAATCGCGGGACGGACGTTCAGCAGGCGATCGACGTCGGGCCGATTCACCTTGTCGAGAAACATGCGGGCATAGGTGGAGAGCGATTCGACGTAGCGCCACTGCCCCTCTGCAAACAGCGTGTCGAACGCCAGGGACGATTTGCCCGAGCCGGAGACGCCGGTAATTGCGGTCACTTTATTGTGAGGAACACGCAGCGACACGTTCTTCAGATTGTTCTGTCGCGCGCCCTCGACGATCAAATGGCTCGTATCGTGTTCTGGAGCCGTACGGTTGGCCATAGAGAATGGATCCTTTTAGAACGACCGACCATGGTAGCAACGACAGGGTTCGGGTGCAATGCCGGTCCGGTACTGCAACCAGAGCGTCCTCCTCGCTCTAATGTAGATAGAGATCGGATGCATCGGCAGGGTTGGGCTGCCAGGATGCTGTACGGCGGTGGTGGAGGGAAGGCGAGAAGCCCAGGTTCGAATTTATTATGGGATGGAGGTGAAGCCGCTCGACCGCGTTGTGCGAGACTTAAAGTAAATCATGAAGTCACGGGGCGAGCCCTGAGGCGGTCACCAGGCCATGTCGTCTGACTGTGGTGGGCCCGGAA
>DASTLA010000088.1:0-3113 GCA_035715525.1 Nitrospiraceae bacterium
TCAGATTCCCGATGAGAATAACTTTATTGAACCCCGCCAACGGTGGCTCCCTGCGGCGCGGCGACGGCGCCTCTTGGCGGGGTCGGCTCTTGCTCCAACCGCACGCTGAGGAACTTGATAATGGAATCTTCCAGCCGATAGGCCCGTTCGAGTTCACCCACCACGGTCCCCGGTCCTTTGAAATAAAAATAGACGTACGTGCCCTTGCGCTCGCGCTTGATTTCATAGGCGAGTTTCTTGCGGCCCCAATTTTCCGCCTTGACGATGGAGGCGCCGTTCTTCTCGGCGACGCCCTTCATTTTTTCAACGAGGGTAGTCGTTTCTTCATCGCTCAGCGACGGACGGATAATGAACAGAGACTCGTAGAGCTCCATGCAGATGCCTCCTGGACAAAGGCCCCCATGCAATCGATGGGAGCGAGGTGTAGGGCGCCGGCCGAGCCGGCACGAATTGGCGAAGGTAGCATAGGGCACAAGAGGCTGTCAAACGACAATGACCATCTCGGTCGGCAATAGATGAGGAGCCGGCACACTACGGCTGGTTCCGGGCTGTTGAATTGTACAGGACGTACAAGATGATTCCGCCGCCGATCGCGATGACGCATCCCGCCAGCAGCCGGATACCGAAACTTAGCGGACCGACGATCAACTCGTACGCGCGTGGAATCGCGACCGGAGCAACGACCGCTAAGGCCAGAACCAGCAGATGACGGCGCAGGTAGATGGGTTCACCTGGTTTGCGCATATCCATGACCGTTGCGGCGTCCCGTGGGTCGCACACCGCTGTTCCACCAACTACCACATCGTCCAAGCGAGGCTCAATAAAAAGGGCCGATCAAACCTGAAGTTGCCGACTCAAAACCGGTAGGCGAGTTCAAACATATGAAGGTCGACGCCTCGACTGTCATGTCCATACAAGGTCGCATCGGAATAATGCTGGAAGTGATAGGAAATTCCAAGCGGACCAATCAGTCCGAGGTTGGCCCCGAAGGTCCACACGAATTGAAACGGCCCTCCGAAATTCTGTACTCCGAACTTATGATCGCTCAGCAGGGCCCCACCACCGCCCATATCGACGGAAAATTTGTCGTCGTTACGCCCGAAGGCAAGCACCGGCACCGCCGTCGCGATCAAATTCGTTTCATGGGCGCCATTCAATGCTCCCCCGCTTACCAGCAACCGCGTGCTCAATCCCCAACCCGACGAGTGGAACCATTGCCAGGGCAGGCGCAAGGTGGCCGCGACGTCATACTGATGAAAATCAGTCTGAGTCTGCTCGCCTATCGGAGAGCTGCCGCTCAGCCCATACCGCAGCCCGACAGCCATGAGCGAGATGTCACCCGCATGTGCACTAGACCAGGATACGAACAGGGCAAGGCCGTTCAAGATGAGCCCCATGACGCCCGAAGCGCCGATCAGGCGAAGCCCGACGTAAGAACTGTTCTGTCGCGAGCGATGAATGACCTGCCTCAACGTCTATTCAGAAAGGCAGGGATTTCGCGGGGGATGATCGGACAGCAGAGGGTTTCATAGCGGAGGGACAATAGCATATATCGATCGTGAGGTGTCAGAGCAAACGAGTTGGTGACGATGAGAACTTGCTGCTGCGTACAGTGGAGCGTTCCAGGGAACCGACCATATTCTGCATCCCGTGAAAATCCCCCTGGACTAAGACTGATCGGATCGGAGTAGGATATGCCAAGCGGAGGCCGCCATGGAATGTATGATGTCACGCTCGTCCCGAACGATAGCCGCCGTCCTTGCGATTCTGTATGTCCTTTGCGCGTACGCGTTGCCGGCCGTCGCTGTCCCGATGTCTCGCGATCCGAAGGGTTTCGAAGGTATCCCATGGGGTGCTGCTTTTTCAGAAACCCCGGAATTCGTGTTGGTGGAAGACAGCCAACTCATCAAAGGGTACGAGCTCAAACAAGGCCCTCCACCGCTCGGCACGGCTCACGTCGATTCGATGCGGTTTCAAACATACAATGGGCAATTTGTGCGGGTCGTGATTCGATATCATGGCAAGGCCACGCACGACCAGATCGTGAACTACTTCCAATCACAATTCGGAGCCTTGGATCGCACGCCGGGTCAAATTTCGAAAGGACCGGTGCAGCAGTTCAATTGGCAAGGCGACGAAACCGAGATCGTTCTCACCTATGAGAGCATGCGGGATCGAGGGATCATTTTCTTTGAGAATCGTGCCTTTGCCCTTAAATTCTCCGAAGGCATGATGGCGCCGGATCCCAACTTGGGGGGGGCTACCTACTGACCGGATTAGCGGACGACACCAGCACGCACAGCCTCGGATTTCCCGCGCAGAGTCTTGCTCAGCGTAGATCATTCCTGGATAGAGGCGACCGTCTCCTGCAGATGCTTATTGAGGTAGATCATGAAAGGAGTCCCACCGGTCCCGACCGCGGTGGGATTGGTCGCATGGGACTGATGCTGGCGGAAAATGTAACGGTCCGCATACCCCACATGGATTTCACGGAACTGGGCGAGCAGATCCACGCAGGCGCAGTAGGCCTTCCAAAGGTCGGGATGGTTGGTTTTTCGGTCTCGCGTATAGCCATACAGTAAAGGCCGCCCTTGCCGGTCCACGCATTTTGCCAGCGCCGTCAAGAATGCACGATGCCGTGGCGGCATATATTCCCGCATTTCTTCAAGGTACTGCGTGAGAGGATCGTCCGCGTGGCGAATCCCCAGCCCTGCGTCGAGCGCCGGCACGATTGAGCTTTGTGCTCCTGTCTCGCCGCGGAATTGTTGCGGGCAGCCTCGATAGGCAGCAATTCCTTCATACGCCAGCCCCATCGGCAGAGCCGGATTGTTCTTCCAACCGTGGATATACGGGCGAACGCGACTATAGTAAATGTATGGGTCGCACCGTTCCGGCATGCGGAGGAGGGTTTCACGCATCGCTTCCTGAGCGTGGGCCAACGCCTTCAACTGCTCCAGCACCACATCCGCTTCATCGGCAGCGGCGGCATTCTGTACTTCGACGAGCGCAGCCATGGCCGGACCCGCCTCTGCTTCGATCTCGAGATGCACAAGAACAAACCATTCCTCGTCGAGTCCTCCGAGAAAGTTCTGCAGCAACACGATATTGCCGAG
>DASTLA010000089.1:0-7922 GCA_035715525.1 Nitrospiraceae bacterium
TGATGAAGAACTGTCGGGCCTGGCTGTAGTGATCGGCGAAGGTCTCGGAGCGATGCCGGATTTTCGCTCCTTCCTCCGCCGCGGGATAGGACTGGAAGCCCTCATCCGGCGACTCGCGGGGACCGGCCTCCGCGCCGCTCCAGGAATTGGGCTCGTAGTTCACCCGGCCTTTCGGATTCAGCATCGCCATGTGACCGTCCTGCTGGAAATGATGAAACGGGCACTTCGGTGCATTGATCGGCAGGTGCGTAAAGTTCGGGCCGCCGAGCCGTTTCAGCTGCGTGTCGAGATAGGAAAAATTCCGACCCTGCAGCAGCGGGTCGTTCGAGAAATCGATACCGGGCACGATGTTTTGCGTACAGAACGCGACTTGCTCCGTCTCGGCGAAGAAATTGTCCACGCAGCGGTTCAGCACGAGACGACCCACGCGCCTGATTGGTACCTGCTCCTCGGGAATCAGCTTGGTCGCATCCAAAACGTCGAATTCGAAGCGCTCGACGAACGCGTCGTCGAACACCTGCAGCCCCAATTCCCATTCCGGATAATCGCCGTTTTGGATCGCCGTCCATAGATCACGCCGGTGGAAATCCGGGTCCGCGCCGTTGATCTTGACCGCCTCGTTCCACACGACCGACTGCAAGCCGAGTTTCGGCTTCCAGTGGAATTTGACGAAGCTGGATCGGCCCTCGGCACTGATCAAGCGGAAGGTGTGGACGCCGAAGCCTTCCATGAAGCGGAACGAGCGGGGAATCGCCCGATCGGACATGGTCCACATGATCATGTGCATGCTCTCCGGCGTGAGCGAAACGAAATCCCAGAAGTTGTCGTGCGCAGTCTGGGCTTGTGGGAAGCCGCGGTCCGGCTCCTGCTTGGCCGCATGGACCACGTCGGGGAATTTGATGGCGTCCTGAATGAAGAACACCGGGATGTTGTTGCCGACCAAATCCCAGTTCCCCTCCTTGGTATAGAGTTTGACCGCAAACCCCCGCACGTCGCGCGCGAGATCGAACGAACCCTTGTTGCCGGCCACGGTGGAGAAGCGCACGAAGGCAGGCGTTTGTTCGCCGGGCCGCTGGAACAGATCGGCTTTCGTGATGTCGGCCAGCGATTCATAGTTTTCGAAATACCCATGCGCGCCGAATCCGCGGGCATGGACCACGCGCTCCGGAATACGCTCGTGATCGAAATGGAAGAGTTTCTCGCGGAAGTGAAAATCCTCGAGCAGGGTGGGACCGCGGGTGCCGATCTTGAGGGAGTTTTGATCGTCGGCGACCGGAATGCCCTGTTGGGTCGTTAGGACCGACTGGCCTTCTGCTCGTTGCTGGTGCACTTCCCCGCCCGAGCCGATGACGACGCTCTGGTCGGCATACCGTTTCGTCTTCCGTTCGCCATTGGACTGCGGTGATCGCTTCTTTGGCATCTGTCTGCTCCTCCTGTGCCCCAGTCTTCGTCTACGCTTGACGGGGATGTGATCGAGTTATTGAAAGGTGAACCGCACGCCGAACAGCCAGCTCAGGGCGGAAGCCTCGCCGATGTTGGCGTCGTTGCGCTTCCAGGCGACTTCGCTGTTCAGCATCAAACCTTTTGGTGCTGAGGGGATCCAATTTGTGAGCGCATAGTCCAACCCGCCGGCCGTCCGCCAAGCAAACGTGTCTCGGACATGGTCGCTGTTGAAGTTCACGCCGATTCCCGTGGAGACATAAGGGATCAGATTGCCGAAGTGTCCCGGCCGGTATTCCAGCATCACGGGGAGAAACGTCACCGTGTCCATCGATCCGGAGGCCCGGTCGAAGCCATGGTTCTCCCACTCCACCATGCCTCCCAGACGGAACCAGCGGTTGATGCCGTAGAGTCCTTGGAAGTTCAGAACGGGCCCTGCGGTGTTGAGTGCGCTGTCCTGCGTGATGAAGCTGGGCCCGAGGCGGAATCCCGATGTCCATTTGCCGGGCTCCGCCATGCCCTCGTGCACCCATTCGGCGCCACGTGCCTGCAGCGGCATCGCCAGCAAGGCCAGGAACAGGAAGACGAATGAGGCGGTAATTTTCCCTGCAGCGGTCATGACGGTGCGTCCTTTCGAGAATGGTGGAAGAGCGGAGGCGATAGTTTGTCCTTGGCCGGACAGCCTGTCTGCGGAGAGACAGCATCACAAAGACGAGGTGGAGAGCTCGTTTTCGTCCTTTTGGTCATACCGGTCCCACACTTCGATCGCCACCCAGGTGTAGTACTGATCGCCGAACGGATCTCGCTGTAGATCGAGCGCATGCTTTTCCGCCTGATTTTTCGACGTATAGGCGCGAATGGGAGTGGCCGCCTGTTTGCCTTCCCCGGTATCGGTGAGCGCCTCTACCAGATAGACGACCGTCTTCGGTTTCAATGAACTTGCCATGAGACAAACCCCTTGCGCGTCGAGTGTGATGGAAGACACGCAAGCGGCGTGCCCGCATGAGATGCAGGTGTGGCGCGAGAGGGCTCGGCATAGCCCTAGTCTGATTTGATTCCTCGGGGAGTAATTGTGATCGAGGAGCGAGCGAGTCTCGCCCGATAAACTGAACAGGATCGTGCTATGCGCGGGCCTGGTTGAAGTTGAGCAAGGGGACGCTGACGTGGATGGTGGTGCCCTTGGCGGGCCGGCTCGAAATATCCATCGAGCCGTTCAGCAGCCGGACTCGTTCACCGAGACTCGTAAATCCGAGCCCTCGAGACGACGCTTTCTCGGGATCGAAGCCACGGCCGTCGTCCGTAATGAACAAGGAGATACTTTCGCCCTTGCGGATCAATTGCACCTCCACCAAAGAGGCCTGTGCATACTTGACGATATTGTGCAGCGCCTCCTGCAGCGTCCGCAGGAGACAGCTCGCGACCGCTTGCGGGACCCTCTCCGGAACGTGAATGGCGTCGAATTGCACGTGCAATTCCGTCACTTCCATGAAGTTCGTGAGGTAGTTGCGCATGGCCTCCTCGATCCCGGTCGATTCCCACATGGCCGGATGAAGGCCGTAGGCGATGTGGCGGACGGTATCCAGGACCTGTTTGATTTGGTCTCGCATCGTGCGGAGTTTTTTCGCCACCGGCTCGGTCGTCATCCGCTCGATCGCGCTGGCTGCCATCATCAGCATCGCCAACTGCTGGCAGCAGTCATCATGGAGTTCCCGGGCGATCGTCCGGCGCTCTTCGTCCTGAATGTTCAAGACCTTGGTATTCATCTCCTGCAACGTTTGACGGCTGGCGCGTAGCTCCTCCTCCTGCCGGGCCAGCTTGCGTTCGGCCGCTTTTCGGCCCGTGATATCGATCATCGCGGCTCGGATCAGTTTTCCGTCCGACCGGCATGGGGCTGCCGATACGAGGACCACGGGACGGTGATCCTCCTGAACGTTCACCTCTCCGGAAAAATCATGACACAGTTCGACTTCAAACGTCTGCTGCGATTTGTTTTGGAGGACCTGCCCGAGAAAGTCCACGAAGTCTTTCCGTCGTGCGGACGGGATGAACAGCAATAAGCGCTTCCCGACGAGATCGGTGGCCCAGCTCTTCAGCATGGCCGCCGCGGCGGGATTTACGTTCAGAATGGTGCCGATTCGATCGAGCGTAAAATAGCCTGCGGGAATCGATTCGTAGAGCTCCGTATACCGGTCGCGGCTGTGTTCGAGATCTTGCTGGACTTTTCGCGTTTCGTCCAGTTGCATTTCCAGCTCGACTTGGTAGACCTGCAGCTCGTGGACGAGCCGGCGGGGATCGATCTCCTCCGATGTATCGGACTGGCCGCCGCCGGTCGCGCGCAAAAAACGCTCCGCCTTTTGGCGCAAGAGAGCCACCTCCGTCGGTTTTGTCCTCATCGCCTGTCTCCGTCTTGTCAGTTTCTGCCGGATCGTCCGTATGCCGCTTTACGGGACGCCGATACCCCACAGCGCCCATCCGGGGATTAAATTTTGTTCCGCAATGTTCGTCCACCTTACGGACTTCACCGTTCCGTCCTTGCACGTGATGCGGAGCGACCAATCCCTATAGTCGGTCCCCAAGCGCTCCCGGACATCGTTGCGGTATTCATTGTCTGGGTATAACCACTTCAGTCCGTCGGGTCTGCCGACGATTTCCTCGGCCGTATAGCCGGTGACCCGCTCGCACTCCTTGTTCCAAGCAATAATCTTGCCCTGTTCATCCAGCGCCGCCACCATCACCGGCATGCTGTCGAGCAGCTTCATCAGACGAGACTCGCTTTCCGTCAAGGTTCGTTCGAGCTTCTTCATGGCAGTGATGTCGGTGAAGGTGAGGACCGCGCCATCGATGACGTTCTCCAATGTCCGGTAAGGAACCACGCGGAGCAGGAACCAGTCGCCGTCCTTGGCCTCCACATGCTGTTCCTTGGAGACCAACCTCTCCAATACTTCGCGCACGTCCTCCACCAGCCCCTCATACTTGAGATTGGTCACAATATCGCTGATGGGCCGACCGATGTCCGAGTTGATCAGGTTGATGATCCGCGCAGCCTGCGGCGTGAACCGCTTCAAGTTTACGTTGTTGTCGACAAACACCGTTGCGATATCCGTGCTGTTGAAAAGATTTTTCATGTCGCTGTTGGTTTGCGACAGATCCTCCAGCTTCTGTTGCAATTCGCCGTTTACCGTGACCAGCTCTTCGTTCAGCGATTGCAACTCCTCTTTCGAGGTCGTCAGCTCTTCATTCGTGCTCTGCAGCTCTTCATTCGTCGACTGCAACTCCTCGTTGGCCGACTTGAATTCCTCCTGGGAGGTCTCCATTTGTTCGACGCTCATGTGAAGTTGCTGCTTGAGCCGCATGATCTCGTCTTCGAGTTGTTGGCTCCCTTTGACGGCTTTGCCTTTCTCCTGTTTTCCCCTTTTGACGGCGATGTCCGCCGGAGACGCCGGCCCGAACGCGACCAGCGCCATGCCCCGCATGCCGACCAAGCCGCTCAAGGGCCGCACCGACACGTTGACCAGGTGATGATCGCCGTTGACCTGAACCTTGATGCCGGAAGTCGTCACCTCCCGTCGCTGCATGAGCGCGCGGCGGACAAGAGAGACCAGTTCAAGGCGCAGGCCTTCGCGCGCCATGGAAAAAATGTTCATCAAAGGCTCGCCGGCCGTCGGCTCGAGGTATCGGCCTGTCTTGCCGTGGATATAGAGAATTTCACCGGACTCGTTCACCAGCACCGACGCCGGGGCAAAATAATCGAGCAGCACTTGTTTGAAGGCTTCGGGAACCACGTGCTGCTTGGAATGCTTCGCCTTCCCGCCGGCGACCGTGAGGTCGGCTGTGGAGAGGCCGGCCGGGAGGTCCAAGGAGGGTCGCGCGACCGACGCGACCTCCTTGCGTCGGAACAGTTTCCATTTGCCGTCGATCGTCGTGAAAAGATCGGCGGAGTTTCCGATCGTTTCGGATGAGCCAAGAAATAGAATGCCGCCGGGGCTTAAGGCGTAGTGAAAGAGCGGGATGAGCTTTTTCTGGAGCTCGCCGGTGAAATAGATCAGAAGGTTCCGGCAGCAGAGGAGATCCAGCTTGGTAAACGGCGGATCCATGATGACGTTTTGGGGCGCGAACACGACCATTTCACGTATCTGCTTGTTGATACGATACGCCCCGTCTTCCTTGGTGAAAAAGCGCCTCAGCCGCTCCGGCGAGAGATCATGCACGATGGAGGGCGGATAGACGCCTTGCCGCGCTTTTTCGACGGCATCCTTGTCGATGTCCGTGGCAAAGATTTGGGCTTTTACCGAGCCTTCCATTCCTTGCTCCGCAAGACACTCCCGTAGCACGATGCCCACGCTGTAGGCCTCTTCCCCCGTCGAACAACCCGGCACCCACACGCGAAGGGTGCCGTCGCGGCCTTTGGACTTCAGCAAATCAGGCAGGGCCTTTTCCCGCAGCGCCTGGAACGCTTCCTTGTCTCGCAAGAAGCTGGTCACACCGATCAACAGGTCTTTGAAGAGCAGGTCCATCTCGGCCGGCCGCTCGCGGAGGAATGCTGCATAGCGGGCGATGTTGCTGATCTGATTCACGTGCATCCGGCGTTCGATGCGGCGGTACAACGTGTTTTTCTTATAAAACTGAAAATCGTGGCCGGTATGGGCCCGCAGAAGAATCAGGACTTTCGATAGCGACGCCGTGAACGTTCGCTCGGCTAGGACCAGGCCCTTCGGCTGTTTGGCCCGTTGGGAGTAAGCCACGAGCTTGGCAGGCAGTTCATGGGCGGGCGCCACATAATCGACGAGCCCGGTGCCAAGGGCAGCTTTCGGCATGCTGCTGTACTTGGATGAAGCCGAGTCCTGCACCATGGCGAGGCCGAGATGTTCCTTCACCGATTTCATACCGAGCGTTCCATCGGTCCCCATCCCCGACAGAATGACCGCCACGGCCTTTTCGCCTTGATCCTCGGCCAGGTGACGCAGGAAAAAGTCGATCGGCGTGCGCCAACCGCGGGGGGCGGCCGGTTCATGCAGGTAGAGGGCGCCGCGCAAAATCGACATGTCTTTGTTGGGGGGAATCGTATAGATGGCATCGGGCGCCACGACCGTTCCCTCTTCGGCTTGCCTCACCGGCATCGTCGTGCAGCGCTGCAGAAGCTCGGGCATGATGGCCTTGCGGTCGGGATCTAAGTGGGTCACCAACACGAATCCCATCCCGGTGTCGGACGGCATACAGGAGAAAAATTGCTCGAAGGCTTCCAGCGAGCCGGCCGAGCCGCCCATTCCCACGATGAAGCGGGGGCGCTTCGCAGTTTTCTTCGGCCGACTCTTTTTAGGCACAGGACTGGTACGTGCAGGGGGGGGGGCGGCGGCGACTGTTCTTGAGCCTCATGCGTGGCATACGGCTCGATGTTGACGGGGACGACTTGCGACGATCACAGGCGACATCCCAGAAGGCGCGATTGTACGAGCCCTTGGAGGCCGGCACAAGCCTGAAATCTGGTCTGTGGGCTTCGATACCCGCGGTCTTCAACATTCCACGACGTCTCCCCGGACCAAGCCGACCAGCGCCGTCGCGATGGATTTGAGCGGCAATGCGCAATCGACATGGTCATACCGGATGGCATTCATCGGCATGGACGGCATGACGGCATCGGCAGGCTGCTGCACAAGCGAAATCCCGCCATTTCCTTTAATCACCATGAGACCATTGACACCGTCTTCGCCCGTCCCGCTCAACGACACACCGACCACTCGTTTACCGAAACTGTCGGCCGTCGATCGAAACAGCGGGTCCACGGCCGGCCTCGTGCTATGCTCCTTGGGACCCCGGCTGACGGCAACTCCGCGGCGTAGAAACAAGAGATGATGATCCCGGCGGAGCCAGGTAGATCACTCCGCGCCGCAACGCGGTATCCTGACTGGGCTCCACGATCGAGAGAACCGATGGCAGATATAGCCGCGATGGTTGCCCTGATCCATCTCCAGCAAGAGCACACCGATGCAATCGGGGCAGGTGAATTCCGTCGGTCGCTGAGAACCGGACTTGCGCATGGCGGTCGCGCAACGGGCGTGACTGGCCGGTTGCGCGACGGAGGACACTGTACCGCAACGTATGATCTCGTCGACTGGGTCTTACCCTAGGAAGGGGTCGGGATCGCTAGGAGTTTTTCGCAGCTGGTCGATTGATCTTTGAATCGCCGCTAGGCTTGCGGCCAGCGATTCCGCGGACTCTGCCATGCGCTGAATCGATTGATCGAACAAGCCGAGCAATTCCTGCTTGGTGGCCTCATCGAGATCGCGCCCTTGGAAGCGGTCACGACGTTGTCGCGCCTCGATGACCGCTTGTCGCCGGTGTATCACGGCCTGTCTCATCTTATAGATCAGGAGTGCTTCATGGACCGACTCCAGCACCTCGCTTTCGACGATCGGCTTGAAAATGAAGTCGTGCACGCCGTATTCGAGCCAATTACGCATGGACTCGCGCTCGTCCTCCAGCAA
>DASTLA010000090.1:0-4954 GCA_035715525.1 Nitrospiraceae bacterium
TTTATAACGGCACGACGTTTCACCGAGTCATCCCCGGCTTCATGATCCAGGGCGGTGATCCCAACAGCAAGAACGCCGACCGCTCGTCTCATGGCATGGGAGGGCCCGGACATCGCGTAAAGGCGGAGTTCAACAGCAAGCCGCACAAGCGAGGTACCGTGTCGATGGCCCGGGCTAACGACCCCGACAGCGCCGGCTCGCAATTCTTTATTTGTGTCAATGACGCCAATTTCCTCGATTGGCAATACACGGTCTTCGGCGAAGTGGAGAGCGGGATGGACGTCGCCGACCGAGTCGTCAATGCGAAACGGGACGGACGCGACAATCCGCTCGAGCGCGTGGAGATGACCGTGACGATCACCGAATGACGTGAGACGTGCGAGGTGAGGCGTAAGGCGTTGCAGACGATCGGTTCCCCTCTCCGAACGGTCATTTCACGTCTCGCGTCTTGCCTCTTACGACTAGCACCTCTGTGCGCGCTCGCCACGGCTTGCGCCATTCCTCAAGTCCCCTCGCGCACCGTCTACGAGGATCCCGTGAATTTCGTGCGGCTGGAGCGGGATCCGACCGTGTTGGAGGAATGGCAACCGAGCTACCTCACTCATCCGGCTGTGTTTTCTCAAGAACAAATGCGGCGCCTCCTTCGCGGGTTGACCGTGAAGGAGCATCGAGTGGTGCTGCAGCAATGGCTGGCGGGCGAAGCTCGACGGTTGCCCGTTTTCCGCGACGAGGAGATCGAACTGCTCGTGCCACATCTGGTGCAAGCGCTGGCGCTGGCGAAAGAATATGAACGGGTCACCTTTTACCTCAGTCAGCCGCAAACGTCCGTCAAGCGTGTGATCACCTCCGGCGGCCTATACATGAAAGGGACCGATCTTCATGTGATCGTAGGAAACTGGCAAATCGTCTATGGTATTCCTGCATACGGCATGATCTATGATCGCCGGTACCCGATGAATCCCACCGCGTCCAAAGGCTTTGACTTGCACTTCGATTTTGACCCTGCGATCGTCCAGGAGGAAAGCAGTTTTTGGGATTGGCTGTTGGCCAATTCTAAAGATGAACTGGTTATTGATCTCACCAAAGTCTTTCTCGGCCAGCCGGTCTGACCGGCCCTCTGCTCAATTGTGGCGCCTTGTCCCCCGATTACCTGCCACAAACCTCGTTCCTGCATGACCCGAGATTCGATCTGGACAGCGCAGTTTAAAGATGCTAGAGGTGGGCCCATGGCCTTATCCATCGAGCAACGGCCTGTCGAACGTCCCTTGCTCATCGCCATCACGTTGGCAGGGATGATGGTTATGGGAGCGGAGTGGCCGGCTCCCACCCCGTCGTTGGGCGAGATTTACACCTGGAAAGACAGTCACGGTGTGCTGCATTTCTCCGACGACCCGCCGGAGCAGCAAGTCGCTCCGCGCGGCGCTGGGCACGAAACCAAGGAATCGTTTGAGCAACAGGCGAAAAAGCTTGCCCTTCAATGGAAGCAGGTCGGCGGGAATGGGAAGCGGTGCAATAGCGAGCAGGTCCGCCGTGTCGAACGTCTCTACACCGAGCTCATGATCCAAGCGAGGCAGGAATTGCAGCTGTGCCGGGATGGAAGAGCGGGGTCTTGTCGCCTGCTGGGCGTTCCCGCCAGTGTGTCGATTTTAGACAACAATATTCCTCTCCAGCATTATCTTCCTCCTGACGACATCAAGCGAATCCCCGAGTCCGGCTATAAGAACGGATCTCGCCGCCGGGTCTGCCAGTCATAATCCGCACACAGTCGCTAATATTTCCGCTCCATGCTTCCCTCGAGCAGCGGAAGGCTGTTGCCGTGACCACGCTGCTCCTGGCGGATCAAAAGCTGCATGGATTCGGCATCGTAGCCGCGGGATGAGTAGATCAGCGTGACTTCGGCAATCTTATAATCGTACTGAGTGTCGGCGAGCCGGGTTTGGGCCGCCGTCAGAGCCACTTCCGATTGTGTGACCTCTACCACGGTGCCGAGTCCCAGCCTATACCGCTGCTTGGACAACTGGAGCGCTTCTTGCGCCGTTTTCACCTGTTCCTCTGCCAGCTTGATCTGTTGTGCGAGGGTGATCGTGTCGAGATAGGCATTGGTGACCTGCTGTGTCAATGCCTGCTCGATTCCGGTCGTCGCGGCCGAGGCCGCTTCGCGCTGTGCGCTCGCTTCCGCCACCTGGTTTTCGATCAGAAAACCCGTGAACAACGGCATCGAAATCATGGCGCCGGCCATCCACCAGCCGCCGGTTTGTTGGTTTTGTCGGGGATCGAAGGGATCAAACGTCCCACCGCTGGCGATGGCCGAGACAGTGGGGAGATACTGGCGCTTTGCGGCAGTCAGGCGGGCATCCGCCGAGGCGGTCTGTTCACGGGCGCGTTTGACTTCCGGATGGGAAAGACTTTCGTTGATCCAGCCGTCCAGCGGCTTCTGGGGGCGAATTTCGACCGATACGTCCTCAAGCACGTAGTCGTCCGCGCCGGCGACACCCATCGTGCGGTTCAAATCCGCGAAACTGGACCTCAAATCGTTGCGACTCTTAACCAGCAGCGATTGGGCGTTTACCAATTCGACGTGTGCCAAATCGAAATCCAGCTTCGATTTCAATTGCTGCCGGTAGAGCGTTTCGATCTGTCCTGCGATCTGCCCACGTTCCCGCACGGTTTCCTCGGCGATCTGAACGAGCCGCCGCCGTTTCAGGCTATTGAGGTAGGCGCGCTCCACTTGAACCAGAACCAGCGCCCGCCTCGCATTGACGTCCTGCTCCATTGAACGGGCCGCAAGTTTGTTAGATTCGACCAGATTCGCGGTATATCCGAAATCGTAGATCCGTTGGTTGGCGATCACGCCCCCTGTGAAAGTGGTTTGATTTTCCCGCAGCAGCCCGCCACCGATGAGAAACCGCGGGTTGGTGACACCCGCTCCTGCCACCGTGTTGGCGTTTGCATAGATTTGCGGATAGTAGAGTGATCGTGCCTGATCCGTTCTCGCTTGAGAGGCCTTCAAGTTGGCCGTACCTTCCGCCACCAAGGGATGATACTTCAAAGCAATGTCCACTGCCTGCTGGACGCTCAGAAATCCGCCCTGCGCCGGCAACGCCGGGGCATCGGTTTCCGCCGCATACCCGGTGACCTTCAGCGCCATCAGGACGAGACAGGTAGCGAGGTTCGTGCAAGGACGTGCAAGAAATTTCATTTCGGTCTCCTATTTCCTCGTTTCCGGGTTCGGCGATGATTGGGTGATCGAAGGGAACGAGCCTCCTGACCGGCGTTCGAATTTCTGTTGTGAAGGTTTGGCCTCCGGAAGTTGGAACGGCATGGCGTGCACCGGTGCACCGTCGAGCAGCTTTCGCTTGCCGACGACGACCACATCCTCTTCGCCGTTTAGACCGGCGGTGATTTCCATCCAGCCCCCGTCGGTGATGCCGGTCTGCACTGGAATGGACTGCGCCTTGCCCTGTTCGACGATGAAGACCGATTTGCCCTTGGGACCGCTGATGATCGCCTGCGGCGGTAGTACCAGGGCATGCGGAATCTCGCGCAGGCCCAGCGTGACCTCGGCAAAGGTGCCGGGCCGCAACGCCTGATCGGGATTCGGCAAATCGATCTCCACGAGGAGACTGCGGGTCGACGGGTCGAGTGCCAGCGTCGAGCGCGTGACGCTGCCGGAAAATGTACGGCCGGGAAGTTCCTTCACGGTCACGGTCGCCGTCGTTTTGCCGGGGGAGACCCATGGGCTCTCATCTTGCGGCACGTTGCTGTACACGCGGACGACATGGAGGTCCATAATCGTAAAGAGCGGTATTGCTCCCGTTGCCGATGACGTCGCGACCTGAATCAGGGAGCCGGGATCGGCAAAACGGGCGGTGATGATGCCATCGTAGGGAGCGCGGACCTTCGTGTAATCGCGCAGCGCCACCCGTTGCTCCATCAGGTGCTTGGCTCCCTGATAGGCCGCCTCCGCCACATCGACGTCTTGCTTCGCAATGACGTCCGGCGATTCTTTCCATACTTTGGTCAGCCGCTCGTAGGTGATTTTCTTTATCCTGTAGTCGGATACTGCCTGGTGGTACTGCTCTTCGACCTCCGGCGCGTCGATGATCGCCACGACGTCGTCCTTCCTCACCGCGTCCCCCTTGTCGGGACCGATCCACTTCAAGTAACCGGACACCTTTGCGTACAAGGTCGTTTGGTACAGCGGTGCGATATTGGCCGGCAGCGTAATCGTGTACACCAGATCCCGCTTGGCCGGTTTGGTCACCTGGACGTCGACGGGGACCCTATCGAGCTCGGACGATGTTGGGCCGGCGTCGTTTTCCGCGGACGACGCGAGGACGCGATTGGGGGCTTCGGGCTTGCCGGTCGGAGGAGCCTGGCCAGCGAACCAGTAGAGGCCGCCGGCAACCAACGCGAGGACGGTCGTTGCCAACAGTAGGGCGCGGCGCCTGGTTGGTTGCGACGCTGAGCGCGGTGCTTGTGTGTCGTCCATTAAATTTCCTCCGCCGTCGCGCCGGGAGTTGCTGAGAGGGTTGGCCGTTCCCGACGATGCAGCACCATACAATGCATTACGGGCACGACGACGAGCGTCATGATCGTACTGACGGCCAGCCCACCGACCACGGCGCGTGCCAGCGGGACCATCGTTTCATTGCCTTCGCCGAATCCCAATGCGAGCGGCAGCAACCCTAGGATCGTCGCCAGCGCAGTCATCAGGATCGGCCGGATGCGTCGCCGTCCGGCTTCCAGGACGGCCCGTTCGGCAGAGGCGCCGTGCGACACCATCCGGTTCGCGAAGTCCACGAGCAGGATGCTGTTCGACACGACGATGCCCATCATCATCAACGTGCCGATCATCGATTCGACGTTCACCGACGTATCGGTAAGGTGTAGCATCAGCACGGTGCCGATCCAGCCCAGCGGCACGGCCACGAGAATGATGATGGGATCGATG
>DASTLA010000091.1:0-11231 GCA_035715525.1 Nitrospiraceae bacterium
GTGTCATGACTCCGAAGTCGTCGATGAGACCCACCATGACGATCAACGTTCCCCCCAGTACGATTCCGAGTACGTCCTGGCGGAACTCGAACGTGAACGCTAGACTCACCAAAAACGACAAGTACACGGCCAACCCGCCCAGGTAGGGAACAGGCTCCTGTTGATGTTTCAAGCGGCCATCGGGGCTGTCGACGATCCCGAATTTCAACGCAGCTCGACGGGCGAGCGGGACTCCGGATAGGGACAGTGCAAAGGCCAGGAGCATGGTCAATACGAGCAAAATCATGGCTTGGGCAGCGCTCCGCTCACAGAATGTTCTTCTGTGGTGGAAGGTCGGCTTCTGCGTGGAACTGCCTCCGCACGGGCATACAACCCAGCCAGATAGGAGATGTAGCGTTCTTCCGAATGCATGTCCGCCACCCGCTGCCTCGCTCGTCCTCCCATGGCACAGCAACGGGGCGGATCACTGAGAAGCTTGATGACCGCCCGCGCTACCTCTTCGGCCGATGGTCGGACGCGTATGCCGGTCTCCTCGTCCACCAGCCTAGAGGTCAACCCTACATCCGTGGCCACGGTGGCTGCCCCCGAAGCCATGGCTTCCAGCAGAACCTGCGAAGGAAAATTATCCCGCCGTTGCAGTGAGACAAAGACCATCGCAGGGCCGAGAATCGACGCCATATCTTCCACGAATCCGGTACGGATGACCGATCGAAGGCCTAGACGATCGACCTCGGCCTCGATGCGGGCCCGAAGCGGCCCGTCGCCCAACAGACAGAATCGAGCTTCCGGTATCGCGCGATGAATGGCCGGCGCCGCTTCCAAAAAGAGCAAGGGGTTCTTCTCGTTCACCATGCGACCGGCAAATACCACCAGCCGCTCCTTCTCTCTCTGCGGTCGAAACCGGCTCAGGTCGACGACGCTCCCTTCGGAGCAGCAGATTTTTTCCCTCTCGATGCCGCCCTCTACCAGCGAAGCAGCGATGTCTTCGGTGAGAGCGTCCACGGCATGGCTCTTACGGATGGCCGCCCGAAACAAAGGCAACGCCGACGGCGACCCCACGTGGCTCGACAAGTTCGGGTCGGTGATGGAAATCACATACCGATGGTCCCGCCTCGCTAGCATCAACGGCAACGTGACATAAGCTCCCCCCAACACGACATGGAACATCCGCGGGGAAGCCAAGCCATATCGTAAGAGCACGTAAGCCGCCATCAGCAGGTAATCGAGTTTGCTCACCCAGAATGGCAAGGATCCGGCGCGAGGCAGCCTGGCTGCGAACCATCCGAACGGCTCCGCCAAGCGGATGGTGCACCGACCCGCAGGGGCCACCAGGTCTCCGGCTACCAGCTTAGCCCAAAGGCCTCGATTGAGCACGAAAACAGTCTCTTTTTCCTCCATCGTCATTCGCGCGAAGAGCCGTCCGAGTCGGCGTTCAGTGCCACCGAGACCGGTATTGTTGATCAGCACTAGGACACGTCGCATAGCCGATGATCCACAAAGCGGCGGCACCAGAGCTCCAAGTTGAGCCAGCGCCAGAGCGTCGGCCCGAGCGCCGCCCGGCTGTGCCGGTGCGATTGCCAGACCTGTGAAGCGCCGCCGATGTCCAAGTAGCCCCTGGTCTTCGTGCGCTGGTCCGCCAAACAGTCCCCCAGCACAAGACCCAATTCGCCGCGGAACCATTCATCTTCCGGAGTGGCGAACCCCATCTTGTCGGAACGCCACTGGATGACTGGTGGAAGTATTCCTCCCAAGGATTCCCTCAGGAGAATTTTCGTCCAGCCGTCGCGCAGCATCCATGCTTTGTCCAGTCCATAAGCCCATTCCACGAGACGATGGTCCAAGAACGGCAGCCGGGCTTCGACCCCGAACGCCATCGAATTCCGGTCTTCCGCGCGAAGCAATGCCCTCAGACCATGCCTGGTGAGCAGGCGGTGCTGCAGCGCGGTCACCGCGCTGGAGGCCGCTATATCGGGAGGCTCGGGACAGCGCCATCGGCGGGCGAAATCGCCGTTCATCCAGAGGTGATTCCTCGCGACGAGATCCCGCATGCGTTGGACAGAAGATGCCGGCAACAGCGCTCGCCCGAAGTTTGCCAGTGCCTGCGGCGGTAATCGGCCATGCAGGCGGCGATAGGCCAGCCATTGACGGAGGGCTTGCGCCCATCGCCCCGCTCGCAGGAGATCGGCGAAGAACGCGCCAAAGAACCCGTGATATCCGCCGAGTAATTCATCGGCCCCTTGTCCATCCAGCACGACCTTGACGCCGGATTCCGAGACCAGCCGCATGACGGTCCATTGCGCGAAGATGCTGGTCGATCCGAACGGCTCGTCCTGTTGCCAGACCAACCGGTC
Organism: Nitrospiraceae bacterium; assembly: GCA_035715525.1. Lineage (GTDB taxonomy): Bacteria > Nitrospirota > Nitrospiria > Nitrospirales > Nitrospiraceae > JAHBWI01. Next base: position 2,352 of record DASTLA010000091.1, read on the forward strand.
CAGGACAACGGACAATTCCTTCGGGTCGGGAATCGTATAGTGTGTATCGAGGCCGCGCGCGCGCACGACCTCCTCGATGAAACGTCGTTCGTCGAAGCGGCCCTCCGCAAAACAAGCGGAGAACGTCTTCTGCTTGGGCCGTCCCAGAATCTCCTGCTTCAGGCACACGACGGCCGATGAATCCAATCCTCCACTCAAGCAACTTCCCACCGCGACATCGCTGCGCAGGCGTAAACGGACGGCGTCGGTGAGCAGCTCTCGAAACTGTTCCCGCATCGCCTCGCCGCCGGCGGACCGTTCCGTCCTTTTGCCGGCGAGCTGCCAATATCGCCCTTGCGCGAGTTGACCGTTGTCGAGTATCAGATAATGCGCCGGCTCCAACTGCTGCACCTGTTCGAGAAAGGTGTCGCGGGAGAAATCCAATCGTCCGCCGTCGAGATAGGCATAGGCCAATCGTTGATTCACAGTCCTCGCGGTCAGTGCAGGCAGGAGGCCCTTCAGCTCCGACGCAAAAGCCAATCGTCCCCGCTCCCAACTGTAGTAGAAAGGCTTTTCGCCCAGCCGGTCTCGGGCACAGACCAGCCGTCGCCCGACCCCGTCCCAGAGGGCGAACGCAAACATCCCGTTGAGCTTGTCGAGGCAGCCGAGTCCCCACTGACGATAAGCAGCGAGCAAGACTTCCGTGTCGGACACCGATCGGAACTCATGTCCCAACCGGCACAGCTCCTGCCGTACCTCTACGAAGTTATAGATTTCACCGTTATATGTAATCCAGTCGCGTCGGTCGGCGCTCGCCATCGGTTGATGCCCCGCGTCGCTCACATCGATGACGGCGAGCCGTCGGTGCGCCAAGCCGATGGAGTATCGCCCTTGCGGGTACGACAGATCCCGCAACGTCCTGCCCGCAACATGAGCCTTGTCAGGCGACTGGGACGAGAGCAGGACATAGCCCTCGCCATCAGGTCCGCGGTGTACTTGCGCCTGCATCATCGCCGCCAGCAATCGACCATTGACCGCCTCGTCGGGCGGCTGGAGGAGCCCCGCTATTGCGCACATGCTCCCGCCCCTTGCGCATGCGAGCGCTGCATCGCCCCAGCCAAACGATAGTAGAGAGCTTCCATCTTCTCCATCTCGCGGTCCTGATCGCCGATCGACTCCATCAGACGTCTATTTTCCAAGCTGCAGCGGCACCGGAAGATCTCATCCTGCAGCACCTCAACCAACGCGACAGCCAGCGCTTTCGGGTTGTGTTCGACGCGCCGGCCATTGATGCGGTCGCGCACCAGTTCGTCGTATTGGGCAAGATCGGTGAGCACGGGCACTGCGCCGCAGGCCATTGCTTCGAGAAGCGAACTCGGCATGCCGTCCGATGCCGGCATCATGACGACGGCGGCCGAGAGGTTGTACCAGCGCGGCATGTCGGCATAAGACAGTTCCCCGACGAACCGTATCTGTTTGACGACGTGCAGATGATCGGCCAACTTGCGCAGTCGGGCGATATACCTGTCGTCCGCTGTGTGCTCGGTGAAGATCGCGCAGGCTTGGGGAACGACCCGGAGCACATCGGGCATTGCTCGTATCAGCAGCTCATGGTTGTACAAGGGCTGCGCCAGACGAGGGCTGAAAATCACCGGGTCGTCAAGTCCAAGGTTGAGAGACCGGCGAAGCGCCACCGAGTCCAAGCCTGTCCGGAATCGTTTCATATCGACTCCCCATCCGACACGAAGGACCGTGCCCAGTCCCGGCGCGAGGCTGCGCACCGCCGTTTCCATGTAGGCACTGTGCACGGTGACGAGATCCGCCTGGCTCAACAGTCGTCGCGTGAGCGCTTTGCTATACCATTCGCGAAACGCTCCCTGCTCCTGCAACACATCGCTTCCCCAAGGCGTGACAACGCAGGGTCGAGGACAGCCTGCCGCCAACACCCAAGCCAGGCCTCGTAGATAATGGACATGCACGACATCTGCGTCGAGCCGAGCGACTGTGCTCGCGAGCCGGCGGGCGGAAACCAGCCGACCTATTTTCCCGCCTATGGGAGTGCCGGACAGATCGATTTGTCGCCAGCTGCCAGTGGGATTCGGAAGCATGGGCTCGACAGTCAGAACGGTGCAGTCATGGCCCTTCTGTCCGAACCATTCGACCCATCGTCGCAGATTGATGGACGCCGCCGGTCCCACGAAACAGAGTGTCAGGCGCCGCTTCATGCGGCCTCTCCCAATGGTGCTCTTCGACTGTGCCCTGACAGCGCAAGCAGCTCAGCCTTCCAGCGCGAGACGGCAGCCTCAAGACTATGGTGCTCGCTCGCGTAGAGACGAGCCCGCCTGCCGCAATCGGCACGAAGCGCGTCGTCATCCGCTAGCCGCCGTACCGCACCCACCAAGTGCTCGAAATTTCCAGCCACGCATCGTCCGAGGCCTTGTTCGGCAATGACGCGATCGGGATCGACGGACAAGGAGACAATTGGCACCCCATGTGCGGCTGCCTGCACATAAGTGTTGGGAAAGCCTTCATACTGAGACGTATTCACGACCAAGGCGGCGGATTTGAACAGCTCGTTCATGCCTGCGAACGGTAGATTGGAGTGGAAGGCGACGTGCTGCATCTTGCGGATCCGGGCTTGCACGCTATCCCAAAGATCGGATTGCAGTGGATCCCGCATCCCCACCATCGTGAAACAGAGCTCTGGGCAGCGATCTGCCAAGTCGAGAAAGAGCAACGGTTGTTTGACGCGATGGATTCGGCCGACCCAGAGGATGGTCTTCCGGTCCTCGTCGCTCTCCATCGGTATGGAATGGGCACACCGAATGAGAAGTCCGACTCGACCGAATCGTCGGCGAAGCAGTGCCCGCTGATCCTCCGTCCGACAGACGATGCGGTCCGCAAGTCGTACGCCCAGGGGATACAATTGCCGGAGAGATCCCCCGGTCAGTCCGTAGCGGTTGTCGAGATCGGCGTTGGACGCCACGACAAAGACGAATTGCCGATGCAGGAGCCGGCAAATCAGCGCATAGGCTCCCACCTCAGCCCCAGAGCCGGCATGAACGTAGACGTCGGCGTTGATCTGCTGGAAGAGCCGCCACATCTCTCGAAAAGAAGACCAGTAGCCTCCGAGCGCCCTCAGGCCTTGCCGTTCCGCGAGTCGGCCCCGGCCGCGTCGGATGATGAGCGTCAGCGCACCCAGCTGCTCAACGACCGGCTCTCGCTCCGCGGTGACCAGCACGGAAGCGTGGAAGCCTGCGTCCTTCGCCAGCGCCCCGGCGGTGAGAAAGGTTTGCACCTCGGCGCCGCCGAACGGCACACCGGACTCGGGATGATACAGGCCGTAGCCCAGTGGAGAAATGAAACAGACGCGCAACAACGAAGGTGGGCCGGACTCCCGGCTCCGTCGAACCTCGGAGCAATTTCGGGGCGCGCGGGCCTGGCGGATCTTCCCCATCATGCAGCGCCCCGCCATACGGGCGACGGATTCACTTCGCGACATCCGGCCAGCACCTCCTGGAGCAATCCTGCCACTCGATGTGCATAGGTGTGCGCCGCCAACACATGTTCGAAGGCGCGAGCGGTGATGCCTTGGCGGTAAGCCGGGTCCTTGAAGCGGCGGATCGCGTCCGAGATGTTCGAAAAATCCTTCTTGATGCCGATGTAATGCTCATCCGCTTTCAGGATGCCGTTGTAATCCCCTTCCAACAGCAACTGGCACGTTTTCGTCCCGATGGGCTCGAAGTGGCGGGAGGAAATCGCCTTCCCGGACACTGGATTGGCGTAGCTCCGAAAAAATCGCTCGTATACGTCGGAAAACGTCGCGGTCGGCTCGCGAGACAGGAAGTCGATGACCGCTTGCCTGGTACGATCGTCCCGTTCAAGGTAATAGGTGCCGGATTCCGCCCCCATGATGCCCTTACAGCGATTGAGGAATTCGTTCCATTGGTCCCGCGGATGGCGGACGAACGCGATGTCCTTGGTGAGCCCCCAGGCTTCGGCATGGCGGTCGAAGTACTGGAGAATGTCGGTCCGTTCGGTGTCTCCAAGGGCATAGGCGCTGATGTAAAGATCGCCGCGAAAACCGATATCGATGGGGCGGGCGGCGCATTCACTGCGGTAGACGCGGGGGTTCAAGGCAGGGGGCGCCGGGAGAATAGTGGATGCCTCGCATGTGGCGTAGAGCCATTGCGCCGATGAGAGCGGCAGCTGCGAGGCGATGTAGTCGGCGGACACCGACCGCGCAAAGTCTATCTTTTCCTGCATATTGTGATACTCGTTGCCGTAGAAAAGCAGTAGAGTTCCACGGCGATCCTGGAAACGTCCCTGCGCCATTCTAAGCAAGCGCAGATCGTCCCAGGCCGCCGAGTGCAGAACAACGCTGAGCGGATAGCGCTTCAACTTGCGCAGGCCCGCTTCAAATTCGATCAGGTTGTTGACATTGCACCATTCGATGTCCAACAGCGGAGACTCTGCGAAGGCTTCTTTCCAGTCCATGACGTACGAAAGGATGCGGAACTCTTCCTGCACGATCGAACGCAACCCGGGCCAATGCCGTACAGCCGCGGGAATACTCTCTGGGCCGACCCCGAACAGAGCTGCGGCCGTGTCGCGCAACAGCGAGCGCCACTGCGTTTCGCCTCTCGCGTAGAATCCCACGGCCGGCAACCGGTCTATCATTGAGCTGCTCCTACCTCGGGCGATGTGCGAGGACCACCAATGGTGAAATCAGCAGATATGCGCAGCAACGCCCGAGCCTGCTTCCCACCGCCGCCTGTCGTATGAAGTTTTTGACCCGTCCGATGCTCCGCGGATCCAGACAATCGAACCGATCCCGGACCACCAAACCCCGTGAAGAACAGAACCGTTCCAATTGAAAGAAGGAAAACCAATGAAGGGCCGGACAGGAGCTGTAATTGACGAGAGCCGGCAGAGGGCCTTTGGCCAGACGCACCGCGAGTCGCTTTAGCGGCCGAGGCCACCAGCTGTACAGCGGCAACCATCGGAACTCTCCCTGCCGAGGACACAGCACGTTGGTCGTTTCGACCCACAGCAGTCCCCCGGGGGACAGCACACGAATCCACTCGCTCAAACAGCGCTGCCAATCCTCGACATGCTCCAGCAGGGAATTCGCATAGACGATATCGAAGGCCCCGTCCTTGAACGGCAATCGGTCTCCGCTCGATACCTGGTAACGGATCTCCAAGCCTCGCTCATTCGCGCATCTGGCAGCCAGCTTGACCTGGTCCACGTCCACGTCCACCGCCGTCACATGGAGACCTTGCGAACGCCAGAACTCGGCGTAGAGTCCGATGCCGCACCCCACGTCGAGCAGCCGGGCCTGATCGCGCCAGGTCCCCACCCGCTGCATTTCGCGGCTGATCGTCTCGTAATGCCGACAGAGGATAGCGGCCTTCTGCGCTGCCGTGACCGAACCTCGGACGTGATCAAGAAAGAGCCGGCTGGAAGCTGGCGCGGTCATGGCGTACCTGCAGGCTGGCTGGACGTCGTGGCGGTCTCATGCGGCAAGCCGGGCCGCATGTTTCTGAATACAGCGCTCGATCAGCGGTAGTTGCTCCTGGGTCCAGCGGATCGTTCGGACAAGACCCTCCTCCAGACTCATCGCTGTGTGAAACGCGAGTTCACTACGAGCTTTCTCAGTGCTGCCGACACGCTTCCCGGCATGGTCCCAGTTCCGTGCCGGCACGAATTGAATCGGAGTGGAATTGCCCGTCAGTCGGTTGATGTGCCGAGCAAGATCGAGGATGGATGTTTCCACGCCGCTCGCGAGATTGTACACATCCCCCGACCGCCCGGCGGTAGCGCAGGCGAACAAGCCTTCGACGATATCGTCGACGTAGATGAAATCGCGGCTGGCCAGACCTTCGTTCTCGACCATCAATGGCAGCCGCTTGAGCGCACGGTAGACAAAGCTAGGTGTGACGTTTCGCCATACGGTCGCGGCAGTCCCTCGCCAGACGCCGGCGCCGAGGATCTCTCCCGGTCCGTACACGTTCTGAAAACGCGCGCGCACGGTGGGCACCTTATGCTGCCTCCAATAGTAGAGGGAATAGAACTCACCGACGACTTTGGAGATTTGATAGGGGCTGTCCAACTCCAAAGGCACCGGTCCGTCCTCTCGCACCGGTTCAGCTTTCTCGTACGTATGGGGGGCCAGCGTGCAACCGGATGCCGAGTAGACCACCTTCTTCAACTTGCTGAACCTCTTCAGGTGATCCAACAGACGAAGCGTCGTGAGCAGATTGTGCTCGTGGTCCGCCAACGGGTCCGCAATGGAGTTTTGGTTGCCATGGAATGTAGCCAGATGGAACACATAGTCATACTCGTCATTGATCCGTGAAAGCACCGCGGGATCAGCGATCGACCCTTCGAGCAGCGTCACCCGCCGATCGGACGGAAGGTTGTCGCGCTCGGCCGAAAGCAAATTGTCGATCACCAGGATGGACCGACAATCCTGCGTCAACGCCTGCCGGACCAAATTGCTGCCGACAAAGCCCGCTCCCCCGACCACGAGAAGCCGCTGATCGCGCATAGGGACAGGTGTACCTCCCCGCATCATGCCGCCGATTTCGTGCCGTCGACCGGCTTCAAATGAGTGAAGGTCTGCTGAATGCCGTACTTCTTGTACCAAGCCACCGCGGCTGCCACGCCTTTGTCCATCGACGTACCCGCTTTCCAGTCAAAGTCCTGTTCGGTGCGGGACGGGTCCAGGAGAATCGTCGCGACGTCATCGGTGCTGCGCGGTCGTACTTCGACCTCCCGCTCCAGCGTGATGCCGAGTGCCTTGGTCGCGGCCTCGAACAATTCCTTGATCGAAACATCTCGCCCGGAAGAAATGTGATAAACGCCGCCGTGGCCCGCCCCCTCGACCGCTTTGATGACTACCGTCACCAGATCGTCCACAAAAATGAAATCCCGTCTCGTGTCCATCACGAAGCAGGCCTTGCCTGTCGTGAGTCGATGATAGAACGTCGGGAGGGGCCCGCTGAGATTGCGTGGCCCGTATGCATTGGCGAGGCGGAACGACATCCAGTCCAGTCCGCTGAGCATGACGTACTGTTCTCCACCCGTCTTGCTGATGGCATAGCTGCTTCCTTCCGGTCTTACCGGATGAGCCAGAGAGATCGGTTGCTCCGATGGTTTGAGTCCGTAGCAGAGCGCGGTTTGGAAATAGATGAGGCGTTTGACCGAATGGCGCTTTGCTGCTTGGACGACGTTGGCCGTCCCCACGACGTTCGTGAGCGCATCTTCCGTCCAATTATCCGGGTCCTTGTAGGAAGCCGCGGCATGAACGACGACGTCCGGCTTGAAGCCGACATGGGCCTTGTCCACCAGACGCTCGTCTGCAATGGTGCCTTCCACCACGGTCAGATGGCGATGGGATGCCAGATTGTCCCGTCGTCCGGTGGCATAGTTGTCAATGACCAACACCTCCCCGCCCCGTGCCAGCAACCGCTCGGTCAGATGAGACCCGATAAAGCCCGCACCGCCGGTGATCAACACCTTCATCGCATGACCTCCGCATTGAACATTTGCTTGAATGACGGCATTCGATCGTGAAATGCCTGTTGCCAGAGTTCCAAGGAAAGGAGCCCCCAAATTTTTCTGCCGTAACGCGCTTCCTTCGTCAGACTATCCAAGACTTTGCGATTGTCGATGATGTCGCGAGACAATGCGTTTCTTGTCGAGAACGTATCCCGCACAAACTCCTGCACAGACCCCGGTTGGTTCAGCCATTCATGCAGCGGGACCGGGAATCCCATTTTGTCGGTACGGTTCAGAATGGCCGGAGGCAGCACTTGCTGCATGGCGTTTTTCAAGGCGTGCTTCATGCGCCCATTCATGAATTTGACGTTGGAAGGAATGGTCGCCGCGAACTCGACCAGCGGATGATCCAGAAACGGCACTCGAGATTCCAGGCCATGTGCCATGCTCATGCGATCTTCCACCTGCAGGAGCGCCGGCAACAGAGTCTTGAAATCGAAGTGCGTCATGCAATCGAAGTAGGATTCTTTGCGCACGTTGTCTCCTCGGAAGATGCGAGTGAAGGCCTCGAAGGGCGAGAAACCGTCGAGTGCCGGCCAATTCACCTCCTCGCCGACGTCTCGCGCGCGATTGATCAGACGGAAGTACCGCCGATCCAGATCCTCGAACAGGCCCTTGCGCCAGAACTCCTGCAACAGCGGCTTGTATTCCCGCAGGGACGACAGGCTGGGAATGATGGACTCATAGGTCACGATGAAGTTGCCGCTTTGCATGGTGCCGTCGATCGCGGCTTTGATGCACTGTTCGAAATAGGCGATGAGATAGCGCGCGTACCCACCGAAAATTTCATCCCCTCCCTGTCCGCCCAACACGACCTTCCGATGTCGGCTCGCCAATTGCGAAACCATGAACTGGGGGAATGACCCAGGCCCGGCGACCGGTTGATCGAGATGGTAGACGATTTTCTGAATCTCCCGCACGAAGTCGTCCTCGCCGATCTCCGCTTCGTACAGATGGAACCCGCGCCATTGAGACAGTTCTCTCGCGTAACGGCTTTCATCATAGGCGGGTCCATTCGCAAACTTTCCCGTGAAGCCCACGAATCCCGAGCGCTGATGCACCGTAGCCATCGAGGCCACAATGCTGGAGTCCAGCCCCCCGCTGACATAGGCCCCGACCGGCACGTCGCTGCGCAGGTGATAGGAGACGGACTCTTCGAGGAGCGCTCGAATCCTGTCTTCGAAATACTTCTGGGTATGGTCCCAATCGAGGTTGTAATAGACCTCCCAATAGCGTGCCAGGGAGATTCTGCCGTCTCGAACCGTAAGGCTGTGTCCCGGCACCAACTCGTGGACGCCTTCGAAGAGCGTTTTGCCTGCGAGACAAAATTGGAAC
>DASTLA010000092.1:0-4647 GCA_035715525.1 Nitrospiraceae bacterium
AGGGTACCAGCCGAGGCTGCTCGATGATTAAGCTGTCTTCTTGATCCAACCCCAAGCGCGACAAATAGGGCACCACACCGAGAACCGGTAGGCCGGTACGATCCTCCAAGAGGCTGATCCCTTCGGCAAAGAGCCCGAGGTCACCGCGGAATTTGTTCACGACGAGCCCTCGCACCCTGGCCCGCTCGTCTGGCGCCAGCAAATCCAACGTTCCGATCAATTGCGCGAACACGCCCCCCCGATCGATGTCTGCCACCAGCAGGACGGCTGCGTCGGCCAGGGCCACGACCGGCCAATTCACCAAGTCCCGGTCCCGGAGATTGAGCTCCGCTGCACTCCCCGCCCCTTCGATCACCATGGCTTCGTAGCGCGCGGCCAGCCGCCGATAGCAGGCTTCCACGAGAGGTTTGAACCGTCCGATTCCGTCGGCGGTGAAATACTCTTGCGCGTCGGTCTTGCCGTACACCGATCCGCACAGCACGATCTGCGAGCGCCCGTCGGTCTCCGGTTTCAACAGGATGGGATTCATGTCGGCATGGGGTGGGATCCGGCACGCCGCCGCCTGAAGCGCCTGCGCGCGCCCGATCTCCGCTCCCTCAGGGGTGACGAAGGAATTGAGCGACATGTTCTGCGCCTTGAACGGCGCGACGCGGACCCCGGCCCGAGCCAGCAGGCGACAAAGCCCCGCGGCAATGAGGGTCTTGCCGACGTCGGAGCCCGTGCCGAGGACGGCGATGGCCGGAGGCAGCGTCTTTCTCTCCATCAACATCATTGCCTCACAGAATTTCGAACTGATAGCTAAACCAGCCGTCCAGGGCAATTCCGGGAGCCGGCACGACGAATCGTTCGAGCGCGCCGCCGCCGGTGAGCAGGTTGGCGGCAATGATCCCGGAGGTGTTGTACTTCTGGTCCAGCATGTTATTCACCATCAAGAAGCCGGTGAGGCGCCCTCCGGGCACGGCACGTTCATACGCGATACGGCTATTCAGCTGGAAGTAGCCGGGAACCCGCGGTTGCACGTTGTTCTCGTCGTTCAGATAAAACTGGCTGCTCACGTACAGACCGATCAGCGAAATGGTCAAGCCTTCGATCGGATGCGCGTTGGCGGTGAGGCTCAAGCGATGTTTGGGCACTTGCGGCAGGCTGTCGCCGACCTCGACCGTACGGGTCGCGGCGAGATTGAACGCGGTCCGGTACTGAGCCTCGGTATAGGTATAGTTCAGGATGCCGTCGAGATATTGGTTGAACCGCGCCTTCAAGGTGCCTTCGATGCCGCGACGACGGGTCTTGTCGACGTTTCGGTTCTGACCGTCGCCGAAGCTAAAGTCACAAAGATTACAGGTGAAGAGAATCTCGTCGCGGGTATCAATCTGAAAGAGTGAGACGGCTCCCTCTGCCCAGCTGCCGAGCGATTGCCGGACACCCACCTCATAATTGTTCGTTTTGACCGGTCGCAGGTTCGGATTCGATCCAAAGGGCCCAAGCGCGAACAGCTCTTGGAAGGTGGGTACCCGGAAACCCTGACTGTAGTTGAAATACACACTCGTCGCAGGGGTGATGAGATAAGTCACCCCTCCCCGGGCGGTCGTTCGGTTGAAGCCTCTCGCGCCGTCGTTCGTGGGAGTAATATTGTCCGAAAATCCGATCTGATCATGGTCATATCGGGCGCCGCCCGTCAGGATCAGCTGCGGCGTGAGGTGAAACGTATCCTGTGCATACAAGCCGACGCTGTCTTGATTGGCAGAGCCGAGGTTCGAAAAGGGGAATCCTGAAAACGAGCCCAAGAGACGATTGCCGAAGTCGTTTCTCGTGTATTCGCCTCCCAGGACAAGCATATTGCGGAACCCAAGCGGCGTGGACTCTTGCGTCAATTGCGCGGTGCCGCCTTTCTGTTCGGTTTTGTTGTAACTGGTGCTGACGGACGTTTGCCCGACCGTGAACAAATCCTGTGCGAGATGCCGATAGAACGCGTTGGCGTTCAGGACGAAACCGAAGGGAAGCTCCTGCCGCCCCGTGAAGCGCAGGACATTCGTCTCCTTGTCGTCGAAATCGCCGGGTGTAAAATTGGCGCGGCGATTGAAGGCCGCGAGGCTGAGCGGCAGCGTACCGGCCTGTTGGAGAAAATCTTGGACGTAGGTGTAGGAGACGGCGAGGTCCGTGCTCTCCGTCGGCCGGTATCCGACTTTGCCGAAGAGGCGGGAGATACGTGCCGGAGCCTGCGGGCAATAAAAACAGAGGCCCGTGCGAGCCGATGAGCCAGGGAAATCCCGATACCCGTTCTCCGTTTCTCGGCTCATCGTGGCAAAGTAGTAGAATTTTCCGATGGGCCCGCTGGCCGTCACGTTGTAGCGTTCGCGGTGGAAGCTTCCATACATCACGCCGCCGGTGATCTGCTGTTTTTCCGCTCCTCGCTTGGTGACGATGTTGACGACGCCGCCCAGCGCATTTTTCCCATAGATCGCTGCATTCCCGGGGAGAATTTCGATCCGCTCGATGGATTCGATCGGAATGAGATCGAAGTTGACCACGTTGAAATCGGGCTCGTTCATGCGCTGCCCGTCGACGAAGACGGCCGTCGCGGGTACCGGTTGGCCGTTGAAGCCCCGCATGTCGATGGTCTGTTGAAAATTATTGCCGACCTGGTCGTACATCACGATGCCGGTGGACCATTGCACTGCTTCCTGGACCGTTTTGGCCCCGGTTCTTTTGATGTCCTCGGACGTGATCACGGAGACTTTGGCGGGCAACTCGCGCGCTTCAATGGGCGCATCGGGGAGTCGCGTACTGGAAACGACGACTTCCTTGGTTTCCAGCATCGGATCTTGCTGCGCCGTAGCCGCAAGCGGCATGAGGACAGGCACGCAGCACAACAAGACGGACAGACGGAGACGTCGCGTTGATAGACTCACGGTTCACCTTCCCTTTGGCTCGAAGGGCGGACGAATCGGATCAACAGCCGGATCTCCTGACTCGCGGATCGGCATGTCCTCTGCGCCTTCCCAGCGGAACGTCTATCCGACGCCCCTGCCAGTGGCCTCATGCAGAGTTACTCCCCGCTCACAGTGGCGGCACCGTGATGGATTTGCACCATCTTCCCCTGCTGTCGCCCCTTTTCTTGTCCCACGCGCTGCCGCACGATGATTTCATGATCGTTCGTGAAGTTCGACGCGCAGCTCGTAGGCTTAAACCAGCCTCCTATAATGGTTGCGGTACCCCAGCAGATCCAGGCCGGATCGGTACCGAATCCGGCCCCTTACGCGGCCGCGGAGCGGCCATATGCTCGGTTCCTACTGACCCGGTCCCGGAAGCCCGATCCTCGGGTGGCCGGTCTCGGGATGGATATCCACCAGCACCGGACATCCGTAGGCCGCGGTCAACGTCGTGGCCTGCAGAACGGATACCGGCCGCTCCGGTCCCACGGCCCGACCGCCGGCCAAGAGCAGCAGGCGATCGCAATACTGCCCGGCCAAATTCAAATCGTGCGACACCATCACGATCGTCAACTGTTTGTCCCGTCGTATCCTGCGCAGGATACGGCAGATTTCCAATTGATGATGGAGATCCAAAAACGCGGTCGGCTCGTCCAGCAGGAGGATACGGCTCTCCTGCGCCAAGGCTCGCGCCAGGTAGGCGCGCTGCCGTTCTCCGGCGGAGAGCTCGTCCAGCAGACGGTCGGCAAGGTCAATGAGCTCGAGATCGGACAAGGCCTGGGCGGCGCGATCGTAATCTTCCGACCGATCCCATCCAGGCAAGCCCCAGCGGTGTGCCGAGCGATGCGGGAACCGTCCCATCAGGACGACGTCGCGCACCGAAAACGCAAACGGCGTCGTCAGGTCCTGCGGGACATAGGCGATCAGCCTGGCGCTATCCTGCCGGCTGATGCCGTGGAGGCCGCTGCCGAACAGATTGACGTGGCCGCCCGTCGGACGCGCGATGCCGGCGAGACAACGCAACAGCGTACTCTTCCCTGCCCCGTTGGGTCCGATAATTCCAAGCATCTCGCCCGTACGCACGGCGAACGAAACCTCTTCCAGCACCGTCCGCCCTGCCCGGCTACCGTCATGACCCGGATAGCGAAACTGGAGCTTTTCCACCTGGTAGGCGTGGACATGATCCAGATCAATGGGCGGAACATGCGACATGACTCATCCCCTCAGCACGTTGGACGGCCGGGATAACAAGAACACGAAGATCGGACCGCCGATCAGCGCGGTGATGACCCCGACCGGCAATTCGGACGGTGCGAGCAGGACGCGCGACAGGGCATCGGACAGCATGAGAAAACAGCCGCCGAGCAGCCAGGATGCCGGCAACAGCAGCCGATGATCGCTTCCGAGGAGTAACCGACCGATATGCGGGACGATCATGCCCACGAAGCCGATCATCCCGCTGACCGAAACCATGGCGCCGGTCAGAAGCGCGGTCGCGAAGAACAGCCGACGCTTCACACGCTCGACATTCAAGCCCAGCGACAGGGCGGATTCCTCGCCAAGCGCGAGCAGATTCAACGCCTGCATTTCTCGCAGCAGCATCACCGTCCCGGCCAATGCGGTTCCGGCAAGGAACAGCAGCGCGCGCCCATCCGGCGGCATCAACGTGCCCATCAACCAAGACATCACGCGGTACAGGGCCGCGGGCTCCAGGATC
>DASTLA010000093.1:0-4976 GCA_035715525.1 Nitrospiraceae bacterium
CGGCCGCCACAAGCGGTGCAGACCAGGTCTTGAGATCGCGGTAGAGCGCGACGACGTCCGATGCCTGCACGCGGCTGTCATCCATCAATTGATGAAAATCGAAGGACAGGATGTGACGAAGATGCGGCAACATTTCGGCCACAGGGGCGAAGCGGCGGTCCACGATCAGATCGATCGCTGTGTCCGGCTGTTCATATTTCAGCCGCTCCAATAAGGCGCCCATCTGCACGAGATCGCCCATTCGCGTGATGTTGATCAGCAAAACCTGCCGGCTCACAGTAGATCTCTCGTTTCGCTTCGATACTCATCCAGCATCAACACCATCAATTCCTCGCGCTTGAGCGGAGTACCTGCTCCCTTGGATCGGATGGAGGCCGCGAGATCCTTGAGTTCGACCCGTTGCGCTGGCGCATGGTGAGCCAGCAAGGCCTGCAATTCGGGCAGGTCCCCTGATCGCGCCGCGAGCGCCTCCTGTTGACGGTCACCGCGGAGGATAGCCCCCACTCGATCGGGCTGGCTCACGCCGATCTGGCCGAGCAGGTCCGCCATTCGATGCCGATAGGTGTGCTCACCCAAGACTCTCGCCCGGGCGCGAGCAGCCATACCGGTTCGCGCTGCGGAATCTTGAAGCCACTGCGGCACTAACGCCTGCACCTCGCAAAAGTCCCGGAACGACACGATCTCCTCGGCCGCAAACAACTCGGGCAACAAGGAACGGTGATCCACGAGTTGAAATGCCCCGCATGCCGCAAGCTCGAATGTTCTGGGGTTGACGAAATCCGCCTGTGGATCGAGCCCCGGGCCGGTCGTTGAATGCAAATTCAGATTGATCGCGCTGGCATTGAACACCTTCATGCAGGTCTCTGTATCGATACGGGCTCCATCGATCTGCAACGCCGGCCGGATTTCGGCCGCTCCCTCCCATTCGTTACCCCAGACTTTGAACGACCAGGTTCGTCCCAGGAGTTGCGGCAGCAGGCAGCGGCGGTTGGCATAACCGGCCCCGACAAATGACAGGTCTGATCCATAGAATTTAACGTCTTCCGCAGACAAATCCAGCGGCCGATGGACCGAAGGATCGGCCGCCATCGGAAGATAGTACGCTTGGCGGGCCCCCGCGTCCCGCAGGGCTTCCAAACAGCCATTCTTTTGGATCACGAACCAGAACTCGTACCCCGCCGCCATGTGCTGCCAATAGGTCAAGTGACGATAGTTCTCCACGAACCACATGGCGGTCAGGAATTTTTTCTTTCGCAAGTGCTGGAGAACCGGCAGCGTCAATGGGGCCTGCGCGAGCGACAACACGAGATCCGGGGGCGATTCGGCAAGATGCGCCATGGTCCACTGGCTCAGTACCTCCGCCAAGCGGCTTTGCATCAGTTGTCGATGGCGAGCGTCACGCAGCGCACCCATGAGTTCATAACTGCGCGCATGTAGGCTGTGGTCGATCCACTGCACGCTGTGTCCCAGGTCCTCCAGCGCCCGTTTCACATAGCCTACGACGGGGAGCGAACCGCCGTAGATCGGGCCGACCAAGGCGACAGACAATTGGCCGCCGGCTTGCTTCGCCACCTGCCGACGCAAGGCTTGCTCGAAAGCCAGGTAGGACTCTTGGCCCCCCTGCACCGCAGGCTGATAGGTTGCGATTCGAATCGGTCGCTTGTGCCGACATGCCTGCCGAACGGCCGCTTCGGCATCCCCGAAAAGCCAGGCGACACCCCGCGCCCAAGCTTCCAAGCGCCGCGCGGAGAAAGCGTCGTGCAATTCCTCGGGATTCGCGACGAACAGCGCCACCTCGACTTCAGTCGCCAAGAGTTTCCGTAAGGCTTCGAGGTGATACAGCAGGCCCGTCCCCAGGACCACGACGATTTCGCCCGGCCGGCAAGAGCCGGCCTGGACCTGGGCCCAGGATTCTGCTTCCCTCGCGGGATCATAGGCGCTGTGGATCCATCGGCCCGAACGTTTCGCCGTGGGCATGCCGTTGCGCGCCATGGACAACTCGAGCAGGCCCCCTCCGGCAGCCCGGACCGCTGCAATCAGGTCGGGTTGAGCCGCTGCAAGCAAGGCACAATTGTGCTCGAAGCTGTTCATGCCGCGATCGATTCCGTGAGATGTGGCGAGAGAGTCCGCCAGACGAACTCTCGCATTCCTATTGCGCGGTGGTCTTGTTCTTCGGACACGTAGCAAGCGCCCCAGTGGTCCACGCGACTCTCCCAGAGGGTCCAACCCTTCGCAGGGCTTGCCCCTGTTCCAAGAAGAGCGGCGACGCTTTCGGCCCACGGCCATCGAGCAGGCGGCTCTTCGGTCGCATGTTGGAACACCCGATGCCCCTCGCCATAGGGACCGGTTTCATGAACTCTGGCTCGTGCGAAGTAAAACCCCATAGCCTGTGCTCCGACCGACGTCGCCAGATGGAGCGGCCCTGTATCGGACCCGAGTACCCATCGGCAACGTGCAAACAGGTGCATGAGCTGCGACAAGGTCGTGCGGCCGGCTGCATTCCAGACTCTCGCGTGAAGGAGCGGCGGCAGCGCCTCATGAATGCTGTGCCCCGCGTCGCGCTCCTCGGCGCTTCCCACCAGGATCACTCGGCCTTCGGACACCCGTGACAAAAATAATGTTACCCACGAGGCCCAAGCAGCCGGAGGAACCCACCGGGCCGTCTCCCCCGCACCGATGACGATCGCAACCCACATTCCGTTGTCCGAACCGATCGCAGCCAAATCCCCGGGCAACTCTTCTACTGACAATCGCAGGCGGGGGCCCCGGCCCAGCGGCTTCACTCCGCACATGCCGCACCAGGCATCGGCGAGATGGATGCGATTCGCAGCCCGATCGCCGGCAACGGTCCGCAAATACGCGCCCCATGGAGAAAGTCCGGATGCCAGGGGCCCATCGGCACCTGGGCCACAGACCTTTCCGCCGAGAAGATGAGACAGCAGAATACTGCGCGCATGCTGGTTCAGGTTGTAGACCGTTTCATAGGGACGTCCGGGGACATTCTCGAACCACGCACGCATGGAACTCAGTACCTCGCCGGCGTGATCCGCCCACATACTCGCAAGCCCCGACCAGTGAGAACCGCTCCATGGCAGCGCGCGTCCCAAACTCGCACAGGCGCGAAGCACCGGAACAAGTGGTTCGGCACAGATCGCATCCATGATGCCCGACCGGCTCTGCCGCAATGCTTCGATCGCGGGAAGGGATTGAACGACATCTCCCAGCCTGGCCAACTGGACGACCAATGCACGGTCCTGCGCGCCGTCAGCACGCTGCATGGCCTGTCACTGTTTGCCGCCCGCTGTCGCGGAGCTGCAGCGCGAGATCGTCCAATCCTTCGAACGTGGCATCCAGAAGCCGGAGGCGCTCGTATTCATCGCGCGCTTCATCGCGGCGTCCGCGTCGGAGCAGCACTCCTGCCCGCGCAAAGCGCATCGCCAGGTTCCCGGGATTTCGACCGATGAAGGTTTTCAAGTAGCCGTCGAGCGGGTCCCATCGCTCGAGCGCCGTCCCGCAACGCAGCAGCCAATGCATGCACTCCTCGTCATCCGGGTACTCGCGACAGAGCGTCGAGGCGGCATCCCAGGCCGGCTCGAAGCGCTGTTCCCCTACGGAAGCCATGGCAATGCCCAACCAAGCCTTGCGCCGGTCCGCCCCATATTGAATCGCTCGCCCGAAGGCCGTGGAGGCTGCGGAGAATTGCTGCCGCTGCATGGCGAGAATGCCCCAGAGGAGCCAGCCCTCCCCATGCTCAGGATGGTGTTCCAGCAACGTGGATAGATGGCTCTCAGCCCCTGGCAAGTCATTTTGCGTCAAGGCGCACTTCGCCAAGGCCACACGTGCTCGATCGTCTTCCTCGAGCGCCAACACGCGATCCCAAAAGCGAGGCGCCAGCTCCGGATGTCCCACTCCGACACAGAGCAATGCTGCCCAACGCAAGATCCACACATCGGCCGGCCATTCGGCCGCACGTCGCAACAATGCCGCGACAGCCTCGCGGTCCTGGCGATGCGCCGCGCGCTGCGCATCAGCGACCACGGTTCGTTGTGCCCTGGCATGGTCGTCGTTGATCGGCTGGAGGCGATAGGACAACTGATCGCCCTTCACCATGGTATGAAGCTCGTATCCGTCTTCCAGATGGACCCAGTCCTCGTCCGGAAGCCACCAACAGTGGCCCCACCGGTCGAGCAGTCTTCGACTGTTGTCCTTTTCGTGGGTCTTCCTGCCCGGTGTTCGACTTTCGAGATGATACAGGACGCTCTTAGGCTGATAGATGACCTTCCAATTCCTTTGGCCGATCTGCAGGCAGAGGTCGACGTCCTCGAATCCATTGCGGTAGCCTTCGTCGAACCCTCCCGCCGAGAAGAATGCCTCCCGGCGCACCAGCATGCAGGCGGCGGTGACGCATTTGAACTCGCGCCTCCGCGATACCTGTGGTGCATCGGCCGGCACGCCGCGGTAAATGTGGTAGGGCACGTACCACTCGCGCGAGAACGCGACACCCGCATGTTGAATCGTTCCATCCTCGTACAGCAGCTTGCTTCCGACGACGCCCACATCGGCATGCGATCGCACTTCCTCCACCAACGCGGAGAGCCACCCCTTCAACGGAACGGTATCGTTGTTAAGGAAGACCAGGAACTCGCCCCGGGCCGCCTTCGCCCCTTGGTTGCAGGCCTTGGCGAAGCCGAGGTTCTCGTTGTTTCTGATGATCCGTAGATCGCCCGCCAGTTGGCCGAGGAAATGCTGTGTACCATCCGTAGAGCCGTTGTCCACGACGATGACTTCGTAGTCGACCGCGTCGGTGACTTCGGCCAGCGCCGAGAGACATTGCTGCGTGAGTTCTTCTTTGTTCCAGACCGGAATGATGATCGAGCAGGTGAAACGCTCCTGTCCCTCGGTCAGCTCACGCAATTCGCGCAGGGCTTGCACCTGCCCTGCGCACACGTTCGGTAAGTGCTCCGATAGCGATCGGT
>DASTLA010000094.1:0-17438 GCA_035715525.1 Nitrospiraceae bacterium
GCCGGAGCGGGCGGTGAGAAGTGAGACGTCTGACGTGAGACGCAAGACGGCACTCCTGCTGACTCACGCTTCATGTGTCGCGTCTTACATTTTAAGCTGAAAACTATGCCTCAGTACGAACCAGTGTTGCTGAAAAATATGCTGCAGCCGGGCTATACGGGCTCGCTCGCGGATTACGAAAGATCCGGCGGGTATCAGGCTTTGCGGAAGGTGCTGGGCAAGGTCGGCCCTGCCGACGTCACGGCCACCGTCATGAAATCCGGACTCAGAGGACGCGGCGGTGCAGGGTTTCCGACCGGGGTCAAATGGGGGTTCTTGCCCAAGGACTACCGAGGGCCGAAATATCTGTGCTGTAACGCGGACGAGAGCGAACCGGGCACGTTCAAGGATCGCCAGCTCATTGAGCGCGATCCGCATCAGTTGATCGAAGGCATCCTGATCGCATGCTATGCGATCGGCGCCGCCACCTCGTACATCTACATCCGAGGGGAATTCACGCTCGGCGCGAAGATCCTGGAACAGGCCATCGGAGAGGCGCGGGCTGCGGGGTATGTCGGCAAAGACATTCTCGGCACCGGCGTAAACATCGATGTGTGGGTGCACCGCGGGGCCGGGGCCTACATTTGCGGCGAAGAAACGGCCTTGCTGGAGTCGCTCGAGGGCAAGCGCGGACTTCCGCGCGTCAAGCCGCCGTTTCCGGCAACCCATGGTCTGTACAATAAACCGACGGTCGTCAACAATGTGGAGACACTGGCCAATTTGCCGCACATCATGGTTCGCGGCGCCGAATGGTTTGCCTCCATCGGGTCTCCTCCAAAAAGCACCGGGACGCGTGTGTTTTGCGTCAGCGGCCACGTCCAACGACCGGGCAACTACGAAGTCCCGATGGGCATCACGTTTCGCGAATTGATTTACGAGCATGCCGGCGGGATGCGCGGCGACAAGAAACTGAAGGCCTTCATCCCGGGGGGTGCATCGGCGCCCTTTCTGACCGCGGATTCCCTGGATGTCAAAATGGATTTCGAATCCGTGGCCCAAGCCGGGTCGATGCTGGGATCCGGCGGCGTAACGGTCATGGAAGAGGGGACCAGCATGGTGTGGGCCGCATTGCGGCTGATGGAATTTTTCTACCATGAGTCCTGCGGCAAGTGCAGTCCGTGCCGCGAGGGGAGCTCTTGGCTGGTGCAAACGCTTCGCCGCATCATGAACAAACGTGGCCAACTGTCGGATCTTGAGCTGTTGACCGACCTGTGCAAGAACATCGCGGGTCGCACGGTCTGCGCCTTCGGCGACGCCGAGGTGTCCCCGATCATGAGCACGATGAAACACTGGCGGCATGAATATGTGGAATTGATACATGCGGCCGAAGCGGCCAATTTATTGCGGCCTCAACCGGTAGGGACCAAGTGATGATCGTCACTCGTCATTCGTGCTTAGTCATTCGTCAAAGGAGGCAGGAGTTCGTGACTGAACCACCACGTTCGACATTCGGGGAGCGGTTGATCGGCCGGTCCGATCGATTGACGGTTGGCGAATGACGTCCCCCTCATCAGATATGGTTCGCTTGACCATCGACGGGGTCCAGGTGACGGTCCCCAAAGGTACGCTCGTCATCGAGGCGGCCCGCCGTGTCGGCGTGATGATCCCGCATTTCTGTTATCACCCGAAACTGAAACCCGACGCCAACTGCCGGATGTGCCTGGTCGAAATCGAGAAAATGCCCAAATTGCAGACGGCCTGCAGCACGCCGGTTGCCGAGGGCATGGCCGTCCGTACGGCCACGACCGTCGTGAACGACGCGCATAAGTCGGTACTCGAGTTCATCCTGGCCAACCATCCCCTCGATTGTCCGGTCTGCGACCAAGGCGGACGCTGCGACTTGCAGGACTTTTCCCACGAATATACCCCGACGACCAGCCGGTTCATCGAGACCAAGCGGATCTTCCAAAAGGAGTATTTCAGCCCGCTGATCGAAACGCAGATGAACCGCTGCGTGCAATGCCTTCGCTGCGTCCGTTATTGCGACGAAGTCATGGACGTCAAAGCCCTTGCCCCTGTCGGACGCGGCACGATGACGGAAATCAAGCACTTCGGCCCGCACCAACTGGACTGCGAGTTCTGCGGCGGGTGCGTGCAGATCTGCCCCGTAGGCGCCATCACCAGCCGCCTCTCCATGTACGAGTATCGGCCCTGGATGCTGAAGCGTGCGGATACGATCTGCACCTTCTGCGGCGACGGCTGCCGCATCACCGTGCAAGCAAAGAATAATGAGCTCGTCGAGGTCAACTCCTCCCACGGGGCCGGCCGGAACAACGGTGATCTCTGCCCGCGAGGGTTCTTCGGCTTTCATGCCACTTGCCATTCCGATCGGCTCACGCATCCCTTGATCCGGCGGAACGGCGTGCTGGTCCAGGCCACGTGGGAAGAAGCGTTGGAATACGTCGCGGAGCAAGCCATCAAGATCAAACAGACCCATGGGCCAGACGCGTTCGGGGGACTCGCCTCCTCGCGCTGCACGAACGAAGATCTATATGTCTTCCAGAAGTTCATGCGGCTGGTCATTGGAACCAATCATATCGACAGCGGCGCACGGTACGGGCATATGAGCGGGGTCCAGGCGATGCGTCGTGTTCAAGGGACGCATCGGTGGACGATCTCGTTTGAAGATATCGTGGCAGCCAATGCGATTGTGCTCGTCGGAACAAACCTGACTGAAACCAACCCCATTACGGGCCTCAAGGTGAAAGAGGCGGTCAAAAAGCGGCAGGCCACGCTGGTCACGATCGAATCACTCCTGCAGGCGGTCGACACCCAGAGCAACATCGCGAATTTGGCGACGCACCATTTTCCGACGCATCCGACGCGGTTCAGGAACGCCGTCGTCGCGCTGATCAAAGCCGTCCTCGACGCAGGCCTCGTCAATCCCGATCTTGCGCAGCGGGCCCCTTCGTATGTGGAGCGGATCAAAGCCACGCTGCAGGCGCAATCCTGGGAAAGCCTCGAGGGGGGTACCGGGAAACCGCGAGAAGATTGGACCACCGCCGCTCAGGCGCTGGCAGGCGCAGACCGCCTCGTGGTCCTGACCGGCCAAGGCGTCCTCCGGCATCCGGGCGGGAACGGCATCGTGACGACCCTATTGGATCTGCTCATCCTGCTCGGTAAGGTAGATAAGCCCGGTTGCGGAATTGGGCCGCTGGCCGAGGAGAACAATGACCAGGGCGCTGTGGAAATGGGCGCGGTCGCCGAATTTATCCCCGGGCCCGCACCTCTCAACGACCGCGCCGCACGAGAACGGGTGGCCGGGTTATGGCGGGAAGATCTACCCCGCACTGCCGGAGCCACGTTGACCGAGCTGCTCGCAACGGCGGAGAACGGTCGTCTCAAATCCCTCTTTGTGCTGGGTGAAAACCCGGTGGGATCGCTTCCTCCACAGGCAGGGGCCAAGGACGCGCTGGCCCAGCTGGATCTCTTGGTATGCCAAGAGCTGTTCCTGACCGAGACCGCCGCGATGGCCCATGTCGTCCTGCCCGCCTCTTCTTATATGGAGAAGCACGGAACCTTTACCAATTCCGAAGGGCATGTCCAAGCCGTTCGCGCTGCCATCGACCCAGTCGGACAGAGCCGTCCGGATTGGGAAATTCTGTCCGCACTCTCGGTATTGATGGGCTCTCCCATCGAATATGGGGATGCCAAGGAAATTCTCAAGGAGATTCGCAGCCTGATTCCCGGCTATGGCCTGCTCGGGCCCAGCCCCATGCCGCCCAAGATCGATGCCGAGGTCTTGAACCGGTACCTCGGCGAAGGCTTTGCGGAAGATGTCGCGGAACGCTACGGCACGCTTCGTCCGGCGCCCGCCTCGCCGGATACATTCACCTTGGTATTCGGCCAAACGCTATTCCATTCCGGCAAACTGTCTACCCGCGCCAAAGGTCTGTTGCTCTTACAGAGCGAGCCCTTCGTGATCCTCAATACGGCCGATGCCGCTCGACTCGGGATTGCCGAGAGCGACCGAGTGAAAATCTCCAACAGCCGCGGGTCCGTGATCACCGTCGCCAAGATTCGCGATCGGGTGCCGCCCGGAGTGGCCTGGTTCCCTGAACATTTCGACGGGGAGGCCAAGCTTTTGGCCGACTGGACGATTGATCCACGGGACCAAATCCCCTATTTTAAGCTCGCGCAAGTATCTCTCGCGAAAGTCTCGTAGGACGAAGGAGTATTGCCGTCATGGAAATCGGATTGCGACTGGCCGTGTCACTGGCTCAAATCGCCGCGGTCATGGGCGTGGTGATGCTGACCGTAATGGTCCTGACCCTAGCCGAACGAAAAGTCCTCGGCTGGATGCAGGATCGAATGGGCCCGATGGAAGTCGGCCCCTATGGCGTGCTTCAGCCCATCGCCGACGGCCTCAAGCTCTTTTTCAAGGAAGACATCATTCCGGCCGGCGCCAACCGGTTCTTGTTCACGCTGGCGCCGATTCTGGCCCTTGTTCCCGCCATGATCGGCTTCGCCGTCATTCCCTTCGGCCCGAGCCACACGGTCGAACTGTTCGGGATGCAGATCAAGCCCTTCGTGATCAGCGATATCAACATCGGCATCCTCTATATCTTGGCCTTCGCGTCCATCGGCGCCTACGGCATCATCCTCGGCGGATGGGCCTCGAACAGCAAGTACTCGCTGTTGGGCGGGCTGCGATCGGCCGCGCAGGTCATCAGTTATGAATTGAACGTGGGATTGGCGATCGTTGGCGTGCTGCTGCTGTCCGGATCGCTCAGCCTGGTGAAGATCACCGAGGCGCAGGCCGGCGGTTTCTGGAACTGGTACGTGCTGGCATTGCCGTTTCCTCAAATCTTCGCCTTCGTCGTCTATGTCATTTCATCGGTGGCGGAAACCAACCGTGTTCCGTTCGACTTGCCGGAAGCGGAAAGCGAGCTCGTCGCGGGGTTTTTCACCGAATACAGCGGCATGCGCTTCGCCTTTTTCTTCATCGCGGAGTACGCGAACATGATTCTGGTGTCCTGCGTGGCGGCCGCGCTCTTCCTGGGCGGGTGGAACGCCCCGTACCCGGGCACGCTGCTCGGCCACCTGGGATTGGAAAGTGTGGCGTGGATCGAGAACGTCGTCTGGTTCGCCGCGAAGGTCTACTTCTTTCTCTTCTTGTTCTTTTGGCTGCGCGCCACATTGCCCCGGCTGCGGTACGATCAGTTGATGCGGTTCGGATGGAAGGTCATGCTCCCGATCGCACTCGGCAACATCGTGCTGACGTCGATCGCCGCCTATCTCTTTCCACGATGACGGAACACAGGATGAGCACGGCAGCGCCCGTACAACCCAGGCGGAAATCGTCCTTCAGCGAATGGATCAAGACGCTGACCTTCTATGAGCTGCTCGTCGGCATGAAGGCCACGTTGAAGCATTTGCTGCATTACAAACCGATTACGCTGCAGTATCCGCACGAGAAACGGACCCTGCCGGACAATTACCGCGGCATGCTCGCCTTGCTGCGCTACGACGACGGGACCGAAAAGTGCGTCGGATGCGATCTCTGCGAGGCCGCCTGTCCGTCGCGGGTCATCCGGGTGGTGAGTGCCGAGGTGCCGGGCGAGCCGACGAAGCGCTATTCGAAGGAATATTACATGGACATGACGCGGTGCCTGTTCTGCGGGCTCTGCGTGGATGCCTGTCCGGTCGACGCCCTCGCCATGACCCGAGAGTTCGAATGGTCCGTGTACGACAAGCGCCAACTCCATCTCAATAAGCAGCAGTTGCTCGCCATCGGCGACCGTTCGTTCCCGATCAGGGAAAAGCGGCTCGAGCTGCAGCACCCGAACGTGGCCTTTTTCAACGTCGCGTTCAAGCATCTTCCGCAAAAGGAGAGTTAGGTCGGCGGCGGGCGGAAGGCCGATCGGATCTCGGGCTGTGGAATGGCCCGAACCTACGTCGTGTAGCGAAAGGCAGAGGAATCCAGAGATCGTGTCGCAGCTGTTTTTCATCTATTTTGCCGCCGTGATCATGATCACGTCCGTCCTGGTCGTGGCCTTGCGCAATCCGATCTACAGCGCCCTCTCGCTCTTGATCATGTTTTTTCACGTCGCGGGGCTGTACGTGACCTTGCATGCGGAGTTTCTGGCAGCCGTCCAAGTGATCGTGTATGCAGGTGCAATCCTCGTGCTTTATTTGTTCGTGGTGATGCTGCTGAACGTCAAACGGGAAGAGCGCTACCACAGCCAACTTCCGGTCGCGGGGCTCCTGGGAGTGACCCTTCTGACCGAAGTGATCCTTCTCGCCATACGACAAGGTACAGCCGAGCCGCCCTCCGCCACGCCGCCCGAAACCGTGGGCACGGCATTGGGCAACACGGAAACGCTCGGCGAGGTCTTGTACTCGACCTATCTGTTTCCCTTCGAGGTGGCCTCGCTGATCCTGCTCGTCGCCATGATCGGCGCCATTATCCTGGCCAAGAAGGACATCGGAGAGTTTGACGAAAGCCTATGAGCGTACCCTTGTCATATTATGTGATGCTCAGCGGCTTCGTATTCATCACGGGGGTCGTCGGGGTGCTCATCCGCAGGAACATCATCATCATTTTACTGTCGGTCGAGCTGATGCTGAACGCCACGAACATCAACTTCGTGGCATTCTCCGAGTACTATCACCACGTGGCCGGGCAGGTATTTGTCTTCTTCGCGCTGACGGTGGCCGCGGCGGAGGTGGCGGTGGGGTTGGCGATCATCATTGCCTTGTACCGTTCCAAATCGACCATCAACGTGGATGAGTTCACGCTGCTGAAATGGTAACTGAGCCAATGGGCAACAGTCGTTCGTCAATCGATCGAAATCTCGTCAGGCGCGTCTCAACCCGCTTGATGATCCACGTGTGACGGTGGTCGGAACTTCGATGCTCTACTTCCTGATTCCATTGCTACCCCTCTTTGCCTTCGTGATCGTTGGGATCGGCGAGCAATGGATCAAAGATCGGGCCCACCTCGTTGCGGTGCCGGCGGTCCTAGGCTCATTCATCCTCTCGTTGTCGGCCTTATCCGAGGTTGCATCGGGGCAGCCTATCACCGTCATCCTCTATACGTGGCTCACGTCCGGCAATTTGGACGTCCACATCGGACTCTCCATCGACCGGCTGACCGCGGTGATGCTGGTCTTGGTGACCACGGTCAGCTCGCTGGTACATATCTATACGATCGGGTATATGCAGGGAGAACCGGGGTACGCACGGTTTTTCTCCTACATCGCCCTCTTTACCTTCTCCATGCTGATGCTGGTCCTCGCGGACAATCTCCTCCAGCTGTTCGTGTTCTGGGAAGCAGTCGGCCTCTGTTCCTATCTATTGATCGGCCATTGGTACGAGCGCCCAAGCGCCTGCAACGCCGCCACGAAAGCGTTCATCGTGAACCGGGTCGGGGACTTCGGCTTTATCCTGGGACTCTTCATGGTCTGGTATTACTTCGGTTCCCTGGATTATGTCGTCGTGTTCCCCAAGGTCACCGGCCTGGCGCAACAGACGATCAACATGCTGGAACCGTTCGGCGGAAGCTGGGATGTATCGGTGCTCACGCTGACCTGCCTGTTGCTGTTTACGGGAGCCGTCGGCAAATCGGCCCAGGTACCGCTGCATGTCTGGCTGCCGGACGCGATGGAGGGCCCTACCCCCATTTCCGCGTTGATCCACGCTGCGACGATGGTTACGGCGGGGGTCTTCATGGTGGCGCGTCTGGCGCCGCTGTACGATGCCTCCCCGACGGCCATGACGGTCGTTGCGGTGGTCGGAGCGGTGACGATGATGATGGGAGCGACCATCGCCCTGACCCAGACGGACATCAAGCGGGTCGTCGCCTATTCCACCATGAGCCAGCTCGGCTACATGGTCATGGCCTGCGGACTCGGGGCCTACACGGCGGGAATGTATCATCTCCTCACACACGGTGCGTTCAAGGCCTTGCTCTTTCTCGGTTGCGGCTCGGTCATCGTCGCGCTGCATCACGAGCAGGATATGCGACGCATGGGAGGGCTGAAGGACAAACTCCCGCTCACCTATTGGACCTTCGTCATCGGCTCGCTCGCATTGTCCGGATTTCCGCTCACCGCCGGCTTCTTCAGCAAAGACGACATTCTTGTCTCGTCCTGGGCGGCCGGTCCCTTGGGGCAGGTGCTCACGATCTGCGGATTGACGACGGCGGGCTTGACGGCGTTCTACAGTTTTCGGCTGGTCTTCGTGACTTTTTGGGGCGCCTCACGAGTCGATTCGCACCACGCCGGCCACATTCATGAGCCGTCTTCGACGATTACCGCTCCTCTTCTCGTCCTGGCGGCGTTGAGCATCCTCTCCGGGTACATGGGCATCCCGGGCTTTCTGGAGCCCGTGTTCCACGGACCGACCGCCGGGGGACATGAGGGTGCCGCCTCTGCGGCGATTATGGCCATGGCCACTCTAGCGGGCCTTTTGGGTATCGCAGGCGCCTACTATCTCTACGTCTTGCATCCGGGCTTGCCCGATCGATTGGCGCGGCGATGGCGCAAAGCCTACGAGCTCTCCTTGCACAAGTGGTACGTGGACGAAGCCTATGACCGCTCGTTCGTCCGTCCGACTATGAGGGCGGCGCAGAGTCTTTGGAAGCATGTGGACGTGCGAATCATCGATGGAGCCGTCAACGGCCTCGCGCGAGCGATCGCCTGGGGCGGCTGGCTGATGCGGCTCACCCAAAGCGGTGAAACGCAACACTATGCCATGGGTATGGCCTTGGGCGCAGTGGTGATCTTGACCCTATATCTACTCTTCTGACGAAGGGAACTTCGTGAGCTCATTTCCCTGGCTGACATTCGTGATCTTCCTGCCGTTGATCGGAGCGGCCGTCTGCTTCGCCGTCAAGGAGCAGTCCGCCCGGTGGGTCGCGCTGGCAGTGACGGTCGCCGATTTTGTCTGTGCGCTCCCACTCTGGTTCCTCTTCGATTCGAGCAACGGACAGATGCAGTTCGTAGAGCGTGCCACATGGATCGCCTCGCCGCCGATCAACTATCACCTCGGGTTGGACGGCATCAGCCTGCCGCTCGTGCTCATGACGACCTTCCTGATGCCCATGTGTGTTGCGGTCTCGTGGACGGCGATCGACAAACGGATACGGTCCTTCATGGCGATGCTGCTGATCATGGAAACCGCGATGTTGGGCGTCTTTGCCGCGATGGACTTCGTCCTGTTCTACGTGTTCTGGGAGGCCATGTTAATTCCGATGTACCTGTTGATCGGCGTCTGGGGCGGCCCCAACCGCTTGTACGCGGCGATCAAATTCTTCCTCTATACCCTCGCCGGGAGCGTGCTGCTGCTGGTCGCCATTCTGGTGCTGTATTTCCAAGGCGGGCACACGTTCGATATCGCCGCGCTGAGCCGTGCCACCTACGGCCCGGACCTCCAGTTTTGGCTCTTTCTGGCCTTCTTCGCCGCCTTTGCCGTCAAGGTGCCGATGTTCCCGTTTCACACGTGGCTGCCCGACGCGCACGTGGAGGCCCCGACTGCGGGAAGTGTCATCCTTGCAAGCGTCTTGTTGAAGATGGGCACCTACGGCTTCTTGCGGTTCTCCTTGCCGATGCTGCCGGATGCCTCGGTCGCCTTTACCAAGCCGATGATCGCGCTGTCGGTCGTCGCCATCATTTACGGGGCCTACATGGCGCTGGCCCAATCGGACATCAAAAAGTTGATCGCCTATTCCAGCGTCAGCCACATGGGGTTCGTCACGCTGGGCATCTTCGTCTTCAACGTCCAGGGCATCGAGGGCGCGATCATGCAAATGATCAACCATGGGATTACGACCGGAGGGCTCTTCCTCTGCGTCGGCATCATCTACGAGCGTACCCATAGCCGACTCATCGGCGACAACACCGGTCTCTCCGGACCGATGCCCCGGTACGCGACGGTCCTCATGATCTTCGCTTTGTCCTCGCTCGGCCTGCCCGCCACGAACAGCTTCGTCGGTGAATTTCTCGTGCTGGCCGGGACCTTTGTCTGGAGCAAGACGGCCGCAGCTCTGGCCGCGTTGGGAGTGATCCTGGCGGCTGCCTATATGCTCTGGCTGATGCAACGAGTCGCGTTCGGCACGCCGTCCGAAACTCAACGGGGGCATTTGTTTGATCTGAACGGCCGAGAGCTGGCCACCCTGCTGCCCTTGTTGGTTCTCGTGTTCCTGATCGGTATCTTTCCGAACCCGTTCCTCACGCGCATGCACGCAAGCGTCGCCACCCTGCTCGAGGCGCCCGCACCGGCGACTGCCTCGCGTCCCGGGCCGGATCGGCAGACGATGAAGCGGCTTGCCCCGACTGAACCCACGACAGCCGCCCTCTCGTGGCTCGTGGATCGACCATAGCCATGACTATTCCACTAAACGACCTTCTAGCCATCCTTCCTGAATTGGTCGTCATCATCGCAGCCTGCCTGGTGCTGGCGTTGGATCCGATTGTACCCGCCGCAAAAAAGGAACTGCTCGCCTGGTTGACCCTGGGCTCATTGGCCATCTGCCTGGGGCTGACTTCGTCGCAGATGGGGACCCGCGTATCAGCTTTCAGCGATCTCGTCATCATCGACCCCTATGCCGGATTTTGGAAGCTCCTGCTGTACCTGGTCACCGGTCTCACCGTGTTGCTGTCCATTGGGTACCTGAAAGCCGAGCGGCTCAATTACGGCGAGTATTACGGGTTCATCCTGTTGGCCTTGGCCGGCATGATGGTGATGGTGTCCGGTGCCGACTTGCTGACGATCTACCTCGGCACCGAACTGATGTCCCTTTCCCTCTACGTGATGGCCGGACTCAAGCGGACGGAGCCGCGCTCCTTGGAAGCCTCGGCAAAATACTTCGTGCTGGGAGCCTTCTCTTCCGGGATCCTGCTCTATGGAATTTCGCTTCTGTACGGATTGTCGGGAAGCACGCGTCTGTCGGTGATCGCCGGCGCCATCGCATCA
Source organism: Nitrospiraceae bacterium (assembly GCA_035715525.1). Classification (GTDB taxonomy): domain Bacteria; phylum Nitrospirota; class Nitrospiria; order Nitrospirales; family Nitrospiraceae; genus JAHBWI01. The sequence goes on from DASTLA010000094.1 coordinate 10,957, forward strand.
CAAGGCGGCGCAAATGCGATGTTGTCGGTGGCGCTCGTGCTGCTGGCGGTCGGGTTCGGCTTCAAACTCGCGGTCGTGCCGTTTCATATGTGGACTCCCGACGTGTATCAAGGCGCCCCCACATCGGTCACCGTCTTTATGGCCGTCGCCTCCAAGGCAGCCAGCTTCGGAGCCTTCCTGCGTGTCTTCGTCGAAGGACTTGGCGGGCTGGGTGCCGATTGGTCGCAGCTCTTTGTCATCATCTGCGTGGTCACGCTGGTGTTAGGCAATCTAGTCGCCATCGTACAAACCAACATCAAGCGGATGCTCGCCTATTCCAGCATCGCGCATGCGGGGTATGCATTGATCGGAGTGGTGGTGGCGGGACAGCAGGGTGGAACTGCCGGCAACACGGGACTGGCCAGCGTGTTGCTCTACATTGCGATCTACGCATTCATGACCTTGGGCGCCTTTGCTCTCGTCGGCATGTTGCGCAAGAGCGGCCATGAGAGCGATAACCTCGAAGACTTCGCCGGTCTCGCCAAGCGGGAGCCGTTGGCCGCGTTCTTCATGCTCGTCTTTTTGGTGTCGCTCGCCGGGATCCCGCCGACGGCCGGTTTCATCGCCAAGTTCTATGTGTTCATGGCCGCGGTCAAAGCCGGCCTGGCATGGCTGGCGGTCATTGCAGTCATATTTGCCGCCGTGTCAGCCTTCTACTATCTTCGTATCGTCATGGTGATGTACATGCGTGACGCCGACCTCTCGTCAGGCGACGCATCCCGGCTCGAAACGTCACCGACGCTGTCGTTCGTATTGGCCTGCGCGCTGGCAGGGGTGGTCTTGCTCGGACTCTTCCCGAACTCTCTCGTCTCGCTCGCAACTCAGGCCGTCCCTCTCTTGAAATAGCCGTCTCGGACTTTTCGCTCCGCCCCACCGCTCGTGTGCCGACATTCAGCTTGACGGGTGAGGGACGATCAGGCAGGTTCGAACTGTACCACCACGGGAGCACTGAGCGTGCATGGATGCGTGGCATTTCCTGTCCAGAGTGCTTGGTACCTTCCGCCGGCGCGGGTGCCCGAGCCTGGCGGCTTCGCTGGCCTTCTATTCCCTACTGTCGCTTTTCCCCATGGTGTTCCTCCTTCTCTATGGCTTCAGCTTTATCGTCAGCCAGGATGTGTTGGGCTACCAATTTCTGCTGGGGTTTTTGAAGAACTTTCTACCCAGCATGGGTGAACGCCTGGCCATGGACATTCGACGGGTCGCCGAACTGGATGAGGTCCGGTGGATCGTCTGGCTGTCGTTCGGTTGGTTCGGGGCCCTGGTGTTCTATGAGCTCGACTACGCAATGAATGCGGTCTTCGGCACGACCGCGCATCGGCACCCTCTGATTTCGACCCTCATCGCGGTTACCTTGATCTGGCTGCTCGGCCTCCTGATGATCGTCTCCTTCGTCGCGACTCAGGCCATTGAAACGCTCACGGCTCACGCGCCGCGCCTTTTCGGACTCGATCTCGTCGCCATCGCGGCACACGATTTCCTGCTGACCTATACGCTTCCTCTCCTGCTCGCCTTCATCTCGGTCACCTGTCTCTACCGCTACCTTCCGCACAAGCGACCCACCTGGCGCGAGGCCACGATCGGCGGAGCGGTATTCAGCATTCTCTGGGTGGCGGCCAAAGCACTGTTTGTGACGTACTTGGAAGATGCGGCGGTCTACAGCCGCGTCTATGGATCGCTCCTCGAGGTCGTTCTGCTGCTGCTCTGGGTCTATTATTCCTCTACCCTGCTCCTCATCGGCGCCGTCATCACACACCAGGTGCATCAACAGGAAGACCGCCCCACGAGCGAACCAGGCCTGTAAATCTTGCCGCCGCATCCTCGCCGGACCGGTGCCGCGGCTCGCCCGTCGATTTTGCGCTTTTCCTCGCCCGACCGGGACATCCTGGATAGAATCCTGGGTACGCCGGAACCAGCCGCAACCGATCATCCACTATCGCCCATGACCGACGGCTCCGAAAAAGATCTCCTGTTGCTGGGGGGTACGATCGCCGGCTTTGTGGCGGCCATGCTCTCCGTCCTGGAAAAGGTGCTCGATATCCAGAAGCGGTTCGTGCCGGACAGAGGGCAGAAAGCGGCCCCGCTCGAAGACCGGTCGAACGAATCCGCATCCCGAACCGGCGATCCGTTCGATACGAGGGTATTTCAAAAAGCTTCCTACCTGTTCGTCTATGAAACCGGAGTCATCCTCGCCGCCGGTCTCCTTCTCAATTATCTCGGGCTTACGCTCAGCCGTCACTTGCAAAGCATCCTCTTCCTGGACATGACCGGCACGGCGTTGACCGCATTTCTTTTGGGACCCTGGTGGGGTGCCATCACGGCGCTGCTTTCGAACTCGGTCGTGAATTGGTTGCTCTATCCCGAGACGGGCGCCGATGTGGTGATCTTCCCCTGGTCGCTGGTCAACATCACCGGCGGATTATTCTGGGGTGTGATGGCCAGGCGCACCGGATTTCGAAAATACCTCCGCAGCGGCCGGAATTCTCTCTTTATGCACGCCTGGTTCCTGCTGACCTTCGGCTTGTTGGGAGCCGTCGTCATGAGTGTCCCCGGCACCTTCGTGCAGGCCGCCCTCGGGGAACGATCCGTGCTGGCGCTGAATCCCGAGGTGGCCGCGACGCTCAGCCTCACGGTAGGAGAATGGGAAGATGCGGTGCGGTTGTACCTCGAGGCGATTGTGGGAATCACGTGGAGCGAAAGCCTGGGCTGGACGATTGTGAACTGGCTTCAGAACTGCATCCGCTACATTCCGGACAAGACGTTCAGCGCCGCCATCGCGCTCGTGGTCCTCAAATATGCCTATCCGCTGTTTGAGCGGGAATTGATTCACGGAGGCCCCGACGGGGAACGTCCGAAGGACGAAGGCCTCTTGCCCTTGCTGCTGGGGCTGATCTATGCCCCCTCGTTCGGTGCGCTGGTGTTCTCAGAGCAGTATGGGGGATCGTCCTACTGGCCGCTCTGGGCCGCCCCCTGGCTGCCCATCCTATTGGGCTATGTCGTTCTGCATCGATGGGGACCGGGCCCGGCTGATCTCCACGAACTTCGCGTCCATCGGGCCGCACGCTACGCGAAGGCTCTGAAACTCGTCGGACGCGAGCCGTCCTATGAGTTTTGTCGCCGGTTGACGTTCGTCACGCTCATCGCCAGTTTGATCTTTGCCTTGTCCTTACCCATTCTGCTGGTTGACTTCTACCGAGTGGCCTTCAACTTCTTCTGCGTTGTATACGGGTTTCTGTTGGCCGTTCATCTCGTGCGAGTGGCAATTCTACAAAATCTCTCCATGGCCAGAGCGGACGACTGACCTGGTTCGACTACTGCTGCCGATTTCGGTTGAACAATGATGATTGAGGCTTCGGATTATCGCCTCGGCTGGTGGAGTTCGATAAACTGCCCGATCGAGGCCCTTGTCAACAACCCGAGCACCAAATCATCCTGCACGACGATGAGTTGGTCTGCACCATGCGTCACCATCATCTCCATCGCCTGCATGGTTGAGATATCGGGACCGACGATCAACTGGTCTACAGCGGTCTGCATGACGTCGGCCACCTGCCGGGACGCCCAGAGCGCGTTCGGCACGGTCTGAACATCTCGGACGGTCACCGCCCCCACGAGTCGACCATCCCGGACAACCGGGAAGCCGCCGTAGCCGTAAGGAAGAAAAAACCGATTCACGGCTTCGTCGAGGGGCAAATCCGGGGACAGGGTCACCACATTCTTCGCCATGATGTCGCGGACAGGCACCGCCGCCAGGGAAGCACGGAGCGCCGCCTGCTTGCGGCTTCCCCGTGCAGCCGCGAAAAGAAAGGCGCCGAGCAGCACGATCCACCCGCCGCTGCCCGCCACGGAAGGCGGCACGATTCCGGAGAGGGCCCCCACGAGCAGCAACGCGCCTGACAGACCCAGCGTCAAGCCAAAGAGAAGTCCCACCAGCGCAGCCTGGCTCGTCGCTCGGTAAAAATCCTTCGTCCAGGCCCAGAGCCCGGCCCGAAGCGCGCGTCCCCCGTCCAGCGGAAAACCGGGGATAAGATTGAATAGCCCCAGTTGCGTATTGACCATGCCGAGCAATGCGCCGAGAGCCGCCAGCCCCCGATAGGCGCCGCCCGACGGGAACGACTCGATCACCGCCACCAGGGCCAGGCAAACGCCGGCAAGGACGAAGCTGACGATAGGGCCGGCAATGGCGATCAAGAACTCCGCGCGCGGACTCGGAGGCTCCTTGCGCATCTGTGCGACGCCTCCGAAGATGAACAGCGTTATTTGTCCGATTGGAATTCGGTAACGCAGGGCCACGTACGAGTGGCCCAGTTCATGGAGCAACACCGACCCGAAGAGCAGGAGCGCGGCTACGCCACCCATCGCCCAGTATCGCCCATCCGACAGCCCTGGCAGCATGTCCGGAAGGTAGCCGGTGGCAAGCGACCAGGTGACGAAGGTAAAAACGAGGAGCCAGGACGCGTGGACGCGGATCGGAATGCCGAAGACTTTCCCGATTTCCCAATCTGGCCCTTGCATGATTTCACGGTAGCAGGCGTTTCACTGAACCGTCAACTATCGGCTTTGGCATCAATCAGGTATACTCGCTTCATGCGCATCCACCGGTCGGTGTTCCGTATGCTCGCTGCGGGGCTGATCCTCATGGGTGGTCTCCTGCCTCTCTCTCCGCCTGCTCTGGCTCAGGTCATCACAGGCGGCTCCTCCACTTGTCCGGCCGTCGCGCTGACGTACGATCTGTGTCCGGTACGAAATGCGTCGGGATTCGACGCGGAATTGATCGACTATCTGATCGATCACCACATTCCCGCGACGTTCTTTGTGTCGGGGCGCTGGATGGTCAAGCACGAGGCGCAGATGCGAAAGCTGCTCGCCGTGCCGTTTTTCGAGATCGGCACGCATGGCGATGTGCATGCCCATCTGCCGATGCAGGACGCCGACGAGCAGCGGAAGGAAGTCGTGGGGCCGGTTCGCATCTTGAGAACGAAATACGGGCAAGACGCCACCATGTTTCGTCCGCCGTACGGAGAATATGACGACGTGACGGTCGAAGTGGTCAAGGCGCTCGGTCTTCGGTTCATCCTCTGGAACGTCGAATCCGGCGATCCGGACCCAACGTTGACTGCGGAAGCCATCGTCGGCCGCGTCCAGAAGCGTTTGAAGCCGGGCAGCGTCATCGTGCTCCATGCCAACGGCAAGGGAAAGCATACCAAGGAAGTGACCGACGCGCTGGTGACGACGCTCTTGCCGCACAAAGGCCTCACCGCCCTCACCGTGTCGAAGTTGTTGTCATGCGATCAACCGCAGGCCCGAATCCCGTAATCCGCTCCATGCAGCCGCAGGACCGCGCCGCGGTCGTCGCCATCCTCAGCGGCTCCGAGCCTTGGACCACTCTCGGTTTCACGCCGGGCGATTGGAACCGCATATTCGCTCCGCTTCCTCAGGGCCGAGAATGCTACGTCCTGGAAGATGAGGCGCAAATCTTGGGTATCGCCATCGTTCGTCCCAGATTCCTGTTCGGTGATTACCTTGAACTGTTGGGCATCGCGGCTGCTTGGAAAGGAAAAGGGTTCGGCACCCGATTGCTGGCCCACCTCGAGCAGGTCGCATTCGGCCGGGGGAAGAATCTGTTTGCCTGTGTCACGGATTTCAACAAGGATGCTCGCTCGTTCTACGCCAAGCAGGGCTTCGTGGAGATCGGCCGGCTCGAGAACCTTCTGATCGACGGTTCGGCCGAAATCCTGCTACGAAAAACGATCGGGCCGGCGCGATCTCACCGACCGGTATAGCGTCTTTGGTGACGGTGCATTGGATTAGGAGAGGCGCGGCGGAGAGAGAACAGGACATGGGCGGTGCTGTCAGCGTAGCGGTAACATACTGATAAACATGCCGCGGTCCATTTGAGCACTGAAATGCACGAGTTCGGGTCGCCCATAGTCGGCATTGTGACGAATCGCTAAAGGGTATTCTTTGATCTGTTCTTCGTTCTTTCTACCGAGGACAAAAATAACACCTGTCCACTCGCCTTGAAAACGGTCGAGGCTCATTCGCAGATTCCCGCGGGCAGGGTCAGCCAGATAGACCCGGCTCCAGCTCATGCCGCGTAACACGGCAAAATGCTTATACCCTTCCATCTCCAAATGTACGATGACAGGAGCGGACAGCCGGGACAATTGCTGAAACGGCAATTTGAAGCCGGCAGCCTCATATCCCATCGTCCGGGCCACCGTACGCAAGTCCAGCAGTGAAAAGCCCTTTCGCGCCTTGATCTTTTTCTGCTTCTCATTCAACGGGGCAAATAGTCTGTCCAGAATCTCCTTTTCCGATTTCTTATCCCCGAAATAAAATTGGAGGAGCGTCGCGAGTGCTGCCGATCCGCAGGAATAGTCCAGCTGCTGTTTGACCACGTACATATCGCGCAATTGCTTGAGCGTATGTCGTTGGGGTTTATC
>DASTLA010000095.1:0-23222 GCA_035715525.1 Nitrospiraceae bacterium
CTCTCCAATGCTACAGCTACGACTCGGGAGCAGATGCTCGGTTCGAACCTAGCACTGCTAAAGCCACACTGTCGACGGCCTGCCCCGATACCGAATGGGATGGCAACTTCTTGAACTGGGCGACATTTAGACGGTTTGACGCAGTAAAGAAGGCCATGATCGGCGGGGATTGTTTTGTCGCGCGCGCTGCAGATGGCACCTGCCCTGCTAGCGGAACTCCGGCCCTAAAAACGGTTCGAGCACAGGTGACCGGGGTCAATACCGAGTTGGTCGATATCGATTATGCCAGCGGAACGGGAGCAACAACCTATGTCGGCAGAGTTCCGCTTGCTGACAGGTCTGGGAATCCCGCCACACTCTGGATCGGGGTGGATTCGGGATATTTCTGCATCGACAACGATTCGACCTTCAGTTCTAACTGTGGCGACTCGTACAGTCTAAGAAAGTATTGGCTCAAGGTCGGCCGTATGACCGAGTCGACTGGTGTGATTCAGCAAATTGGCAGCAAAGCTCGATTTGGACTTTTTGAATTTAAATCAAGTGCAGAGGGAGCGAGAATGTTAGTCGGCACTGGATCCCGACAATCGATCGATTGGTCTGGATCGGGAGTCGAGACTTTCAACACAAACACGGCGGCAATGGTGGACGCGGTCCAAGAATCCTATCCCTCGACTTGGACGCCATTGAGTGAGTCCTTGTATGAGACAGCCCGATACGTGGCTCAAATCAATTCAACTTATGCGCCGTCAGCCTACGTGTATCCGATTGCGTTTTCGGGTGGTGTGTCCAACGGAGTCAACTTTGCGACAAGCGGAGTCGGTTCCATTGGGACGAGCGAAATTACGGCGCTAGGCGCTTCAGAGACTTGTCCTTCGGGGTATATTGTCAATGCCTGCGGAAGAGATCCCTTTTTTTTCGGAAAGAATCATACTCCTGCCTGGTCGAGCACTTCTCAAATCGTGAACTGCTGCAAAACGTTCGTCATTATTTTTACGGACGGTGAGCCGACTGAAGATAAGAACGTTCCGGCTGCAATGCAGGACTATGCCCATGCCCATCATGGAGTGCATTGTACGGGGAGTGATACCGGGGCTCCCCCACGTCCCATCAATGGAACATGCAATACAAATGCGGCAACGCCGTTCAGCGATCTTCTGGCGGAACACAAGACCGATTATGCGGACAACGGCACGCATTATTTGGACGAGGTGGCGTACTGGGCCCATACGACAGACCTGCGACCTTGCAGTGGAACGTCGGATGGAACGATTGCCGTGGTAGGCGTGACGGGCCATTGTTTGCCAGGGAGCCAGAATATTACGGTGTATTCGTTCTTTGCCTTTGGAAACATCAACGGCCGCGGCATCCTTGCCCAAACTGCGCGGCTGGGGGCGTTTGAAGATTCAAACGGTGACGGTATCCCTCAGACGAGCGAATGGGACAAAGAAAACAACTATACCGGGGCGGCCACACCGGATGGGATTCCAGATGCCTATTTTGAATCTTCGAATGTGGACGACCTCCAAGATAAATTGCTGGCGACCATTGCAAGCATTTTACGGAGGAGTTCGTCCGGTTCCTCAGTGTCCGTCTTAGCAACGGCCAATACCGGCGAGGGAGCATTGTATCAGTCCTACTTTTTTCCCAGCACGATTGAACCTTCTACGTTGAACGATGTGCGATGGACGGGCTATACGCAGTCTCTTTTTATCGATACATTTGGAAATACTCGGGAGGACACCGATCAAGACGGCAAGTTGAACTATGTTCGGGACCTTATCGTTAAAACGCGCTTCGATACAGTCGCCAATCAGGTAAAGGTCGACAAGTACATCGATGCCGATGGCGATGGACTACCGGACGACCGGACGAGCGACGGGTTGGTCACTTCGGCTGATTGTTACGTGTGCGCACAAACGCTAGCGGATATTGTTCCTCTATGGGAGGCTGGAAAACAGTTGGCTTTGAAGGATTCATCGACCCGTTTGCTCTCGACGTGGGTAGACTCTGACCATGATGGAATTGTTGACGCGGGCGAACAGATGGATTTCAGCACCGCGAACGAGGCTACACTGCGTCCCTATCTGCGTGCTGCTTCCAGCGCCGAAGGAACGAAGATTATCAATTTTATTAGAGGCTGTGATCCCGGTACTTGTGCCGAACAAGCCACGACGCGAGACAGGCGTTTGCAAGTCCCGGCGAACAGCGGGACGCTGAAGGTCTGGAAGCTGGGCGACATCATCCACTCGACGCCTACGGTCGTCGCCTCTCCAAAGGATCGATATGACGCCATATACGGAGATCAATCGTACTCCGCTTTCCTACAGCAATATTATAACCGGCGGCAGGTAGCTTACGTCGGTGGTAATGACGGAATGCTGCACGCGTTCAATGCCGGATATTACCATCCGGGAGATGATCCTTCGACGACCGGTTCCAACGCCATCGAGCATGGCTATTTTACGCGCACCCCGTCCGATAATTCTGGTGGGCCGTTGCTTGGCGAGGAATTGTGGGGATTTGTGCCGTACGAATTGCTACCGCAATTGGAATGGCTGAGCCGAGCAGACTATCAACATGTTTATTATGTCGACCTTCCTATAAAAGTAGCCGATGTGCGGATATTTACTCCGGATGCCGATCACCCCAATGGTTGGGGAACTATTCTCATCGGCGGCTTCAGAATGGGCGGCAGTTGCGGCGTTTGTGTGTCGGGTAGTGGCGCACCGCCTATGACTGTAAATATCGGTGGGACAGACTACACCTTCTACAGTGCGTATTTTGCACTGGATATCACCAACCCGCAACCCGGCGTGGCACCGAAGCTGCTTTGGTCGTTCAGCGCATCAACCCTGGGATTGGCGACGAGCGTTCCCGCAGTGGTGCGGGTGAACCCTGCAGGTGATGCAATAGCGAGCAATACTAATGCCAAATGGAAGATGGTCGTTGGTTCAGGGCCTACAGCCTATGACGGAACCGCGTTGCAGGGATCGAAGATGTTTGTGGTCGACCTTGCTACGGGCCCAGGCAGCGCCAATACTCTTGTCACGACTATGTCGGTTGGTTCATGGAATTCTTATCTGGGCGACATGACTGCTTTCGACAAGAATTTAGATTACCGACACGACGTCGTCTATTTCGGCCGTGTCATCAATGACGGTTCCTTGCCCTGGAGGGGAAAGCTTTACCGGTTGACGATGGGTCAAGGTGGAGCCTCCGCACCGTTCGGAACGGTGACGAACCCCGCCCAGTGGGGAATACTGTCCGGCGGCAACCGTGTTCCAACGGAAATGTTGGATACGTTTCAGTCTGGAGCTGAAATGGGGCCGGTAGCGACTGCACCAGGCGTCACAATTGATGATGCGGCTAATGTCTGGGTGTTTGCCGGAAGTGGTCGGTACTATGGCGCGGCAGACAAGACGGATCTTTCAACGCAGTATTTTGTAGGGCTCAAGGATTCGGTTCTCAACACCGGTTGCGACCAAACCGTCAGTACAGTTAATTGTTGGGAAAATGATTTGGTGGATGTGTCGGATGCGACGGTCTGTGTGGTGGGAGTTGGAGATTGCGGCCAAGCCAGCGGGACTAGTCAAGTAACCGGTGTCACTGGAGTCACGACGTTTTCCGGTCTGATAGGGCTAGTGCAAAGTAGAGAAGGTTGGTACACAAAATTGGTCGAGCCTGCGAATCCGCCGTCGCAACCGAGTCCTTACGGTATCGGTGAACGGGTCGTAAACAGTCCGACTGTGTTCGGCGGCATGGTGTTCTTTCCGACATTTATTCCGACGAACAATGTCTGTTCGTCCACCGGCATCAGTCGGCTCTGGAGTTTGTTCTATAAAACGGGCAGTGCCTATCAGGAGGCCATCATTGGTACCACGGCCTCCGGAGCCAATCAAATGGTTAACAAATATGGTTCTCTTGGTGACGGCCTGGCTTTCGGCATCGTCGTTCATATCGGATCTGGTCGTGATGGCGGAAGCCCCTTCGGACTCCTGATCAATATGAGTCAGGGAAATTTTGGTGATTGCCCTAGCTGTGGCGGAGGCGGTGGCGGGGGACCTATTAGTTCGAACATAGGGGCCAATGTTGCGATCGATCCCCGCAGTCGGTATTTCTCATGGATGAACATGTAGATTCATATCGATTCATCTGCTCTTCCGGTAGAGCGGTGAGATCACGTCTATTTTGTTTCAGTCTAGTGAGGCCGCTCATGATGGGTTACTGCCTCATGGGCGGGTGGCTATTCGGGTGCTCCTCGGGATCCCCACCGGATAGCGCCGACAGCGGCAATTCCGCCAGTAATCAGCCTCCCGTTGTCCGAAACGCTATGATTCTTCCACGCCCCATTACGCTAAGTGGTCCGATTGCAGTACATGTGGATTTATATGATGCTGATGGGCAGAAGCCCACCAGTAGATTCCGTTGGTTTATCAACGGCAACGCTGTGACAGGTGTTTCAGGTCCGGAATTGCGTCCTGACCTTATAAGACGAGGTGACATGGTGGCCGTTGAGGTAATTGCATCGGACGGTCAAATAGAGAGCATGCCGTATCGCACCGAAGACATTGAAGTGATCAACAGTCCTCCAATCGTCACCCGCGTCACGATTGAAGCTGAAGGAGGATCCGTTCCTGGCCGAATTCACGCAAATGTTGAGGCAGCCGATCCGGACCACGACGAGATCCAATTAGCGTATCGTTGGTGGCGGAACGATAAATTGATTAAAGAGGGCGCAGATAGGGTCTTGGATACGTCGGGATTCAGCCGGAAAGACGTCCTTGGAGTCGAAGTGGTAGCCCGAGATCAGGAAAAGGAGTCAGCGGCGGTTCGGGCAACGCCGATAGTGCTGGGCAACTCTGCGCCGGAGATTACCTCTACCCCTGGTCCGATGAGCAGTCGTGAACAGTACGACTATCTTGTGAAGGTGACTGACATCGATGGCGATCCCGTGGCCTTCAGCCTTGAAACGGCTCCCCCGGGGATGTCCATCGACCGGGCCACGGGCCGAATTACTTGGAACGTCACGCCTGGCCTTTCCGGTACTCATCGTGTGAAGATTATTGCTGACGATGGGCAGGGAGGAACCACATGGCAGGAGTTCGAAATCACCATCCCATCGACGGTTCAAGGTTGAGCCCCGACCCTAGACAAACTCCGCAGGCAGTTTCTTTTCATCACCGTCTTGTCCCACGCTTTCCCCGTTTGCTACAATCTCCACAGCGGCTCCAACGAAAGGGGTGTTCGACCCGGCGTGCGAAAAATTAAGCTGCGGGAAGGAACGAATACGGCAGTGCTCTTCGGTCATCACGACCGCCACCTGAAGCTCATCGAAGACGAGTTCGGAGTTCGTATTTCGGCTCGTGGAGAGGAAGTGGCGATCGACGGATCATCGGACGCCGTGCGACAGGCCGAACGGGTGATGAATGAATTGGCACTGCTGACACATGAAGGATACGATCTCAAGCCGGACGAGGTCACGCATGCCTTGACGGCTCTTCGTCAAAACCAAGACGCTCCCCTTAAAGACCTGCTGTTCAGCGCATCTCCCATCGTAACCAAGAAGCGTCTCATTGTCCCTAAGACACCGACCCAAAAGGTGTATCTCGAGGCTATCGAGAAGCACGATATTGTAATCGGCATCGGACCGGCCGGTACGGGGAAGACTTATCTGGCAATGGCTATGGCCGTCACGGCGTTGATGAAAAAAGACGTCAGTCGCATCATTCTGGCTCGACCGGCCGTCGAGGCAGGCGAGAAACTGGGATACCTGCCAGGTGATATGTATGCCAAGGTCAATCCATATTTACGGCCACTCTACGACGCGTTGTTCGACATGATGGACATGGAGCGGGCGAATCGTCTGATCGAACGTGGCGACATTGAAATTGCCCCGTTAGCATTCATGCGAGGCCGGACACTGAACGACTCCTTTGTTATTTTGGATGAAGCGCAAAATGCCACCGCTGAACAGATGAAGATGTTCCTGACGAGGCTGGGATTCCATTCGAAGGCGGTCGTCACAGGCGACATCACTCAGGTAGATCTGCCCGCCGACCGTGTGTCAGGTCTGATCGAAGTGCGAGCTATCCTGAGGGATATCCCGGGAATAGAATTCATCTATTTTGATGAGCGCGATGTAGTACGGCACCGCCTGGTGCAAGACATCATCAAGGCATATGATCGACATGCTTCCGGTCAGTCCGACCCTGCCCCCCCGCACAAGGTTGGCGGTCGCCTTCCCTCTCAGCCAAACCGCTCGGCGGTGCCAAGGCCGTCTTCGACTAATCCACCCAAGCGGTCCTGGGGCCAATCGCATTAATGCCCGTCTCGATCGGTATGCGGCTGAGGCGTCGCTGCTTGCGACTGCACGCCGTCCATTCCCTGGCTGCGAACGTTTTGGCGCAGGCCGGAGAGGCTGATTCATTTCTTAGCCTTGAAATCGTGGGCGATGACAGGATGCGGCAACTGAACCGGCAGTTCCGTCGACTAGACAAGACTACCGACGTCTTGGCGTTTGCCGCTCGAGAGGGGCCCGGTCCTACAAGTCCACTTTTAGGCGACGTCGTCATTTCCCTTCCGCAGGCGCTTAGGCAGTCTCGGGAACGAGGACATCTGCCCGACGAGGAATTAGCGATCTTGTTAATTCACGGCGTGCTTCACCTCTGCGGATACGATCACGAACGAAGCCAGGCAGACGCGCGAAGGATGAAGCAAGAAGAGCGGCGCATTTTACGCATGGTGAATCCAATTCCACGACTCTTGATCAGAGGGCCGGGCGTTCGAGTATGATGACCTCCTGAGCGGTCAGAGAGGGCGAACATCGCAGAGTGTGACGTAGGGAGGGACAGGTGGGTTGGTTTCAAAAACTAAGCGCCGGATTGACCAAAACGCGAGAAGCGGTCACTGGCCAACTGGATCGCATGCTGGGCCGTGCAGCCGATCCGGCATTGCTGGACGACCTTGAGGCCGCCTTGCTTGGAGCCGATTTGGGTGTGCCGGCCGTCGATCGTATCATGGAGCAGCTCCGCGGCCAGATGCGAGGGGGCAATTTCTCTTCGGCCGACCGCGTGCGAGAGCAATTAAGGGCATCTTTGCTAGAAGCTTTGCGGCCCATACAAGGCCTTTCGATCGAACAATTGGTCGCACAGGGGCCCAAACCATTCGTTGTCTTAGTCGTCGGTGTAAACGGTGTGGGAAAGACCACGACGATCGCGAAGATTGCTCAACGACTGAAGCAACAGGGAGACGTGCCGTTGTTGGTGGCAGGTGATACGTTTCGGGCAGCGGCGATCGACCAACTGCAGGTCTGGGCGGACCGCATCGGTGTGGATGTCATCCGGCATCGGCCGGGTGCCGACCCCGCGGCTGTCGCTTACGATGGAATGACAGCGGCAAAGGCACGCGGCTCAAGAGTCGTGTTGATCGATACGGCCGGTCGCTTGCATACCAAGGTCAATTTAATGGACGAATTGAGAAAAGTGAAGCGAGTGATCGGTCAAGAGATCGCCGGAGCTCCCCATGAGGTCCTTCTGATCTTAGACGCGACGGTCGGTCAAAACGCCATCGCACAAGCGAAACAATTCCGCGATGCGGTCGGAGTAACGGGCATCGCGTTAACCAAGCTCGATGGAACCGCTCGCGGTGGTATCGTGGTGGCCATGGCGGACACGATGAAGATCCCGGTTAGGCTGGTCGGGGTCGGAGAAGCCGCGGAAGATTTGCAGGATTTTCAGGCCGACGCCTATGTGTCTGCACTCTTCTGAATAGATCCCTTCTTCAGAGCCATTTCTGTCTAACCCCTTCAGTTTGCAGGTAATTTATTCACAATGTGATGGCACTATGTTAGCCTAAGGCAATAGGTCCAAGCGAATCATGCCAAATAGTTGAGGAGCAAGACGCACAATGAGCACTCTTCTCGTGATCGATGATGATCGGCTGCATTGCGATCTTCTTCAGGCGGTTTTTTCGCGACAAGGCTATCAGGTTACGACCGCTACAAGTGGCCGGGAAGGGTTGGCACTCTTCCATCAGAACAAGCCGCATGTCACCTTGCTGGATCTCCGAATGACCGAGATGGACGGCCTCGCGGTGCTAAAGGAGATTCGTGTACAGGATCCTCAAGCCGGTGTGATCATCCTTGGAGGCGGAGCGACCGAGGTGCAAGAAAACCAGGCGCGTGAGCTGCGCGTCACGGATTTCCTGCGAAAGGGCCTTTCGCTGGACGTGTTGATCGGTGCGGTCCATCGAGTTGCACAGCAGGCCAGGCGCATATATGAGACGCGTGCCCAACGAGGGGGCGGCGAAGCAGACGAGACTCCAAGCGAGAGCATCTTAGTGGTGGACGACGAAGTCCTTGTCCGCGATTTACTTGTTCGGTTTCTTGCCCTACGCGGTTATCGGGTCTATGCGGCTAAAGACGGTGTCGAGGCTCTCCGCATGGCCGAAGAGGTGAAGCCCGACCTCATTATGCTGGATCTGATTTTGCCAGAAATGAATGGAGTCGAAGTGCTACGTGCGCTCCGTGCCCGGGAGTATGCGGGAAGTACGATCATATTGACCGGCTCGCAGAACGAAGAGATCCTCGGCGAGGCCTGGACTCTGGGTCCGCAGGAGGTGGTATCGAAGCCCATTGATCTGGAACGAGTGCTCATGGCCATCCAGCTTGTGATGGTCTGCCGGGAGTGTTAAGCTGACCCTTCACAAGGCAGTTGCGGTGAAGGGTGATTCGTCTTCGGTATCTCATCATTGGTCTTCTCGTCAGCCTCGGGTGTTCCGTCTTTTCGTTCCCCAGTGAACCTCTCGCCGCCGTTCCTTCCATTCGCCACCACCAATTAATCGTCGAATTAATCCCTTCCACTCACCAGCTCATCGTCACCGATCACCTCACCGTGGAGGCCGCGCCCGGCACTCAGTCAGTAGAATTTTCTCTGGCTTCATCGCTGCACGTGGAACGAATTGAGCTAGATTCCTGTACTCCGCCATGTCAACCGAGCGAGGTGAAGTTCGAGACGACCGTGGTTCCAGAGCACCCGGGGACACAACGCCTAACCCTACATGTGCCATTCGACGGTGGACAGGTGGCCCGCATAGGACTGATGGTTCGGTATGCGGGCGAGATTAACGACCCCCCGCGGGATCCGCGTCATCTGCGATTTGTCACCCCGAGCGAAACAGCAGGCTATATCGGATCCGAGGGCGTGTACCTGAGCAGCGAGACGCAGTGGTATCCCGACATCGAAGGGTCGTTGGCCACGTATGATTTGTCGATTTCTGTTCCGGATGGATGGTCGGTGGTGTCGCAAGGCGCGATGGAACAGGACGGGCGTCGCTGGGCAGTCTCCACCAGTAGCGAGGCCCTTACAGTCGTCGCCAATCGGTTCGTGGTGAAGACGCGGGATTGGAAATCACGCTCCGGTCAACCGATTCAACTTGCCGCGTATCTTTTCCCGGAAGAGGCGGCGTTGGCAGAAGAGTATCTGGATGCCTCAGCTCGATACCTCGATGCCTATATTCCTCTACTAGGCCCCTATCCGTTTCCAAAATTTGCGGTCGTCGAGAATTTTTTTAGCAGCGGCTTGGGCATGCCGTCCTTCACATTGCTCGGGAGTGGGGTCATCAAGCGCCACTACACTCAACCCTATGCCTTGGGCCATGAGATCGTCCATTCCTGGATCGGAAATGGGGTATTCAATCGGATCGACCGCGGCAATTGGGTGGAAGGGCTGACGACGTATCTGAGCAACTACTATTATCACGAATTGACGGGCGAGGAAGCCCAGGCGCGAGAGCAGCGACGCCTCATGATTTTGGGGTACAGCGTGTATGTCGGTCCCGGCAGTGACTATCCGGTTGCTGCGTTCACCCGGAAGAGTGACGAGAAAGATAATGCCATCGGATACCAAAAAGCGGCGATGGTTTTTCACATGCTCCGACGGGAAATTGGTGAGGCCGGCTTCTGGCAAGGTGTACGCACGTTGGTGTCACGCTATCAGGGCCAGGCTGCCGATTGGCAAGAGCTGGAGACGGTCTTCGAAGAGACCGCGGGCCGAGAGTTGCGCTGGTTTTTTGCTCAATGGGTGGAATCGGACGGGGCACCGGGCCTCTCGTTTGAGGCGTCAAAGATTCCATCGCTCGACAAGAACAGAACAGATCTCAATGTCCGGATCGACCAGGGGCAATCGCAGCGTCGCTTCCACCTGGAACTGGAGTTTCTCTTATCTGATGGGGCGAGGCATTCCGTGGAGGTCGTCGTAGCAAGCCCGACGCAGCAATTCACCATCACGTTGCCCGGCCGGCCGCTTTCAATGAGAGTTGACCCCAACTTCCAACTGTTTCGACGGATTCCACGGTCCGATATGCCTCCTATGCTCAACCTATATGTGACCGATAGAAGAAGAACCTTAGTGATGCTCTCTGGGCGGGAATCCGGCGCGACCGAGCCTTTGCGAGGCCTGATCCAACGCATTCAGGCGCAGGAACAGAACAAGCCGGAGAATGAGCGTACGGTCGTTGTCGAGGACCAAGGCGGTGACCCTCTTCCCGCTGGGTCCATCTTGATTCTCGGCGGTTTTGCGGAACGACCCCCGGCATCGGCGTTACTGCGAGAATGCGGTGACCGGCTCCACATGACCGGGAAAGGTTTTGCAGTAGGTGGGCGAGCTTATGATGGATCGACCAAGGCATTGCTTGTTTCATGTCACCGGCAGGCGATGCCAGGATCGGTCGTCACGCTCCTATATGGGGTGACGCCGGAAGCTGCGAGCACGGTGGCGAGGCTCTTGTTTTTTTACGGCTGGCAGAGTTATGTCGTTTTTGACGAAGGGAAGGTCGTTGCGCGGGGCGATTGGGATGACCGGATGAATGCTGAGGTGCGACTTGAATCGAACTAAAAAATTTCTTTGGGGCCTCCTTGCCGGCCTGCTTTGCGGAATGGGAGTGGCCGCGGCTTTTGGAGCAGGTGGGGGACAGACCACGGCAAAAGGCAAGGCCACCGCCGAACGTCACCTGACCAACATACGGCAGCTTACGTTCGGACGCCAGAACGCCGAGGCGTATTTTTCATTCTCGGGCAATAAATTGATTTTTCAATCCACGAACAACTGGATGAAGGATACCTTCGCCGCAGCATTGAAACCATCCAACGAGCCGCTTGGCTGCTATCAAATGTACGTGCTGGATCTGGACAGCGATACGATCCGCCTCGTCAGCACCGGCGTTGGAGCAACGACATGTGGGTATTTTTTCCCTGGAGACCGTCGCGTCCTTTATTCCTCGACGCATCTGAAAGGACCCAATTGCCCGCCCAAACCCAAACGTGACGGCGCTTATCGCTGGGCGTTGGATGACTATGACTTGTTCTCCGTGAGGATCGACGGTCAGGATCCCCAGAGATTGACCAACACGCCCGGCTACGATGCGGAGGCGACGGTGTCGCCGGACGGCAAGACCATTGTCTGGACATCGTTGAGGGACGGCGATCTGGATATCTATGCCATGAACCTGGACGGCACGCGCCCCCGGCGGCTGACCCACGAAATCGGCTATGACGGCGGAGCATTCTTCTCACCGGACAGCAAGCGAATCGTGTACCGTGCACAACATCCTGGCACGCCGGAAGAATTGGACCAGTACAAGACCTTGCTGGCACAACATCTCGTGGAGCCGGGCCGGCTCGAGTTGTTCATCATGAACGCGGACGGTTCAGGGAAACAGCAGGTCACTGAGAACGGAGCTTCCAACTTCGCCCCATTTTTTCATCCGGATGGTCGACGGATCGTGTTCTCCTCCAATGTCGAAACCCGGGGCGGAGCCGGCCGTCCGGAGTTCCATCTTTATTTGATCAACGACAACGGAGCGGGACTTGAACGGATCACCACCGAGGGACATTTCAACAGCTTTCCGATGTTTTCACCCGATGGCAAAAAGCTGGTGTGGGTTTCCGATCGTGACGCCAAAGAGCCGGGAGAGTTCAATGTGTTTCTGGCCGATTGGGTTCCATGACCGAACTCGGTGAAGGGCTGGCTCCTCCTTCCGCGGGAGGAGCGGAGCAGCAGCCGTTGTCTTGTCAGTCTCTTCTGTCCGTTGGGTCGTCCGCCCTGGCGGTGCTTGGTTCCTTCCTCGTGCTCCTACAAATCGATATTCCGCTCATGCGGTTTCTGCGCTCGCTGGATTTGTCCTCCATTCAGCGCTGGGGAGACTGGGGGGAAAAGCTTGGGAACGGCGGGACGCTGGTCGGCATCAGTCTCGCGTTGTTTCTCATCGGCTTGCTGTGGAAACGCGACTCTCTGAGACGAGTGGCCATCGACAGTCTGCTTGCACACGCGGTCGTTGCCCTGCTCGTCAACGGACTAAAGCATCTCATTGGGCGGCCCAGACCGCGCCTGACGCATGGTGACGAATGGCAGTGGTGGCCATCCTGGGAGTCCGGGCTGGATTCTTTCCCGTCGGGCCACACCTCTTCGACGGTGGCCGTCGTGACGGTCTTGAGTCGCGTCCTGCCCTGCTGCCGTGGTCTGCCGTTTCTGCTGGTTGCTTGGGTCGCAGCCAGTCGCATTTGGCGCGGGTCGCATTTTCCCAGCGACGTCGTGGCCGGCATGGTGGTGGGCTATATGGTGGGCACGGTGTTCAACTCGCCGTTGCGCTGGTGGCATCGCTCAGCCCGAGTCGGATTGGTTCGGGTAGCTCCGGCGGCGGTGGCCGTGGCTGGCCTTTTTTGGATCGCATCGCACCGAATTGTCGACACGAGCATCGATGCGATCCTCGTGGCCTCTGCTTTCTGCTTGGTTGTCGGAGGAGCGATGCTTCGCTCGAGGCGGCAATGGGCGGCCTCTGTGGAGCACTCGCCACTCGCGGCAGAACTTCCGATCGCGCTCACCGGTATGGGACTTGGAGTCGCGACCGGTGCCCCCGTGATCATCGTGCTGACCGCATTGATCAGTCTTGCCAAATTGAGCAGCAACGGCCCGGTCGAGCAGAACTTCACAGTAGCGGTGGGATGGAAAGCAGTTCTCTATGCGGGGGGGAACGTCATGCTGATCATGCTGATCCACGCATTGAAGGGCGTCATTCCCCTGCGCTGAAGGGAGGGGAGGCATCGGGCATTAATGTCCTGGTATGCGGACCGCCGGCTTTTCCGGCTGTTCCGGGAGCTTGACCATTTCCTTATTGGAAAGCAGCAGGTATCCGAACCGTTCAAGCACCACCGCATACTCCATGGTCTCGAACGGCAGTCGGTTCCTCAAGTAGGCCGGCAGGAGAATCATGGTTTGGCCCGGCTGTGAGAGATAGGGCTTCATGTTCGCTTCTTCGTTCAAAGGCACCATGATGGCTTTTCGCTTGGCATAGAAAGCCAGCGACGGCCGCGGTTGCCCGTACACGATCAGACGATCGGACGGTCTCAGGTTCAGGCCGGCGACCTCAGCCAACCGTTGTGGAGGATCGATGAAAAAGTGGTTGAGGAGAGGCAGCGTCACCTGCGTGACGACCAGGACCACGAGGGCCAGCGTTCCCCCGGCCGCCCAGAATGCAGCCGGACGCCTCGTCTCGCTCAAACCGAAGTACGCGATCAATCCCATCCCAACCAAAAAAATACCGGCGATCATGTAGGGGCCTGGGCCGAGCGAGACATGTCCTGCGGCGGGAAATTCATTCGTCATTTTGACCGCAAATTTGGCATAGAGCGGGGGCAGCGAAGCCATGGCGATGGCCAGGATCCCACCGACAGCGACCACCGTATGGACGGCGGCACGTATGCCAGGAACATGCGCATCTGTCAGACACCGGTGCCAATAGGAAGCCGTTAGGATCGCCGCTGCGGGAAATAACGGCGCGATATAGTGCGGAAGACGTGTTGAGGACAGGCTGAAGAAAACCAGCCCGCCGAGCACCCAGACCGCCGCGAACCAGTCGAGAGATTGAAACGATGAGGGCGAGGCCGTCCCAGACGATGGAACAGTAGAGGAGAGCGCCGCTCGTCTCGCATCCCGCCATTCTCGGAAGGACCGGTACCACGCAAAGGGTAGCCAGCCGCTCCAAGGAAAGAAGCCCACAAGGAAAATCGGCAAATAAAAGAATGGGGTGCCGCCGTGGCCTTCCATCGCTCCCAGAAAGCGGCCGATCGTATCGCCTTGAGCGGAAGCCGTGTACTTCTGGCCATGGATGGTCCACATCATTACGTACCAGGGAAGCGCGAGCGCGAGAAAGACCGCGAAGCCGGCGATCGGGAATCCCTGTCGCCAAAAGAGCGACCAACTGCGTGCCGACCACAGATAGAGCGAGACCGCCAAGAGCGGAATGACGAAACCGACCGGCCCCTTGGTCAGGGTACCGAGAGCCATTCCGATATAGAAGAGCCACATGCACCAGCGTTCCCGGCGGCTACCGTGCAGGCCCAGCCAGAATCCATACAAGGCAAGAGTGGTAAAGAAATTCAGGGCGCTGTCGGTTAACGCCATACGGCCCAGGCCGATAATTTCCAAGTTCAGCAGCAGCATGGCGGCGCCGAAGAGAGCGATCACCGGACCTCGGCAACGTGTCAGAAACAGGTACTGGAGGAGTATCAATCCGACGCCGAATGATGCCGAAGGGAGACGTGCTGAAAATTCCGATACGCCAAACCAATGGTAGGACAGACTCATCAGCCAATAGACCAGCACCGGCTTGGCGAAGCGCGGTTCGTAATTGAAGGTCGGGCTGATGTAATCGCCGGTCTCATACATTTCCCGGCCTGCCTCGGCGTTCCGTCCTTCATCCCGATCGGTCAAGCCGGTCGACCCCAGGCCGACGAAGAAAAGCACGGCGGCCAGGGCCAACAAAAGCGCAAGCGCAATGGGCTGGATGGAGCGGCCTTGTTCGGCCACCAGCGGCGAAGGCAAGGGATGACCGTTGGATTCAGACTGCATCAGGACTTGACGGCGGAGGACGAGGCGGAGTCCACGGTCGCACCGGGCCGATAAATCAACATGAGATTCCGCAAATAGACGATACTGCCGATGCTTTGGCCGGCGATGAAGACAGGATCTCGACGGTAGATCGCATAGGCCAACGTGATGAGACCGCCGATGAGACTCATGTACCAAAAAGCAACGGGAACTTTGCTCATGGCGCTGCGTTCCGAGGCCCACCATTGAATGACCCACCGGCCAAAAAACAGCCCTTGGCCGAGAAAGCCGATGCCGACCCATATCATTTCATTGGTGCTCATGGCTGAGAAGCAGGATCATCCCGCATCACGGAACTTGTACTTCAGCACGCGATGTTGCATCCAGCGAACAGCGATGAGGTCATACAGACCTTTGAAGAGCCGATTGCCGACGCCGTACTTCGAGATGCCATGGGCCCGCGGATAATGCCGCACCGGCACTTCCGTCACCGTAAAGCCATGCAGCATGGCCAAGGCCGGAAAGAATCGATGCATGCCTTCGAATAACTGCATCTTGTCGACCACCGGGCGCCGGAAAATTTTTAAGGAACAGCCGGTGTCATGTACACGGTCGCCGGTGACCGCGCTCCGGACGGCATTCGCCACGCGGGACGAGATTTTGCGGGTGAGATTGTCGTGACGATCCTTGCGCCATCCACAGACCAGATCGTGCGTTCGGACGAAGGGCAGCAAGGTCGCAATGTCAGCCGGATCGTTCTGCAGGTCGCCGTCGATGGTCACGACAAGGTTGCCCGAGGACCGTTTGAATCCCGCATCGAAAGCCGAAGATTGACCGTAATTCCGATCGAAGTGGTAGACCTTCACGGCGCCGTACTGTGCGGCGAGCCGGTCGAGCACCTCCGCGCTTCCATCCGTACTCCCGTCATCGATGAAGAGCAATTCATAGGGCGCGGAGCGAGACTCGTCGCGGGCATCGAGCACCTTCACCAGCTGTTCGGTCAATGGGACCAGGTTCTCCAGTTCATCCTTGATGGGGATGACCACGGAGGCCCATGGGCGGGTCGCCACAGTCATGGAGCGGAACGGTGTCCTTCACGCGGGGGTTTGCCTCGTCGCACGGGCACATTCTACAGAAGCCGGTTAGGGAGGGTCAAACTTTGCGATGAGGGTCTTGCCACACGACCGAGCTGGCTTGCTTAAGCGCCGCGAGCGGCTGTTACAATCACATATTCGGAACGACAGTCGAACCGGACGAGAAAGGAGCCATGGCCATGCAGCTCTCGCGACATATGACGTTGGGCTTTCTCATCTCCGTCGGTGCGGTGATCTTGGGATGCGCTTCGGGACCTACAACCGCGGCCACAAGCATCTGCGGCAGCGATTACGCCTGCCTCAAGCAGGCGACCAGTCGCTATCGCCAGCAAGCCATGCAATTGAGCGCCCTCGCGGAGCGATACGAGATTGACGCCGCAGCAAAGGCACAGGAGTTGGGACAGGATGCCGAACAGGTGAAGCGACAGCGTGAGTTGGCGAAGCAATATTGGTCGGAGGCTCAACAGGCGGATGAGTTGGCTCAGCAGTTCAGACGGCAACTGCCGCACAATATGGTCTACTGATCGCCGCGAGCCAAGACGTCACCTGCTGGACTGGAAATCCTGATCGACGACTGCTGTGTGCCCTACTGTTTGCCTGAACCCGTCAATCGCGCCGGCGGAATTCCCATGCTCTCTGCTGGTTCCTGCTGCGATAAGGCCAGCCGGCGATCCAGGATGCAGGCATCGCGCTCGGTTAGGGTCTCTGTAGACACCGAGCATAGACGGGTGATGGCCTTTGCCAGCCTGACCGAGGCGACGGCTCGTTCGGCGAGAGCTTCCTGCAGGAGCGCCTCGTCCATGGGGCGGGGCGTGCAACCATCCAGCGTAACCAGAGCCGGAATGACGGCTGAACAAAGCATAAGGCCGATAGAGTGTTCTCTTGTTGATCGAGGCATAAAAAAACGCCCTCCTAGTTCTCCAAGAACTCAGAGGACGCCTTTGTCCCCGACGCGTAAGAAAAGAACACGGCTCTGTGCTCTTTTCTAGATAGCTATAGTTCGATTTATACAGCGCTTCCTATTGGGCAGTCAATATGCACCTTCCGGCAGCATATCGTTAAAGCGAGGAGCTAAGGTTCGGCTCTCGATGAAAACTGCTCCACGTTGCCGATAGGAGTCGTATGTGAGATTGGCCTCCGTCTCTTCGCCCCGCCAATTGTACTGCTGGCTCATACCTCTCAACATCGATCCAGGGGTGCGGTCGATAGGACCGAATCGAGCTTGGAGATACTCCAGTATCCGGCTATGTGTACCGGAGCCGGAGTACCGGATAGCTACGCGGGCGAACTGGTCTTCAATGGACACGAATCGCAGTTGCTCTACCGGGATCCCGTCCACTTGAGGAGGCTCCGCCTTCAACTCGTATTCTACGATCCGGGGCGATGATTGGACAGGAGTCAGCTCGCTGACCTCGGCCAGGTTGGCTCCCCAACGTATGCCATGAAAGCCGCTCGGGTCCCGCTCCGATGTGCCCGCCCATAGGCTCGGAGCTGCAAGCAGCATCGCGCCTACGAGGATCCTCAGAACGACGAGGCGCGCTTCGGTCGAGTTCATGGCTCTCCGTTGCGGCCGATGGCCCGCATCATGGACATTATTGGACGCCATTGTGGTTGATGGTATGGCGGGCCGAGCCAAAACCTCCATCAGGTCATCTATGGAGATGCCGGGGATGATGCGGACGCCACGGTAAAGCGCATGGTCCCCATCAACGTCATATCGTTGATCTGTTCGCCGGCATGAATTTCGACTTTATAACGTCCGGGCTTCCAGCCTTCCCTGGGAGGAAGCAGTTTGAGATATCCGGTCTCGTCTTCCAAGGCGATGTGCATGGCGTCTTCGGCCACGACTATCTGAGAATTTAACCCTGCTACCTGTTCCGGGTAGCAACGGCCAAATATTTGGAACGATTGATAATGCGGGTAAATCTCAAACACGATGAATACAGGTGAGGGACCGACGGAAAAGCTCTCGGTAGGATGCAACGGCACGATTTCGTGGGTGCGTCGGAAACCCAACTCTTCTTCGAACCCCTCGGCGAGCACGATCTTGCGGAACATCCCTTCCGTGGGCGCATCGAAGTCGTAAGGCTTCGTATCTTCAGTACGGTTCTGAAATTCGGGAATCGGCACGTTCCTGGTCAACGGAAGTTCCTCGGCCCCGACGCCGGCTGCCGTAAGAACAACAAGAGCCAGGATCACACGCTGTGCCCGTCTCATTCTCTTTCAGTACACTCCGCCCATCGGGCCTGTCAAGAAAGCGACAGGCGCCTCTCGCCGGATAGGACTGCAGGTTGCGGGACAAATTTGCTTCCTGTTAAGATTTCCACCTTTCCCGCGTCGGCGTCAATGATGCTGCCGGCCGGTCAATGGGGGGAGTATGGAACAGCAGGTCGCCAATCAGCTACAGGAACTGGACGCACTTCCACAGCCGCTGGGAGATTATAAGCCGGTCGATCACTGGCAAGCGCATGTCAACAGCTTGTTCTATGCGCTCCGCGGAGATCAGCAGCGCAATTTCTATCAGACGTTTGCGTCGGCAGACTATCGGCTGGCTCACGCGTTGGCAGCCGACTATTTCGACCACGTCAACAACCGGGAGAAGACCACCGACCGTCAACCGTCGACGGATGCAAAGCTGACGGTGATGGAGTGGGGGCCCGGCAACGGCGCCTTGGCGGCCTGCTTTCTGAGCCATTTGAAACAACTCGACCAGCGCGGTCAGGTGTATCCGCGCGTACGGTATGTGATGGTCGATTCCCACCAGGCGGCGTTGGATCAAGCGAAAGCCCATCCGGACTTGGCCGAATATCTCGGGCAGGTCGATTTTTTGTGTGCCGACGTTCAACGCCTCGAGACGGTGCCCGATGGATCGGTCGATCGGATCATTTGCAACGAGCTGTGGAACGAGCTGCCTACGAAGTTGTTGACCCGGAAGGGAGCGGAATTCGAAGAAGAATTTCTCCGTCCGAACCTCAGCGAACGGAAGACCGCCGCCATCAAAGATTGGTCGGGATTCGTCCGAGCCTTCGAGTCTAAAGACATCGAGACCTTGAGGCAGTTCCCGCTGTTTTTTGATGATTTGGTTTGGGAACGGGAGTATCGCAAGGTAGAGTGGAAAGACGTGCCGTTTCGCAAGACCATCACGGAGTTCCTGAAACGGATCGACGATGAAGTCTTGGTGCCGGTCAATGTGGGAGCCTGCAACTCCATCAAGGAAGCCAAACGGGTCCTGGCGGCCGGAGCCGTCGGATTCAGCAGCTTTGACGCAGGCACGGCGGATTTCAAAGTACTCAACGACCCGGAGAAACCTTGCTACGGACAATTCGGCGGGCTTTACAGCTTTCTGGTGAACCTGGCTCTGCTGGAGTCGGTGGCCAAGCATCTGGGCATCGCCGGCGTGACCGTGGAAACTCAGCGGGAATTCATCGGGAGCCGGCTGGGCACCAATGTCATGACGTTGATGGATTTGCTCGCATGCCATCCCTTGGCGGCCTCCAAGCCCGAGCCCTGGGAACTGGACCGACTGACCATTCAAACGATTCGGGCGCTGAACGAGACCTATGAAAGCCCCTACCAGCGTAAACTGGAATTTCCGCTTCGCCGCGAGATGCCGCCGGAAGAATACGACAAGCTCCAGGGCATCCTCCTGTCACTCAAGTCCAACGGGATTCCCGATACCATTGCCTATGTGACCGAAGAAGAGCTGGCGCAAGCCCAACCGGCCTTAGAGTCGTTGGGATATGAGAGAGAGGCGATCTTGATGTCGCTTGGGGCTCCGCCGAGTCCTGTGGAGTACCACCACTTTGTTTTCCGGTCTTAGTTCTCCGCCGAGGTGGTCTGATTGCCACCGGAGTTCGTGCCGAAGCATCGAAGTTTCCTGGAGAAAGAGCTTGACTAATACTTTCGATTTCTATAGCCTCTCCCGCAATTTCCGATAGAGACCGCTCCTTTATCCTTGCAAAAGCGAAGGAGGCACCATACGGTCTCTCGACGTCAGATCCTCCGCGCCTTCCGGTGCAGCCGGCACGACTTCTTTGCTGAGCATGTTTGCGCCGTGAGAATAATGACACAGTTGTAACAAGGAGCATACAGCACCATGTTTGGTTCGTTTGGATGGATGGAATTGCTGCTGATCCTGATCATCGTGCTGATTATCTTCGGTGCGGGTAAAATTCCGCAGCTGGGAGAGGGATTAGGTAAGGCAATCAAGGGGTTTAAGAAATCGGTCAACGAGCCGGATGCGATCGACGTGACCGCGTCGGGCTCTGAACCGCCACCCGACCAGCAAGCGGCACAAATCCCGCAATCGGGACAGTCGGTGGCGCCTCCGCCGCAGCAGACCGGAGCCGCACCACCGCCACGAACCTCGCAAGGATGACCACGAGGCGCGATGAGCAATGCGTCACGCGTGATAGGCGTCCGGGGGTTCCGGCCTTGCCAAACGTCACGCTTCACGCCTCACGCTTCACGTACCACAGGTGAAGTTGATGTTCGGTCTAGGCGCTGGAGAAGTCCTGATCATTCTGGTAATCGCGTTCCTGTTGTTCGGGCCCAAACAGCTGCCCGAAATAGGTCGTCAGGTCGGTAAGGCCGTCAAGGGATTCAAGGAAACGGCGGAAGACCTGAAAAAGACCGTGGAACCCGAGATCAACATGATTCAGCAGGAAATGAAGATGGTCGAGCAGGACTTCGAGGCTTCCATGAAAGAAGCCGAAGAGGAGATCAACAATGCGACGTCAGGCGTAGAGAAAGCGACCGAAGAGTCCAGTCTGCCGAAGCAGGCCTAATACCATATCTTTTCTCTCTACGTCTGTTGAAGGGAGGTGACGACAGTCAACAGATCAATCATATCAAGATCGATTCGGTAGCATCGTTCAGGGAGACGGACGATGGAAAGGCTGGTTGGTGGGCACCAGGTCCAGCCGAGACCGAACGACATACCAGACTGCTTCATAGTGCAAAAGCGGTTGGATGTACGAACGGCGACTGGAGTGAGTGGGTACACGAAAGGTCGCCATCCAATTCACAGGAGGAACGCTATGAGAAGCATCCAAGGACGGACGCGGTGGTCCGGTTTGGCCACCATGATGGGCGCTGCGGCGGCTGCGGTCCTGCAGTTCCTGACTTTACCGGCTTTCGCCGGTTTCGAATTACCCCCGGGCGAGCGTATCACGAACCTGCCAGCCATCCCTCGGGCGATGCCACAGAAAGAAGCCTACGAGATTTACGATCCGGTCATCGGCCGGAACTTCGACGTCAAGAATTTGTGGATGCGCGCCGATCTCCGCGTGCGGCCGGAGATGCGCAACAACACCTGCTTCGGCCAGGCCATCAACGCCAACGGGTCCTGTAATACGTTCGGCACGAAAGGCAATCCGGGTGGTGTTGGCGCCAATGTGGGTAACAAGGGCAACGACTTCTTTGTCCAGCAATGGATCAGGCTCGGCATCGGGTACGACCTCTCGCCCGACGTCAACTTCTACATGGAAATCATCGACAGTGCGACGTGGGGCGGCAACGGGACCGCGACCAATGCCGGAAACGGCGGCGATCCGCTGAACCATAACTGCTCCGCGACGGCGACCGGATCTTGCCGGCTCGGCGTGCGGGCTGCCTACATGTTGGTCCGTAACCTGATGGACGTGCAGGGCTTGAGCATGAAGGTCGGTCGTCAATACGTGGTCTTCGGCAACCACTCCCTGTTCGGCCACTTCGACTGGGCGAACACCGGTTATTCGCATGACGGTGTGATGTTCGCATATCAAACCAAGGGATGGGATACCTACTTGGGCTGGTTCCGGAATTCGGAATCAGACTTGAACCAGGCCGCAGCGGTCGGGAGCGGCTCAGGCAACATTGCCGGCACCGGCACTCGCGATGCCAACCGCGACGCCGACATGATCATCTTCTACAACCAGTTGAAGATGGTTCCCGGCATGGTCATCGAGCCGTACTACGTGTATTACAAGAACAACTATGCCTCGGCCGACAACGCGGCCTTTGGGCTAGGCACACCGAAGCATTCGAACCAAACCAGGCACATGGTCGGCAATCGGATCGAAGTGCGCAAGGGCGGGTTCGACTTCAGCAACGAGATTGCCTGGCAGTTCGGTCAAATGGGACAGGCCGGGGCCTGTACCGGAGACCAGAAGTGCTTGCACATCAACGCCTGGGCCACCAGAAACTGGATCGGCTACACGATGTATAACACCATGTGGAAGCCGCGTCTGGCGTTCAACTTCGACTATGCGTCGGGCGACGGCCGAGCGGCCAAGTGCGGAGCGGGCGCGGCGGCCGGCTCTTGCGGCACCGCCAACACGTTCGAAAACTTCTTCCCGACCAACCACATCCACATGGGCTACATGGACGTGATGGCGTGGAAGAACATGTTGTCTCCATCGGTAAACTTCCAGGCGCGTCCAACGGCTCGGGACCACATCGAATTGTGGTATACCAACATGAACCTCGCCAGCTCTCAGGATTGCTGGTATCGCGGTGCCCAAGGCTGCTACGTGTTTTCGAACGCCAACAACACCAAGAAGCACATCGGTGACGAAATCGACGTGAGTTGGACCCGTATGTTCGCCGACGGCAAGGTGTCGTTCCAGGCTACGTACGGAACGTTGTTTGCCGGTGGGTATTTGACCAGCACGTTGAACTCCCAGGTCAATCAGCACTGGGCCTATGTTCAGGTCTGGTTGAATTTCTAGGACGAGACATCGGCTCATGGCTCCCATTCGATCGACAATATCGATGTGAGCTCTAGCTTAGAAGAAGGAGACCAATATGAAGAAACTGTTATCAGTGACGCTGGGTATGGCGGCGCTGGCAATCGTCGCGGCGCCGACAGCCGGCCATGCACAAGTGGCTGATGCGATTCAGGCAGTCAACGATGCCGTGGTCGAATTGACCGACGCTCCGGGTCTTGGCAAACGGACGACGGTGGACGTCACGAAGAGGTGGGGGCCGGACGTCACCGTCATGGACAGTGCGACGGCCAAGCTTCAGGATGCGTTGAGCAAGGCCCAGTCGGGTGGTGCGCCAAATAGCGCGATCCGGCAGCTGAAGCTCGCGGCGGAATATGGCAAGGCTCGGGAACACAAGGAAGCCAGGCTTTCTGCTCAGGGTGCCTTGTATTATCTCTGCCAAGCGAATCAGAACCAAGGGCCGGGCTGCGACAAGGTACCAAAGTACGGCAGCTATGTGGCTCCCTAGAGAGTCGTAAGACGTCCAACGAGAGACGTCA
>DASTLA010000096.1:0-5009 GCA_035715525.1 Nitrospiraceae bacterium
AGGCCAGACGGCGCAGGTGGAGATCAAATTCACCGTCCAGCGTGAAGCGGCAGCCCACATCAAGCAGGATGCCTCCATCCGTATCCGCGCGCTCGGTCTGTTAGGGGACAAATTCCTGGAAATCGTTCCGGGCAGCGTGGATCAACCGCCCCTCCAGCCCAACAGCGTCATCGTGGGAAAGAATGAACCGGATGTGACCGACTTGGCCTCCACCGCTTCCAGCACGATAGACAAAGTCAATGCGGCGCTCGAGGAGATTCAAGCGGCGCTCAAGGCGATCACACAGGGCCAGGGCACCACGGGCAAGCTGGTCACTGATCCGGAACTGTTCGATCGCTCGAAGCAGATACTGGAAAAGATGGATCGCGCGTCGGACAAGGGACTCGCTCTCTTGGATAGGGTGGAAAAGGGAGAGGGCACGGTCGGTAAGCTGATGACGGACAAGGAGCTATACCTGCGGGCGGCTACCGCCGTGCGCGATCTGCAAGAGCTGACCAAGAGGTTGAACAATCAAAACGGCACACTGGCCAAGCTGGCCGATCCCGATCTCTATGCCAAGCTGGACCGTTTGTCGAGCCGAGGCGATCTGTTGCTCAACAAGATCGAGCGCGGCGAAGGAACGGTCGGCAAGCTGGTCACCAGCGACCAGTTGTACGAACGGACCGACAGACTGCTCACCGAAATCGAATTGTTCGTCGCGGAGGTCAAAAAGAATCCCAAGAAATATTTCAAGCTCTCGGTGTTCTGATCGCCTTCTGCCCAGGCATCCACTTGCCTTCGAAAGGTGAATGCCCCATAGTCCATCCATGCCGGGGCATCGGTTTCGTCAATCGCCTCTTCTTCTCTTACTATCCCTCATGACGACGGTGTCGTTCACCGGCCTGATTAGGACGGGTTCACTTGCCGGCGATCTCTCCACTGCCGGACTCGAGCCTTCCGGCATGACGATTCATATTCCCTTGCCGGTTGACGCCATCGGGCGAGTGTATCAGGGCATTCATCAGGAACTCTCGGGAAGACGCATGCGCTCGAACGACTGGATCCCGTTGGGCGGTGGGACAGGGTATCTTAAGTATCGCCTGTGGCCAGGCTCACAGGAGCTCTCCGTTTCGCACCAAGAGATGCATCTCCGGTCGTCGTTGCCGTTTGGGGTCGAATATGCCAAACGCGTGAGCGGCTCACTCACCAGGCTTGCCTCCTGTGGATTGGAATCGCCGGCCGCAGGAGCCGGTCGCCTCTCCGTACTGTTGGAAACACGGTTCTCCTATCTCCCAGGCTATCAACTGCAGCCCTCGACAAATGTGGCGGCTGTCGAGCCGAAGGGTTCCTGCCTGTTGCACGACCGTGCGGTCGATGCGGCGCCGTTGATGTCACAAGTCTATCGAAGCGAGCTGCAGCAGGCCCTTCCGGATGCGGATCGAAAGGCCAGACAGGTGGTGAGTTTGAAAAAAACGGTAGCGAATGTGTGGCGCGACCTGCATGAGCCGCTGTTGCTCGACGAGGGGGCGGCCATTTGGCTATTGGTCCATCCGGAGGCCGTAGGGCCCGGCTCCATCCAACCCAGTGTGAGCTCGCTCGCGGCCGGCTTCGGTATCACGGCACGTCCTTCCGTCGTGCGCGGCGCAAGACCCGCTGCCGCTTTGCGTCCTCTCCCCGAGTTGACCGATGCGGGGACACCGGAGAGATTTAGCGTGACGTTCGACGCGGAGGTGCCGCTCGAAGAGGCCAACGAGCGCTTGCGTGAAGCGGTGGTCGGGCAGGAATGGTCGCTGGGTCTCGGCACGGTCCGCATTGCGGATGCCAAGCTCTATGCGGTGGGTGAGCGAGCGGCGGTGGAGCTCAAACTGCGCGGACTGGTCCCATTCACGGTCGCGCTGCAGGGAACGCCGGAATACGATGAACCGACAGGGCGCATCGTCTTCAAGCAATTCGACTATCGAATCAAGGAACGCAACGGCGTGGTCAACTTTGCCGAGGCCTATCTGCACGATGCCTTGCGCGACCTCCTCGGGCAGCATGTCACCGTCCCGATCAGAGAAGAGTTGGATGCGATGCGACGGGTCGTCGAAAAAGGACTGAACAGGCCGCTCAAAGGAGGGACGCTGCGCGGAACGGTGGACGAGCTGCTTCTCAAACAGTTGGCGTTTCAGCCGGCCGGGTTCACGGCGTCATTTCGAATCGAGGGAGAATTGCATTACGACATCGCTCCCGGCCCCGCCGAGCCCTAAGCCTTCCGTGCTTACTGCTTCAATTTGCGCTTCAGCCTCGATTCCACGCTCGCCACTTTGCCGGAGAGACGGCCCTTCGGGCCCTTGCGGTAATCCACTTTGATGCTGCAAGAAATCCGTCCGCAATCTTTTTTCATGCGCTCGTAGCACTTCTTCACGACCGCAAAGACTTCGTCCCAGTCACCTTCGAGCACCGTGCCCATCGGGTTGAGCCGATAGTCCACGCCGCTCTTGTCCACGATATCCAAGGAGCGGGACACGTATTTACCGACGCTCTCACCCTTGCCCAACGGCGACATACTAAACTCCAGCAACACCATGTTCGAAGACTCCTGCATTCGGCTGCTTGCGGATCGCGTCGAGCTGGCGATCGATCGCAAGCACCGGATGTGTTACGGCTCGACCTTGGCTCCCGCCCCCGCTGCGGCACGTTGGTCCAGCCAGACTTTGGGGTATTGAATCTTGCCCAGCAAGCGAAACCCGTCCAACGCTTCGCGAAGCAGCGCGCGACGTTTCTCCGCATCCGGTTCTTCGGCCTTGGCCTGTTGGCGGAGTTGCCCCAACCAATCGATGAACGCGGCAAACTCGCTGTCGAAGATCCGCTCCATGTCTTCCCTCATGAAACCGGAGAGCGCCGGCGCTTGCCCGCTGGTGTTGATCGCGACGCGGAGATGACCGCAGCTGACGACAGCGGGCATGACGACGTTCGAGAATTCCGGCATATCGACCGACCAGACCAGGAACTTTTGCTCCCGGGCCATGGTCATGAGAGTTTGCGCCAGCTCGCGGTCGCCGCGCAGCGCGTTCAGGACAAGAATCGGGCTTTCGACGTCGCCCGCGCGGAAATGCCGCCCGCGGTGAATGATCTTGGCCGAGGCCGCGAGCTTACGGAGCGGTTCGTTCAACGACGGACTGATCACCGTGACCTTGGCGCCCGAGTCCAAAAGCCGCTGCACCTTCTCTGCCGCCTCTTCGTCGCCGCCGATGACGACGACCGGCCATCCTCGAACGTCGAGCGAAATGGGAAAACCTGGATTTGGAGCCTTCGTCATGTTGCCTCCCCAACAGTGAACAATGGGAACGCCGTATCATACAACAGCCGTTTTCTCAGCGTAAACCCGCCCGCGCAGTTCCCCTTTGCTTGAAAGCCTGCGTATAATGACCGAATTTCATCGGCGCCTTCGTCCCCCGACCACAGCAAAGGAGCATACCTTGGCAGGATACACAGCACGCGCATTGGCGATGGCGGGCGGAATCATCGGCCTGGCCGGACTCGCCGCATATTTTGGGATCGCACATATCGGAGAGCCCGACCGGGGAGGCGGATCGATCGCGGGACAGGTGCGGATCGCGCCAAATCTCGCAGGTCAAGTGAGACCCACGGACGTACTCTTCGTCATCGTGCGGCGCCCGAGCGGGCCGCCGAGGCCGATTGCGGCCAAACGCTTCGATCAACCCACCTTTCCCGTGACGTTCGAGATCACTGCCGACGATGTGATGGTCAAAGGTACCGAGCTCCGGGGCATGGTGGACGTCATTGCGCGCCTGGACCGCGACGGCCAAGCGGGTCAACCGCAACCGGGCGATATGGAGGGCCGCTACGAGAAGAATCCGACTCTGCCGGGAGGCAGGGACGTGAATATCACGATCGATAAAGTCTATTGAGCCCAATGAGGAATGTGGAAATAGGAATGAAATGTCGCGGGGGCTCCGGAGTTAATGAGGAGTGAGGTCATTGGATGACGGAATAATTCCTCATTCCAAATTCCTCGTACCTCATTCCCGTTACGGTCCGGCGGGATCGGCGTCCAATTCCAGGTTCCAGTAGAGATAGTCTCGCCAACTTTCGGGCGTATTCCGGATCCCGATCGTGATCGTGACGGTGGGACTCCAGCGCGGCTTGACGGGCCTCTTGATCAGCCGCATGTTGGCTTCGTCCGGCGTACGTCCGCTCTTTCGGTTGTTGCAGCGCCAGCAGGCCGTGACGATATTCTCCCAGGTCTTGCGGCCGCCCTTCGCAATCGGCACGACGTGGTCGAAGGTGAGCTCCTCGGTGCGGAATTTGTGGTTACAGTACTGGCAGGTGTAGCCATCCCGCGTGAAGATGTTGATGCGGGAAAATTTCACGGCGCGATGACTATCCTTGAGCTTCACCAGCTTGAGCAACCGCATGACGGAAGGAAGTTTAATGGAGATGGAGATGCCGTGGATCTCGCGGTCGTAGACCTCGAGGACTTCCACCTTGCCCTGCCAGAGCAAGGTGATGGCCTTCTGCCAGTGAAGGACGCGCAACGGTTCATAGGTCGAGTTGAGCAACAAGGTCATTTCCATAGTGGCTCCGACGGTCTCCTATGAGTGCTCTATGTTAAGGATAGCAAAATCGTCGACGGAGAACTCCTTTGCAATGATTCTATGCCATATGCGGCCAATGAAATCAAGCGGTTGGGGCCTATGACGGGAGATGTCGCCGCAACTTGAAGCCGCGCAAACCTCGCCGTAATTTTCGGGATGACCATGGACGAACCGAAACAATACGTGACGATCGCGAAAGTCGGGGAGCTTCCGCCCGGAGTATGCCGAACGGTGGAAGTGCAGGGAATCTACCTTGCGCTGTGCAACGTTGAGGGCACCTATCGACTCGTCGACAACGCCTGCCCTCATGCCGGCGGCCCCTTAGGAGAGGGCACGTTGGACGGCGAGCTGCTCACCTGTCCTTGGCATGGCTGGCGCTTCAATATCCGTACGGGGCAACGACCGGAAAATCCCGAAATCTGCGTGCCT
>DASTLA010000097.1:0-7324 GCA_035715525.1 Nitrospiraceae bacterium
GGTCTCGCTGGAAGAATTGCAGGCTCAGGCGTTGCCGTCGGGGATCGCCCGCGCGCTCGCGGTGCACGGCCGATCTGGTTCGGCGTGATACCGCTGCGCACGGGGGTGAGGAAGCCGCTACACGGTGCTTTGCTGGAGTTGACGGGCCGACTGTTCGGTCGCCGACATGACCGTTTCGAGGAGGCGGTCCAGTTCGAAGGGTTTGGAGAGGCAAGCATAGGCGCCCCGCGCCAAGTTGGCCGACCCTTCGATGAATTCAGGATCACAGGAGGCGAGGATCACCGGGGTTTCCGGCCAGACCATCCGGGAGATTTCCAGAAACGTGGTCCCATCCATGCGCGGCATATGATAATCGGAAAGGACCGCGTCATGGTGCCGCTTTCCCATCTCCCGGAGCCCTTCCGCGCCGTTCTGGGCCTCGTATACGTCATAACCTTCCTGCGAGAGGACCTCGCTCAGGAGGATCCGGATGTCGTCGTCGTCGTCGATCAATAGGATCCGTTTCCCGTAGCCGTCCTTTTCAAAGCCTTCCATGGTGCCCCTCCTCATGAATGGTGGTCACGGAGGGCAGAAGCAAATGCCGGGCCTTTCACTCGCCGCCGCACGATTCTAGACAGGATCACGACTTAGGCTCGAGTCTCTCGAAGGGCGGAGCGAGGGAGAAGCAGGCAGAGGACAAGGCTGGAAGCGGCTGGGACAGGCTGTCCCCCCGCGCTATTCGTCAGGCGTCATCCGTGACCGGTCCATGAAGCGATCATTGCCGCTCACCATTGGCGATCGAGGTCTGATGATTGACCCTCTGGACCGTACGTTACGCGACTCCGAACTGTGCCGCCACCCCATACTGCCTGAGCTTTCGCAGGAGGGTCTTGCGATGGATGCCTAAGATCAAGGAGGCCCGTCCCAAATCCCGATCGTGCGAGTCCAGCACCCTCAGGATGTGGTCTCGTTCCAAGTCGGCCAGAGTGAGCCAGCCTTGTGCCTGCGCCACGGTTTGCACGGTGGCGCTCTTCACCGCCGCCGGCAAATCCTCCGGACAGATGATGGTGTGCGGGGTCAACGCGACGGCGCGTTCGATGGCATGTTCCAGTTCCCGGACGTTGCCGGGCCACCAGTAACGGATCATGAGGTCCATTGCCTCGGGTGATACGCCGGTCACCGGCTTTTCTTTCGAGCTTCCATAATTCTGGATGAAGAACTGCACGAGCAAGGGAATATCTTCCGCCCGTTCCCGCAGCGGCGGGATGTCGATGGAGACGACGTTCATGCGATAGAACAGGTCTTCGCGGAACGTGCCGGCCTTGACGAGCGACTCCAGTTGCCGTTTCGACGCGGCAATGATGCGGACGTCGATCGTCATCGAACTCGTGCTTCCGACGCGACGGATCTCGCGCTCCTGGATCACGCGCAGCAACTTGCCTTGCAGCGCCGGCGAGAGATCGGCCACCTCATCCAAGAAACAGGTTCCCATATGGGCCTTTTCGAGCAGTCCCTTCTTCGAGGCGACGGCTCCGGTGAACGAGCCACGCTCGTGCCCGAACAATTCGGATTCCAACAGCGTCTCCGCCAGGGCTCCGCCGTCGACGGTCACGAACGGCCCTCCGGCCCGGGCGCTGTTCGCATGGATCGCGCGTGCGATCAGCTCCTTCCCGGTCCCGCTTTCGCCTTGCAGCAGCACCGTGCTGTCCCGCTGCGCCACGCGGGCAATCGATTTGTAGACGTTCACCATGGCGGGACTGCTGCCGACCAGGTTGTCGAACCGGTAGCGGCTCTTCAGCTGATCCCGGAGCACCTGGTTCTGCCGCGACAGGTACTTATGCTCCAACGCACGGCGCGCCACGAGGCGAACCTCATCCACGATGAAGGGCTTGCTGAGATAGTCGAAGGCACCAGCTTTGATCCCGTCCACGGCCGTCTTGAGAGAGCCGTAGGCGGTCATGAGAATGACCGGCATATCCTGCTGCTGCGCGCGAAGTTCGGCCAAGAACGCCAACCCGTCCATGTCGGGCATATGGATGTCGCTCATGATCAGATCGGGCTGCCGGTCTTGGATCTGCTCCAGCGCGGCTTTGGCGTGGGGAGCCGTCGTAATGTCGTACCCTTCCTTGGACAGGATCTCGTGCAGGAGCGCCAGGGTCTCCGCATCATCGTCTACGATCAAAATGTGTGAATGCTCGAGCTTCATGGCGATTCCCCCACAAGCGGCAAAAAGATGGAAAAGCGCGAGCCCTTTCCCGGCTCGCTTTCAACGCTGATTTGGCCTCCGTGCGCCCGGACCGTTTCCTGAACGATGGCCAAGCCGAGCCCCGTTCCCCGGCCGATGGTCTTGGTCGTGAAGAAGGGCTGAAAGATTTGCGCCAGATGCTCGGGATCGATGCCGGAGCCGGTATCGGCGACATCGATCGCGATGCGCTGCCCCCGCTCCACCGGCGACGCCTCGGCAAGGGAGCTGCTGAGCGTGAGACGCCCACCGTCGGGCATCGCCTGCAAGGCGTTCTCGACGAGGTGATGCAAGGCTTCCTGTAACTGTTGGCGATCGGCGCGCACGCAGGCCGGCTCGGCGGCGAGCTTCAAGATACCTTCGACCTTCTGGCGCGCGCACTCGGTCTGGAAGAGTGCGAAACAATCTTTCAAACAGGCGTTCACGTCCACCGTGGCCCATACGGGGTCGGGCCGGCGCGCGTACACGAGCAAATCCTGGATGATGTTCGACGTGCGTTCGATCTGAGTCTCGACGATTTCCAGGCGGCTTCGGACATGGGGCGCCAGCGACCGGTCCTCGGACAGGAGCTGCACGTGGCCGGATAGGGCGGTCAAGGGGGTCCCGATCTTGTGGGCCACCGTGGCGGCGAACTGTCCGATCACGGACAAGCGCTGTACGCGGGCCGCGGCGCGCTGCGCGGCGGACAACAACTCGTTCGCTCTGGCCAACTGTTCATTTTTTTGGTGCAGCTGTTCGGCCGTCTTTCGAAGGGCCAACTCCGTCTGTTTCCGCTCCGTCATATCTTTCACGATCATGGCGAGGCCGGTCGCCGTACCGTCCCGGCCCCGCACCACGAAGGCATTGACCGACACCGGCACCTTCCGGCCGTCCTTGCGGACATAGTCTAGCTCGTATTCTGCGGCGCGCCCGTTCTCCCTCAGGCGCCGGCGCTGCTCCAAGTCCGTCTCGACCTGTTCTCCCGCGATGACGTCGGAGGCAGACCGGTTGCAGAGCTCCTCGCGCGAATAGCCGGTCAGCGCCTCGAACGCGCGGTTCACCTCGAGCAGTCGGCCGTCGAACCCGGCGTAGGCGAATCCGTCGTGGGAAGACTCAAAAATGCTGCGGAACCGGACCTGCGCATCCTCGAGCGCCTCCTCGGCCCGCCGGCGATTCGCCTTTTCAACCAACAATTGGGATCGATCTTCGCTCATCGTTCGTTCGCTGTCGCCGTTCGCCCGCCGTCCCCAGTTCATGATGCCCGTGAGGGCCATCATCCCCAGCGTGGCTGCCCGGGTTGCCAACTCGGACAGGCCGATGCCTGAACCCTTGCCCCAGCTGCCGAGCAGAAGCAGCCCTGAACAGAGTGCGAGAGCGATGCCTATTCTCTCGGGATACCACTGGGCGGCTGTCAGAAGGGGCGTCATAGAGAGCATCCGGAATAGTTGTCCCTGGGCAATACCAGATTCGGCACTAGGGTGCCAACCATGGCTAACCCTAGGAGCAGCATGGCATATCGACCGCGGGTCCCTCCGGAATCCGAGGGCGGATCGGACCGCCTCGATCCGTCGCGAATGACGCCCATCGCCGTTTTGACGGCAGGGGCCGGCTCATCGACGTAGCCTTTCGAAGGGAACAGATTGTCCCGGGAGCAAGACAAACCGTCTCGCGATTTCCCCAGGGGGCGGCCGGCTTGAACCGACCTCCCGGCATTCCGCTTCCGCGCGCTTGCGGTACATCTTTTCCACGAGCGGGATACTTCGTCTGTCACGTCGCTCCCACCGTCGTTCGTGGGAAACCAGTTTCGCACGGAAGATTCCATGCAATATCCCTTGCTTAGCTTTTCATCGCGCCCTGGCAGCATTCCTGCTTACTCGCGTCAGCAGTGAGACAAAGGAGTACAGCGTGATCCTCATCGTCGAACCGGACGAAGCACTGGCCACCGCAATGGGTGAACTGCTGTTCGAAGACGGTTTTGAGATCTGCATCGCCGATTCGTTGAAGTCGGCGATGGGCTACATGCCCAAGGAGAATCTGCATGGCGTCGTGATCGATATGGATGCCGTGCCGTTGTATTCCGATCATCTGGCGCTGAAATGTTTCGGTGATTGGTTTCAGCAGTGTGACAGTCCGGCGCCGATGATCATGCTGAGCATGTGCGCCCCGGCGCAGGAGGCCTTGGAACTGTCGCCGCGGACCATCGGGCGTGTGCTGTGGATCGAGTGGGTCTGCAAGCCGTTTCAGAACAAGGAGTTCCTGTCGCTGATCCGGCAAACCGTCAGACCGAATTAGGTGGCTCCATATAAGGGGCACCCCTTAACACAAGGAGGAGACACGATGAATTGCGAACGTTGCGGTGGCTTGAAAGTCTACGATCATTTCTACGGAAGCTCGGCCTCGTTATCCGTGTGGTCCTACTCGGGGCTGCGGTGTCTGAATTGCGGCAACATCACCGACGTCCCCGGAAACGACGGTCGGCCGTTTACCCCGATCGCCCGTTCCACCGGGGAGCGGCGGTGGTCGGACCCGGTCCTCCGTCAGCGCCGCATGGCGGCCGAAGCGCTGTTCGATACGGTATAAGCCGGCTCCATGCTCACATGCCGGCACGACCAGCGTTCACGCTGATGGCCGTGTCGGCCGCTGTCTCCGTTGCGCGATAGTACAAGTCGAGCCACGGCGACGAGAAGGCACCCGTTCCACCGAACAGCCGCTCGACTACGGCCGCCAGACGGCCCGCCATTTTGATCACGCGCTCTTCCCATCGGGCATAGAGTGTAGATCCCGCATCAGCGATCTCCATCAGTTGGTCGGGATAGAGAGCAAGCCGCCTGAAGCCATGGCGGCCCAATAGGGCATCGAGTGTTTGCGGCTCGTAGCCGTAAATATAGGGGAAGCCCAACAAATTGTTCCAAGCCATCGCCGCGGCGATGCAGGCCTTGATCGGGCGCGGCGCATGCCGGTGCAAGGCGTAGGCATGCCGGAAGGCCAGGCCGTTCGGGATTCTGATGACTACCACGCCATCGGGCCTCAAAATGCGGCGAGCAGCGGCCAGCGTCGTGTCGGGATTCGGAAGCTGGTCGAAGGTGTTCCAGATCGTCACCGCATCCACGGAGGCGGGGGGCAGCTGCGCCTCGGCCAACGTACCCAGCTGGACGCGCAAGCCTTTGCGCCCGCAAAACGAGGCGACCTCCTTGCCCAGGTCTACTCCGAGCATGGTCCAGCCGCGCTCTTGCCCTGCCGCGAGGAATCCGCCGACGAAACTTCCGACTTCCACGACGAATGGAGCGAGACCCGGGGCCGGGGCAAGCCAGCGAGCAAGCGTTCGTACTTTCCTGTTTGCCCAGCGCCGTTGATTCGCGTATTCGCGCTCCAGCTGCGCCTCTCCGTACTGGTCGTCGGCGTATGTCTGAGTGGCCGCACCGGCGGTCGGCCTGGTTTTTCGATAGACGAACCCGCATGACCGGCAAGCGACGATCGCCGTCACGTTGTCCTGCGTGAAGTCCGCACGGTCCGCCAATTCAGCGCGGCGGTCATGACGCCGCCGCACGAGATGAAACCGGCGCACGAAGCGTCGTTGTCCTGCCACTTCGGCCGCCGAACAGACTTCGTCGCTCTCCGAGGAGCCGCACAGCAAGCAGGCGGCCCGGACCAAGGATGCTGTGTCGCGCTCAACCGCCTTGCTCATATCTCAACGTTACCGAAGAGCATCCAATAGGGGGTGATCAGTCAGAGCCTGATAGGCCACGGCGGCCGAGCGGATCGGCGACACCTGCATCATGAACGGCGTTTCCCAATCATCGTCCGTCGCATCGAGCATTTCCGGCACGACCACACGGCGAAGGTGCTTTTGAAAGGCCGCTTCGATCTTCAATGGAAGCGCGCTGACCGGCCCGATCGTGCCGTCCTGGCTGATCGTACCGGTCATCGTCCGATCGATGGGGATGAAGTCTCCCTTGGCAAGAGCGACTACGGTCAGCCCTACGAGGCCCGAAATGCTGTCGCCGTAAATCACGCCTGCCGGTTCATGGACGGCAAACGTGACGGTCCAGCTGTCCGTCCGTAAGCCTGCCGTACGCGCGGCTCGGTCGACGGCCACCAGAATGGCCAACTCGGTATCGGAGCTGAATGAACCCTTGCCCTGGACGAAACTCACGACGATGCCATGATGGTCGGCGCGTTCTTCCCAGCCGACGATGATTTCGCCCACGGCGCCATGTCGAATGTCGCGCCAATCCCGCGCCAAACTGACGCCGAGAAACCGAACGACCTGCGCGCGTTGCATGTCGGCGAACGCTTGCGCGGGGACAAGTCCCGGGAGAAAGTCGGCGGCCAGAATCATCAGGCAGGCGAAGAGAGCGAGACGCCGAACGAATCGGTCGCCCTGTCGAGGACCCGTATTCGTGAGTTCGGATGTGTTCATAGCCTGCTCCTTTTCTACACAGCTTCTACAAGCCCACCGGCTCGCGAAACACTCGGTGGTTCCCGCGTTACAATCGTCGCTCATACGAGCCTACAGAGGGACGCAATTTTTCTAGGGACCGCCCTAGTGGTCTCCTCTGATGGACTCGCCTAAATTCCGCACGACATAAGCCTCAATCGGACGCCCATCAAGGAGGATCCCATGTACGCAACCGACAAGGAGGTCGTGATTCCCCTCTGCAGCGCATGCGGACTTGTCGAAGACGGTCAGGGCCAACGGACCTGGTCGGAGCTGGGCGCATATTTGGATCGGCATGCGCTTCGCTCCACGCCGTACAAATTGATCCAAACTTACTGCCCCGGTTGTCTCCAACGCTATTATCCGGCCGATACTCGCCGGAAAGGAGAGGATCACCTGTCGACGGAGTCGGCCGGAGGTCTCACCCGTTACATCCTCTCTACGGTCCGACAGCATCCCTCGTGCACGCTCGACATGTTGGTCCAGGTCTGCCCTGAATTCACTTGGAACCAAATCTTTCTCGAGGTCGACCGGCTCAGCCGAACAGGCGACATCGAATTGTCCTGTACCGGGCCGGGTCGATACAACCTCGTCACGCCGGCGGCCAAGCGCGCAGCTGCTCCAAAGTTGGTGTGAGCCGAGGGACGAGAGGTCGCGACGGCTGCATCAACAGGGAGGCCTATAGA
>DASTLA010000098.1:0-4133 GCA_035715525.1 Nitrospiraceae bacterium
GGATCGCATCGTCAGCAACCGGCCTTACAAAGTGAAGGGTGAACTCGTTGCGAAGAACGTCGTTCCAAAGGACGTTTTCGACGGGATCAAGGATCGCATTACCGTCGCTCCCTGACCAAAATCTCGAATACTGTGCCCGTAGCAAAAGGCCGTTTGCTGGACACCGGCAAACGGCCTTTCTATTGCCGGTCAATCACAGCGCCCATCTCTCCCCTCCAGCTGACTCCTCATGACCCTTCCTGGTACAATGCCGGCTTCAGCGGAAGGGACTGATGCGCCGGATTGGCCTGATTCTCGGGATTGTCGCGGTCGCGCTGGTGATTGCCGGCTACGTGTTCTTCAATGGAGAACGCAAGGCGCCGGTGCGCTACCGAAGCGCCCTTGTGGAACAAGGCAGCATCGTTTCGCTCGTCACGGCCACGGGAACGATCAATCCCATCACCACCGTGCAAGTCGGCAGTCAGGTCTCCGGCATGATCGAGAGCCTCCATGCCGATTTCAACTCGAAGGTGAAGGCCCACCAAGTCGTTGCCCGCATTGACCCCTTCCCCTACCAAGCCAAGCGCGATCAAGCCGTGGCCAATCTGGCCAACGCCAAGGCAGCGCTCGACAAGGCTCGCATTGATTTGGCTCAACGCAAGCGCGAGTTGGAGAGGGCCCGGGCCTTGGTGGGACAACAGTTTGTTTCTCAGAACGAAGTGGATATGGCATTGACGGCGTTCGAGGGGGCGACGGCGCAGTTGAAGGTCACCGAGGCGGCCATCAAGCAAGCAGAGGCGCTGCTACAAGCGGCGGAGCTCGATTTGAAGTACACCGTCATCCGGTCACCGGTCGATGGCGTGGTGATCTCGAGGCAGGTCGAGGTCGGGCAACGGATCTCCGCCAGCTTCTCGATTCCCACGCTGTTTCTCATTGCCGAGGACGTGAATAAGATGCAGGTCGATACGAACGTCAGCGAGGCGGACATCGGCGGGGTGACCGACGGAAAAGAAGCGGCATTTACCGTGGATGCCTATCCGGGGGAGGTGTTCCATGGGAGGGTCCGGCAGGTGCGCAACGCCCCCATCAATGTCCAAAATGTCGTCACCTATGACGTCGTGGTCGAAGTTGACAATCCCAACTTTCGTTTGAAGCCGGGGATGACGGCAAACGTGTCCATCGTCGTCGCCCGGAAGGACGAGGTCCTCAAGGTTCCAAACGCCGCATTGCGGTTCACTCCTCCAAGGGTTGCCCGGGCGGAAGCTCCACCGCCTCATGGGCGACCGGTTGAAGGGAAGGGCGCGATGAGTCATTCGGCGGTTGTCGCCACCGCCGGCAGGCCGGCTGCGGTTTGGAAGCAGGGTGACAACGATGAACCCGAACGCGTCCCGGTGGAGACGGGCATTTCGGACGGCGTCTTCACGGAAATCCGGTCGTCGGATCTCAAGCAAGGGGATCCTGTGTTGGTGGGCATCGAATCTCCACGAGCCGAGCGAAGGTCCGGCGAGCTTCCGCCCGGCTTCGGAGCGGGGCAGCAACGTAGCTCGCGCCGAGATCGGGGCATCTGAGAAACGCCGCCATGACCGGTCGAGCCATCTCCCTTCCCACGAAAGTCTGAATCACGCATGGGCGCATTGATATTCTGCGAGGACCTCTGGAAAGTCTATCGAGTGGGCGATGTCGAGGTTCAAGCCCTCCGAGGGATCGATCTTTCCATCGACCGGGGAGAATTTGTGGCGATCATGGGGACGTCGGGGTCCGGCAAGTCTACGTTGATGAATATCCTCGGATGTCTTGACCAACCTACCAGGGGCCGTTACGTCTTGGACGGAATGGAGGTGGCCTCAGCGAAACCGGACCATCTCGCCGTGATTCGGAACCGTCAGATCGGGTTTGTCTTCCAGAACTTCAACCTTATCCCTCGCACCAGCGCGCTGGAGAATGCCCAGTTGCCGCTCTTCTATCGCGGGCTTTCGCTCAAGGAGCAGCGACTCCAGGCTGCGGCCGCCTTGGCACGCGTCGGACTTGCGGGGCGCGAGCACCACTATCCCACTCAGTTGTCCGGTGGCCAACAGCAGCGAGTCGCCATTGCCAGAGCTCTGGTGGCTTCCCCCGCCATTTTGTTCGCAGATGAACCGACCGGAAATCTCGATACCGAGTCGAGCCGGGAAATCATGGGCATCCTCGACCGTCTCAACCGTGAAGACGGGATTACTATCATCCTCGTCACACATGAAGCCGACATCGCGGGGTATGCATCCAGGGAAATCATCATCAAAGACGGACAAATCGTTCAGGATTTGCGTCGTGCCCCGCATCTGACCGTCGTCAACTGAAAGCCATGCCGGCATTCATCTTCCTCACCGTTATGACCGCTTTACGCGTGCTCGGACGAAATCGCCTCAGGGCCGGGCTCACCATGCTCGGCATCGTCATCGGCGTGGGCGCGGTCATCGCAATGGTCAGCATCGGTGAAGGCGCGCGTGCCGCGGTGCAAAGTCAGGTAGCCAGCATGGGCACCAACGTGATTGTCGTCCTCCCCGGAAGCACCACGGTCGGCGGCGTTCGAGG
This sequence comes from Nitrospiraceae bacterium, assembly GCA_035715525.1. GTDB lineage: Bacteria > Nitrospirota > Nitrospiria > Nitrospirales > Nitrospiraceae > JAHBWI01. The sequence goes on from DASTLA010000098.1 coordinate 2,551, forward strand.
CGCACAGGGAGGAGCCGTCACCTTGACGGTCGGCGATGGGATGGACTTGCGCAAGCGGATTGCGCTGCTGACCGAAACAGGCTGGGCAAGGCGGGATGTCATGCAAATCATCAATGGAAACCGCAATTGGAACGGCCCGATCAACGGCATTTCAGCCAGCTATCTCACGATTCGAGATTGGTCCTTCACCAGCGGCGGTCCGTTCACGCAGGTGGATACGGATAGCGGCGCCCGAGTTGCGCTCATCGGCCAGACGACCTTGGAGAATTTGTTTGATCCCGGCGAGGAACCGGTCGGGGCTACGATTCGGATCAGGAACGTGCCGTTTCAGATCGTCGGGGTACTGGCTCCCAAAGGACAATCCGCCCAGGGCTCGGATCAAGACGATGTGATCTTTATCCCGTTCACGACGGCGGAGCGCAAAGTATTCGGCAGCCAATTTCTCGGTTCCGTAGGGGCCTTGTTCGCATCGACGGAACGAACCGTCGATCTTCCGGAAGCCGTGGATCAAATCCGCGAAGTGCTGCGGATGCGTCACCGTCTCCAGCCTGGTCAAGCCGACGACTTTACCATCCGCACGCAGGTCGACATCGGCAGCGTACAGGAAGGCACGAGCGAAACGCTGACGATCATGCTGTTTGCCATTGCGTCGGTTTCCTTGCTGGTTGGTGGCATCGGCATTATGAATATTCTGCTGGTCTCCCTGACCGAACGGACCAAGGAGATCGGCGTACGCATGGCGGTGGGCGCGAAGCGGATCCACATTCTCATGCAGTTTCTGATCGAGGCGGTGACGCTGAGTGTGGTCGGCGGCACCATCGGCGTCATACTTGGGGTCGTGGGAGCCCGCGTCACGACAATCGTGGCCGGTTGGCCGACCATCATTTCCATGGACTCGATCGTCACCGCCTTTCTGTTCTCTCTGGCGATCGGATTGTTTTTCGGCCTATATCCTGCCAATAAAGCGGCGCGCCTGAACCCCATCGACGCTCTCCGATACGAATGACGCGCGGCGCCGTAGCGAGTAGAGGCGACGTGGTGACTGCCTCATGCCGATCGGGTGCTGTGCGGCCGGTCCGGCGCGCGCATCACTGCGAACGGGCGAAGGCGCGCGGAATCGTGTCTAGGATAGTGCGGATAGAGCGGGTCTGACCGGTTTCGTCCTGGTTGGCGAGGTCGATCACCAGCGGTATGATATAGGGCGTGCCTTTGGGATCATGCGTGATCGTGACGATCGGTTGGTGAAGCTTGCGCGAGTTAATGACCGTCACGACGGCACGCTCTCTGGTATTCAACTCCACCACGCTGTACACGGGGTAGATGCCCATGACTTTGATGAACAGTGCGACGAGTCGATGATCCAGCTTGCCGTCATGGCTTTCCTGGTAGAGGCGCTGCAGTGCCTGGTGTGGCGTCAAAGGGGACGAGCCGCCGAATCCGGTCAAAAGTTCGTCGTAACGATCAGTGATCATCACGATCCGCGTCAAATCCGACGTGAACGCGCCGCGTGTTTCCGGCGGAAACCCGCTTCCGTCCAAGTAGGCATGGTGCTCGGCCAATATTTGCTCGATCGCTGGTGAAAA
>DASTLA010000099.1:0-4785 GCA_035715525.1 Nitrospiraceae bacterium
GACGCGCTGCCGTTTCAGCGTCGACGATCGCGCGGGCGACCTGAGTGGTGATGTCGTTCTTCGTCTCCGCCCTGGAAGGCTTCGGTATGAAGAGAGTATCTTTGGTAAATTGCATGGGCATATAGCGCGTCCTCAAATGAAAAAGGCCGGGAACTCCCGACCTTCTCCTGTTTGCCTCGAGGCCAGTGCCAGTACATCCGTGGTCAAAGACCGGAGACAAAATCGTTAGGCAGCCTGAAGATTGGCGGCTGCATTCTTGCCGGACTTCATGTCACGGACAATATCGAAGTTCAGCTTCTGGCCTTCGTTGATCGTGAGCAGCCCCGCCTGCTCGACGGCCGAGATGTGAACGAAAACGTCCGGATTGCCATTATCAGGGGCAATGAAGCCATAGCCTTTGGCGGTGTTGAAGAACTTTACGGTTCCAGTGTTCATGACGATTTCCTTTCAATCAGTCATGTAAAATCTGCCGTCGGCCGAATGCCGACGCGACAGTAAGATCGATTTCGAGAGGGAAGATCGCCAGAGCGCCCAAGGCGCAGAAACAAAGTTCAACAAGCAAGACCGATGGCCAATACATACATGTCCATTGCGTTCATTACAAGGCAGCGTTCGTCGCTGATATGCGGCGGAGCGATCCTGAAGTTCGAACTGAAGTGGCGCGGCAGTCACGGCGGGCCTTCCTGACCGGTGCTTGTTTCCTCGTTGGTCTGCAATTCGTCGCTGGAAGGCCTGACCGATCGCGTCATTTGAATTCACTTCAATTGGAAGGGAACCGACGCGCGAACGGCGTGGCGATGGTCGTTGACTACGCCGTTGCCATGAAACCTACCGCCTCGAGGCGGTTGTTCATCGGGCGCACAAGGAAGTGGAGGTGCGTGGACCTGGAGCACTGCGTGCGCGTCTGTATCTGGGCGCTCGACAACTATGCCGATGAGGTCCGGTGTGTCTTCGCCGGGATGAGCACCAGCAGTTCACCGCGGCTCTATCCTTCCACTGGAATACCGGCGCGATCGACAAGGCGACATGGGTGAAGAGGTACAAGGCCGGTGACATCGCTGGCGCCCACAAAGCATTCGTGGACTGGCGAAACATCCATCGTTCCGCGGCGACGGAAGGAGCGCGATCTGTTCTTGAGTGGTCGGGGGACGGGACGACGATTGGATACACACGCGTCAAGTCAAACTCCACGCCGGAATTGGTCGAGCGCCAGGCGCATCAACGTCGAGAAGGAGTCGCAGGCTTCACTGGCCGGCAAAATCCCGGCCTCTAGGACCGGCTGAGGACGATTCTCGGCAGTGGCGGGGCAGGGCCGGCCGGTCTTTTCGGGGTCAATTGGCAAACGAGCCTTGCGCTCGGTGGCGTCGCCATCGTCGGTGTCGTCAGCCTGGTTGCCCGCGGGAGCAGATCCAGGCGATCGGCCGAAACCGGGACGCCGTGGAAGCGACGTGATGTCCGGCCTGTTCGACTGGATGAAAGCCGGTGTCGTGTTCGGCCTCTCCCTCGGCTACCCGGCCGGCTACTGGCGCGGCGACAATGCTGGCTAGGACCGGCTCCCTCCCAGGACGACCTTCGTTCCCGACTCCAAACTGTCCCCGGCTGCCGAAAGGTGGTCGGAGCTTTTTGCACTCAGTGTACAATCATCTCGCTTCGATCGAACTCGATCGCGCAACCGTGGCGAACGATCTCCCTGGCGAGCAGATCAGCCAATACGTCATCCGAATAGGGCAGGTTTGGAATTGCATATCGTGTGGCATGGACCATCGCGCTTAGCGGAACCGGTCGGCCATTGCGATGTTTCGCCAGGAACGGTGTAAGTGCCTCCACGAGGCAAGGCGGAAGGCGGTGTTGCATAAAAACCTCCCTTGATATCCACAAGTCTAGAAAGTATGGCGCCGCTGGCCAATCACGAAATGTCTCAACCGGCTGCTTGTGATGCCAGCTGCCGGAGACGGTGGCGGCTCTTTTGCGTTTGCCGCTAGCCGGCCGATTGCTCCGGTCGGTCTAAGTCGGTCAGGTCGTGCCTGAAGCCTTCGCGGATGTCGAAGTCAATGGCGCAACCATGATGGATGAGCTCTTGAGCGAGAAGATTGGCCAGCTCTTCGTCGGAAAGCGGAATGTTGGGCTCCACAGATCGCGTCGCCTTGACCAACAAGGCCAGCGAGATCGGTCTAGACGCTAAACGGTTACGAGTTAATGGTTTGAGAGCTTCACGTACGCGCGGCGAGAGGCGGAATTCCATCGTGCTTTCTCCTGCACTGGGGCGAAAGCACGATCGTCGCTGACAGCCGACGGCGCCCGAAAAAACTGACCGTCGATAGAAATACTCTAACATCCAAATAATGGTGCCACTATGACATATGTTACTCCGCAATAAATACCGGGAACAACCTCACGCATCCCCGGGTGGTTTCAGCCAGGGACGTATAGTCGCAACCGCCTGTTCGAGAACATCGCATATCTGCGGAGTAACCCAAAAGCTGAACTCGCTTTTCTCCGTGACAAGGGTCAACACTCCGAGCGTCTGACCCTGGGCGCCTGTGTCTTGGCCGATTTCGATGTCTGTTAGAACATGGGGATATTGCATCACCATAGCAGCCTCCTTCCGGCCTAGCCGTCATGCCGGCCGATATACTTTTCCCCTGCCTCACGATGTTCATAGCAGAAGTAGCGTGGCGCTCCCTTCATGCGCGAATAGCCCCACGCTCCCCATGCCTTGCAGCCTGGATGCTCGCAGTAGTGCTCCACGATGCCCGGCGGGGTTGCTCTTTTCAGAAGGATTTCGTCGCTCATGTGAAAAGCCACAGCAGATAAGCAGTGCCGAAGAACAAGACGGTCGCTGCAATCACTCTCACGATCGACCAGACAACCAGGAATGCGATGCCGCCGATGATGTTCTTCATCTCGAAGACGCTTGCCTGATGGGCCGGGGTGAGGTTGTACAATACAGTGCAATCGATTCTGCCTCCAAACGATCTCGACGGCAACAGAAATCTGTTCCTTTTCTGTTCCCTCATTTCAAATCCAAGAGACCCACCACATGGCTGGTTCAGAAGCTCTCCGCTCGGGACGACAACATCCCAACTATGGCGCAATACGAGCCGGGAGCAGGAGCCATCCACATGGGGTAATCGCGGGAGCGAGTCGCCCTGAAAACCAATCATATTCTTGGAGGGTGGCTGTTCCCCGATAGGATGGAAATACGGGCTCACGACTGGACGCCGGGCCCAAGCATCGAACGGAGAACAGCCATGGAAGAATATATCGGTCTCGACGTGTCGATGAAAGAGACGGCGGTTTCGATTCGCCGTGAAGGCAGGCGTGTCTGGCGCGGGAAATGCGCCTCTGATCCCAACATAGTTGCCGAGCTTATCCGAAAGAAGGCACCGGCCGCAAAGCGCGTGGTGTTCGAAACTGGCCCTCTTTCTGTATGGTTCTATCATGCGCTGCGTGCCAAGGGGGTGCCGGCGATCTGCATCGATGCGCGCCATGCCAAGGCAGCGCTGGACATGGCCGCGAACAAAACCGACGCGAACGACGCCGACGGTTTGGCGCATCTTGCAGAGGTGGGGTTCTTTCGTGAGGTGCGGGTGAAAGGCTTCGACAGCATGCTGACCCGCACGCTCGTGGCCGCACGCACCCGACTGGTCAGGTTCACCATCGAGCTTTCGAACCAGATTCGTGGAATTATGAAAACGTTCGGCCTGGTCGTTCCCGCAGGTAAAGGAACCACGTTCGAGAAGAACGTTCGGCTCCTTCTTGTCGATCACGACCAACTTGCTTCCATCGTTCTGCCGATGCTGGAAGCCTGGCGCGGCATGCGCATCCGTGCTGCCGAGCTCGGGCGCCAAGAGCGCAACTTGTGGCAATCATGCGCTTTGGTGCGATGTCCTGCTTCTTCAAGAGGCGCGTCAACAATCGCTTGGCGGCCTTGGCATTGCGACGACGCTGGACGATTTCGTCGAGCAAACATAGCCGTCCCGATCGACGGCGCGCCACAGCCAATCCTTCTCCCCGGCGATCGTTTATGGCCACTTCATCGAAGTACCAGATGTCATCGCCGCTTAGCTGCTTGCACCGCAGGCGGCGAGCATAGTCCGGCCCGAACTTCTTTCCCCAGCGACGGATCGTCTCGTAGGAGGCCGCGACGCCGCGCTCCAGCAGCATTTCCTCTACATTTCGCAGGCTCAGCGGAAACCGATAATACAGCCACACGCGTGGGCAATGATCTGCGGCGGAAAGCGATGGCATTTGTAGCTGATGGGAGAAGGGCTCATGCCACCGCCTTATCCCGCAAAAGCCTGGCCGCAAGTTAACGTCGCCGTAGCCTGATCAAGAGGCTGTGCAAGGCTGACGCTGGCAACGGGAGGCAAGAAGGCGACGTCCTGAATGGGCAAAATGATCGACCAGATCGGGATCGGGAAAACCAGATAATTTTCTCCGAGCCTGTGAGCTCGTTTCAGATAGGACCCGATCCGCAGATCACCATACCGGCCAGCGGCTTCTGAAAGCGCCGCATTCAAAGGCCTTACAGAAGACCGCACTCGATCACCACTCCATAGGCTCAAAAAACTTCTTGCATCCACAGGTCGCGACCACAGAAGAAATTACCGATCTCATAACCGTTTCTTTGGAGAGGATTACCTGCTCGGGATCAGATGGAGCACGGCCTTGCCATCCTTGACCGCTGCGGATGATAATTTGCGGTCAAAGGTCGCGAGTTGACCTCCATGAGACTTGGCAAGCACGAGCAGATAGGTATCGGTCACCTGTGCAGAGGTCAGG
>DASTLA010000100.1:0-6146 GCA_035715525.1 Nitrospiraceae bacterium
AGGTCAAGGCGCTGCTCCGCGGGTGCCGTCTGTCCCCCGTTCGTGGCTGAGATGGGGCCAGCCCGTGAATTGAAAGCGTCCTGTTGCCCGGCACCGCCGTGGGTCTGTTCCCTGGCTGTGATCGTGCTGCTGATCGCCGCCGTCGGCGTCGCTTGGGGACAAACTTCCCGGCCGGCGACTGCACCGTCCCCTTCCAATCAACCGTTGAACGTCACTGCCGAACGGATTGATCATCTTCAAGAACAAGATGTGTATGAGGCCGACGGTTCCGTCGTGATCACGCAGGGCCCGTTCCGCCTGACCGCCGATCACGTGACGATCAAGACCGTGCCCGGCCTGCTGGTCGCCACCGGCCATGTCCATTTGGTGGATCCCACCTCGGATATTTACTCCGATCGGCTGGAGCTCAACGTCAATACTGAGGCCGGCGTGATCACCTCCGGATCCATTTATGTGAAGCCGAGCAATTCATACCTCACCGGACGACTCTTGCAGCGTTTCTCGGAGGACCATTATCGAATCAAAGAGGGATCGTTTACCAACTGCGATGCGGCGGCAGGGGAGACGCCCGCCTGGAGGTTCAAGTTCGACGACCTGGACGTCCGGACGGGCGAAAGCGTGGCGATGAAACGAGGCTGGCTTTGCGTGAACGATGCGCGGCTGATACCGATTCCGACGATGACGTATCCATTGAGCAATCGGCATAGCGGGTTCCTCATTCCCACGCCGGGCTACGACAACCGATTCGGGTTGCATTACCAGCAAGGCTATTTTTGGGCCATTAACCCCAGCCAAGACGTCACGATCAGTCCTTCGTACTATTCCAACCTGGGCTACGGCAGCGATTTCGACTACCGTTATTATCTGGACCGTCGATCTCGTGGGCAGTGGTTTGCAAGCGTGATTCAACAGACCAAGCTGCCCAATGTGTCGGGTGCCGAGCAAGCCGGAGGGCCGGAGCAACGAGTACGGGGCTTGATCAGCGGGACACACGTTCAGCAAGTGACGGATACATTGTTGATCAACGGCCGAGCCTCGTTCGTGTCCGATCGCAATTACCTGCAACAGTTGAGCAATTCGGGCGCGCAGCGAGCTTCTCCGAGCGGCGAGTCGAGCTTGTTGGCGACACAGCGCCTGCCGTACGGCAACGCCTATTTGCTCGGGCAATTTCTCCAACCTTTGACGTCAGGCGGACCGGACACGTTTCAGCGTCTGCCGGAGGTGGGCTATGTGCTGCCCAATACCTCTCCTTACGGGATGCCCTTTCTGGTCAATTTTGACAGCAATGCCGTCAATTTTTACCGAGAGCAGGGATTTGCCGTGAATCGCATGGACGTTACCCCTGGCTTATCGACGGATATCGTCGATGTCGGTCATGTGGTCGGCCTGACGCCTCAGATTAAATTCAAAGAGGTGTACTATACGCGCGGCATCGACAACACCGACGCGATACATCGGGAAACTTTTTGGGCGTCCCTGGATGCAACATCGAAGCTCAGCAGGCGATATACCAGCAACGAAGGCGGAAGCTTTTTGCATACGCTGGAGCCGAGCGTGACCTACGAATATGTTCCAGGGACGGATCAGTCCAGGATCGCGCAAATCGATCAGGTGGACGACTTGCCGAAGAAGAATCTCTTGACCTATGCCTTTCGCAGCCGTCTGTTGGAGCAGCAAATCAACGGTCAATCGTTCAACTGGTTGGATCTCACGCTGGCCCAGAGTTACCATGTCGGCGCCGTGCAAACACGGGCGCGAGAATTCACCCCGGGCGTCCTGCCTTTTCTTGGATCGCTCACGCAACCGCTCCAGCCGGCGACCGTTGCGGTAGAAGGGCGAAAGTTGTCGGATCTCTGGTTGCGCGCCGTCATTGGGAATACGGCGCCGGAATTTCTCCGTCCTCCCGGGACACAGGACACGCTGGGGAAGAATCCGACCGGTGGGTACATGCTCCCTCCGACGAATTCCAATCTGACGGTAGATGCGTTTCTGGATCCCTATCGGGGAACGTTCAGTCAATGGAACACGGATCTCCGGGTGCAGCAATCAAACTACTGGTATGTCGAGGTCGGACAGCGCTACAGTCGAGAGGGCAATCGAGTGCGTCGCGGCGATATTTGGAATCCGATTTCCTTCAACGAAGTGTACGCACCGACGCAAGAGGTGCAGTTCGTCACGGCCGGGGGTGGATTTCGCACACCGTGGGGATGGACCTTCGGCGCCAAGGGCTATTACGATGTGAAAGGGGGGCGAAGTCCGGAGTATGACATCGTTGCCCTCTATCAGAATCCTTGCAAGTGCTGGTCGCTGGGCTTGTACTATTTGCAATTCCCCGATCGCCAGAGTTATTCGTTTATGTTCAGTATGACTGGCATTGGCTGGACCGAAAACTTCGGCACGATTGTCGTGCGGTCCATCCTCAGTCCGCTGCTGATCGGCGAGCGAGGATTGCCTTGGGCGGCGCTCGGCGGCCCCTACGGCCGTGCGCAGAGCACGCTGCCGATTCCCTCGATGCCCTCGGGTCGCTATTAAAGCCAATGAGGCCGTGGGTGGGTGATTTTCGATGGTGAGACGATTGCTTTGGGCGGCAGACAGAAGACGAACGCTGGCAGGCTTGTTGATCAGCTTGACGGCGGGGATATGGCTTCTTCAGTCCGGGACGCCGGTGCTTGCCGAGCAGGGCGAACCGGTGACCCACCTGCAGCGGGCAAGAATCTTTTTGGCTGCCGGCGACTACCGTCATGCCCTGGAGGCCTGTCATGCTGAGGTTCAGGCAACTCCGTCGGCTCGCAGCTATGTCTATTTGACCTATGTGTACCATGCCATTCAGGCTTATCTCGAGCACTTGGCCGCTACGGATCAGTGGATACGCGTGGAGCAACTCTATGTGAATTTGGCGGCATGGCGCACGGAAGATTTGGTCGACCCCCCGGACGTCATGGCCCGGGTCGTCAAGGAATTGATCCAGCAAGGCGCTCAGCGGCAAGCAGATGTGGCTGCCGCGATGGCGGATCGACTGGACCGAGCTCTCACGGCGCGCTTGTGGTCGGAACAAGCCCTCTGGAGCAAGGCCAGGCCAGATGATTGGTGGTTGGGAGTGCCGCCGGAGTGGGCGTGGTAGGCGCTTATTTGACTCCCCGCAAAATCGTGTTATAGGATGACGAATTGTGCAGAGGATCAGCGTACGAGTGTGACGGGAAGGAGGCAATGCTGTGGCAGGTGATGCGATGAAGGTGAGCGAGGCAACCTGGGACGCCGACGTGATGAAAGCGCCCGAATTGGTCATGGTCGATTTTTGGGCCGTGTGGTGCGGGCCGTGCCAAATGGTGGCGCCAATCGTCGATGAATTGGCGAAAGAATATGCTGGAAAGATCAAGGTCCGGAAACTGAACACGGACGAGAATCCGGAAATAGCGGGTAAGTACCAAGTCATGAGCATTCCTACGATTCTCTTCTTCAAGAACGGTCAGGCAGTGGAACGGTTGGTTGGGGCTCGCCCTAAACGGCAGTTCAAGGAAATTATCGACTCCCTTCTGGCCCAACATTCCGGCAGCGCCTGACGGGTGGTGCAGCAGCTGCGATGCTGACCGAGCTGCGGATCGCGAATTTTGGAGTCATCGAGCAGCTGGCGTTGCAATTCGACGGAGGGTTCACCGTTTTTACCGGTGAAACCGGCGCCGGAAAATCCCTTCTCATCGACGCAGTCACTCTTCTCGTAGGGGGCCGGGCCTCAGCCGAGCAAATCCGCGCGGACGCAGAGGAGGCGGACCTCGAAGCTTCTTTTGTGCTTTCGCCTGATCACGGTGTCCTTAAAACCCTTGAGATCAAGGGCTTTGCCCGTTCGGGTGATCCGCAGATCATTGTGCGTCGCGTGTTGTCCCGGGGCGGCCGCCACCGGACATTCATCAATGGAAACCTCTGTCCCCTGCATCTCCTCGAAGAACTCGGCGGGGCCTTGGTCGATATTCACGGCCAGCATGACCAGCAGTCGCTGTTGTCTCCGGTGGCGCAGCTCAATGCGTTGGATGCGTACGGGCGCCTTCAGGCCGTCCGGACTGAGTACGACGAGGTCTATGCCGCCTGGCGCGCGCAGACGGCAGAGATCGAACGGCTGAAGGAAGAGACGGCACGCCGTCGCGAGCGTGAAGATGTGCTCCGATATCAGTTGCAGGAGTTGTCGGAGACGGACCCCCAAGTCGGTGAGGATGCCGAGCTGGAACGGGAACGTCCCCGCCTGATGCATGGCCGGCAGCTTCGCGAACTTTCGGATCAGGTGCACGAGCTGCTCTATGCCGACGATTCAGGCCTCCTGACCGGCTTGAGCCGGATGCTCAAGATCCTCGGCCGCCTACAGCAGTTGGACCCAGAAACGGCCTCATGGGCGCAAACCTGCACCGATTGCACCGTGCAACTGCGCGATTTGGCTGACCAAGTTCGCCGGTATCGTGACACCGTCGACGATAACGCGGATCGACTCGTCGCGGTCGAACAGCGTTTGGACCGACTGCATCGGTTGAGCAAAAAGTATGGCGGTTCGTTGGACACGGCATTGGCCCATCGTGATGCGCTTCGAAAGCAGCTGGCTCGTTTGGACTCTGCCGACAGTGAACTGGCGTCGCTCGAACATCGTCACCAGGAATGCGAATGCGCCTTGCGGAAGGTGGCCGATCGGCTGTCACGGAAGCGAGCCGAGACGGCAGACAAATTTGCCGTCCAAGTGAGCCGAGAGCTTGCGGCCTTGAAAATGGATCGGACGGGGTTTTCCGTATTGGTTTCGCGGGCCGAGCCGGCATCGTTCTACGGTCCGACCGGACAAGACGTGATCGAGTTCTTGTTCTCTGCAAATCCCGGAGAACCGCTGAAGCCGCTGGGGCGGGTGGCGTCTGGTGGAGAGCTATCCCGAGTAATGTTGGCTTTGAAGACCATCTTAGCAGAAGGCGATCGCGTTCCGGTATTGATCTTCGATGAGATCGACGCGGGCGTCGGCGGTGCGGTCGCCGAGGCGATGGGGAAACGGCTGCGTGGCCTGGCCAAGTATCATCAGGTGTTCAGTGTCACGCATCTTCCGCAGGTCGGTGCGCAAGCTCATGCCCATTTCCTGGTGGAGAAACTGTTCCGGCGCAAGCGAACGACCACTCAGGTACGAAAGTTGGATCGTAGCGGACGGGAAGGTGAAATTGCACGGATGTTGGCGGGAATGACGGTCACTAAGAACGCTCGGGCAGCGGCGGCCGATATGATTGGGAGCGCGACAGACGAACGATGAGCCGTCGCCTACCCTTCGGGCGAAGACGTCGGCGTCGCGGCGATCGCCAATGCCGGCAGTGAGGACTTGCATTCGCGTACGACCCGAGCGAAGAGTTCGGTCAGCATCGGGTCAAAATAGGTGTCCGCCTGCAACGTGATCTGCCGGATTGCGTCGTCGATCGACAGCGGCTGGCGTCCGGGGATTTCGACAGTCAGATTGTCGAAGGCCTGTGCAATCGAGACAATTCTAGCCAAGAGGGGAATTCCCTCTCCTCGGAGTCCGTGAGGGAAGCCAAGTCCGTCGAAACGCTCGTGATGGTAGGCGACGATTTGGCCGACTTCAGCAGGAAATCCCAAGGGAAGTAGGATACGCGCGCCGATGTCCGGATGCTGGCTATCCCGATCGTCCTTCTTGCACTCCGACTCGTACTCTCCCGTGAAAGAGTATCCAGTCTGGCTGATCTTCCCGATATCGTGCAGAAAGGCGCCGAGGGCCAGGGATTTTTGCTCGGACACGGGAAGATTCAGCCTGTTCGCCAACAATGATGCATAGAAACTGACGCGACTGGAGTGATTCAATAACTGGCGGTCCTTGGCTTCCAAAAGGTCCGATAGGAGGGGAATCAAGGAGGTTGCATCCCCTGCCACAGTGGCCGACTCAGGCGAAGATTTTCCGATCCCGAAGTAGTTGGACTGGATATCCTTCCATGCCCGGACCGTATCTTGTTCCGTTCCCCACAGCGCCGTCGACGTGCGTAGGAAGGAACGCAGGAAATCCAATCGTTGTTTCTTTTCGAGCGTCTGATTGATCAGCGTAATGAGCTCCGTCACATTGAAAGGCTTAAGCAGATACCCTGCCGCACCGTGTCGGATGCCCTCCATGGCAGATTTTAGGCTGC
>DASTLA010000101.1:0-11992 GCA_035715525.1 Nitrospiraceae bacterium
CGTGGGAGTCGTGATCGCCGTGCGACATGTTCAGGCGGGCGATGCTCATGCCGGCCTCGTAGAGCTTCTGCAGCATCTCGTAGGATTCCGTGGCCGGGCCGATCGTGCAGATGATGCGGGTTTTTTGCATGGAGACTCCCGGTGATCGTGACTATTTGCGTCTATAAAAAGTGTCTACCGATGCCGCCTTGGTGCGTTTCCAAAGAGCAACGAGGGCATTCTACTTTGTCTCTTCCGGCTCGTCTACGGTTAGACAGATTGATGCCAGCTTGCTAGGCCGGTGATGCATTGTGCGACAAACCGCCGATCCAGGCGTTGCATTTCGCACGTCCCGAGAAGTGTAAAACCGCACAGTGGCGGCATGGCTCTGTTGCAGACGTGCAATGTCCTTCTCATGCGAGGAATCCACGTATTTTGCATAAGCAACCGTCTCTGAGCCCGGAGGACCCGGCAAGGCTGAGGTGTCCCATGAATGCGGCCAGATGGCTACCCAACATATGGATCTGGCTTTTCGGCGTACTCGTCCTGTGGATCGTCACCCCCTGCCAGGCAGACCTCGAGACCGGGTTCGAGGCGTATGAGCATAAGCGGTATCAAGAGGCCTTCGCAGAGTTCCGGGTGCAAGCCGCGAAGGGTGATCCAGCCGCCCAGTTCATGCTGGGCCATATGTACGCAGAGGGCGAAGGTCTCGCGCAGAATTATGGAGAAGCGGTCCGCTGGTTTCGCAAGGCCGCCACGCAAGGCTCTGCTTCCGCCCAGTTCAATCTTGGCCGCCTCTACGAGTCGGGACTGGGCGTGCGGCGAGATCCGGCTCTAGCCGCCAAGTGGTTGAGGCAAGCGGCCGAGCAAGGGCACTCGGACGCCCAAATGGAGCTCGCGCAGAGATACAGCAACGGTCAAGGTCTGCCCCAAGACTATGTCGAGGCGGCCCGCTGGTCCCGGCGCGCGGCCGAGCAAGGCAACGTGGCGGCTCAGGTCAATCTGGGATATCTCTATCGCACGGGGCAGGGCGTCGCGCAGGACTACGCGGTCGCCGCTCGGTGGTTTCGACTCGCAGCAGGCCGGGGAAACGATCGGGCGCAGTTCAACTTGGGGCTCATGTCCGCACAGGGGCTCGGAATGCCGCAGGACTTTACGAAGGCGAAGGACTGGTATGAATTGGCCGCCCGGCAGGGGAATGAGTCCGCTCAGGTCAATCTCGCACAGATCTATGCCAAGGGATTGGGCATTGCTCGGGATTACGAAAAGGCCGTCCGCTGGTTTCGGGATGCTGCGGAAAAGGAGAATGCCATAGCGCAAGCGTCTCTCGGCTCCATGTATGCGAAGGGATATGGAGTTCCGCAGGACTATCGCCAAGCCGAACGGTGGTATCGTATTGCCGCCGCGAGCGGGAACACGACGGCTCAACTCAATCTCGGATTGATGTACGCGCGAGGCGAGGGAGTCGACCAGGATTACCACGCAGCCGAACATTGGTTCCACGCGGCGGCGGACAGCGGAGATGCGACCGCCCAACTCAATCTGGGCCTGCTCTTCGCGAGGGGCTACGGCGTCTCCCAGGACTATGTACAGGCATATCACTGGTTCGACAGTGCGGGGGCCCAAGGCCAGAAAGAGGCGCGGCAACTGCGAGACAGCGTGGCAACGAACATGACGCCCGCGCAAATCGCCCAGGCGCAGGGCTTGCCGGGACACGAAGGGTCGGAAAACTAGAGGCTTGATCGAAGCTGCTGTCACGCCCGGTTCGATTATCCCGCCGCTACTCCGAACAAGGCCCCCACCCCGGCTGTTAGGGCCATGGCCAAGGCGCCCCAAACAGTGACCCGCGCTGCGGCCACGACCATCGATGCCCCGCCTACCTGCCCCGCGAGAGCCCCGAGGCCGGCGAGAAAAAAGAGCGAGCCGGCGGACACCGCCCACATCAGCCTCGAAGCAGGCATCAACCACACGAGCAGGAGCGGCAGCGCCGCGCCGACCGAGAAGGTAAGGGCCGATGCCAGGGCGGCCTGAACCGGTCGCGCGATCGAGATCTTGGATATGCCAAGCTCATCGCGGGCATGAGCCGCCAAGGCATCGTGAGCCATCAACTGCGACGCGACGGTTGCGGCCAGCCCGGGATCGAGACCGCGCTCCACGTAAATGGCGGCCAGTTCGCGATGTTCGTGCTTCGGGCGCGTCGCGAGTTCCTCGCGCTCGCGATCCAGGTCGGCGCGCTCGCTGTCCGCCTGCGAGCTGACCGAGACATACTCGCCGGCCGCCATCGACATCGCTCCGGCAATGAGCCCGGCCACTCCTGCGGTCAGGATGCCACGCGAACTCGTCCCGGCCGCCGCGACACCCAAGATGAGGCTGGCCGTGGAGACGATCCCGTCGTTTGCCCCGAGCACCGCCGCCCTGAGCCATCCGACGCGGTGAGATTTATGTTCTTCGGGTGGCTGCATTGCGTGCGATTCGGACGACAGAGGGAACGGAGAGACCGGCGAACCCTCCGCGCCGATTGATATGGAGAGGTCGGGAGATTGTAGCCGTCATGGTTCGGCCAGTGTACTGTATATCCGATGGCGTATCCATTATCGGGTTCCCTCAGAGGCAGTGGAGACGAACGAGTTGAAACCCACCGCTGCGATAAGAGGGAAGGCAGAGGCATAGCATGCCCACCTGCGAGACATCGCGAAGAAAAGCATAGTAATTATTGCTGGGTCGGCCTACAGTGATGGCCGATGGCCATCGTATCAGCACCAAACCAACAGACATGCCGTCCGCATGTCCACAATGGAGGTTTGTAATGAACAAATGCAAGATCATCCCTCATGCGCCGTGCTTGGCGCTTTTTATTCTGGTCCTTACCCCGCTAGCCGCTCAGGCTGCGTCGGATCTTGAGGAGACGGGTCGATTGCTGGCCATTCTCCTCGACGCGGGCCGTGCGACGGTGGGCGCAAATCAGCCGCTCATCAACGACGCCGGCAAAGGAGACAAGGGGTTCACGCCGGAGGTCTTTGAAAAGCAGACCACCGAAAAGTTCAAGGCGCGTTCCGGTGTGGATCTGGCGAACATCAAATCGGCATCCGTCCCTGAGACGGCGAAGACACTCTTGCCGCAACTGATGGCAGCTTCCAAGGCCACCGTGGCGAAGAATCAAGCCAGCATCAACCGCTCGGGAGTCGCCTTCAAAGCCTTTACGCCGGCACACTTCGGCACTCAGGCAGCGGCAGAGTTCAGCGAAAAGAGCGGCGTGTATTTCAAGCAAACGACGACCGACGCGCTCTTGCGCAATCCGAAGAACAAGGCTGACGAATATGAGGCCAAGGCACTCGAGAAATTTTCCGCCCCGTCCTATCCTCGACAAGGTGACAAAACGTTCGGGGAGTCGGTGGACGGCGGCAAGGCCGTGAGGGTGCTGCTGCCTTTATTCTACGGGAAGGCCTGCTTGAGCTGTCATGGGGAACCGAAGGGTGAGCAGGATATATCCGGCTATAAAAAGGAAGGAGCGAAAGAGGGCGACCTCGGCGGAGCCATCAGCGTGAAGCTGCCCGTGAAGTAGGGGCGCGTAAGGCGGAGCGGCTGGCGGTGCGCCGCCGGCCGCACGCGCCGGGATGTGGGAGCAGCGGCCTCGAGAAATGCTCACACCCATGATTCTTTCTCGTCCTCTATCAGCCTGCCATCCAGCTATCTAACGTGTCATCCGATCGCAGGTTTCGAGCGACCAGCAGATCACAATCCATAGAGGCGAAGCTTGCGCCGGCATGGAAACGCTCCATGCGAGGCTCGGAACCTCGTACCTTGATCTTTGTGAACGTTTATGACCTGAATCAGAAGCAGCGGTGATCAATCAGGGCTGTGAGATAGGGCCACCGTGCTTTATCTGGTCGCAATAACAGGCAGCGTCGCGTTTCTTCTCGCGGGCTCGGTCATGCACGCCCTCTGGCCGGATTGGCGCTGGCATCATCAGCCGCTTCACTCCACTATTGAGGCGGTGGGAGGCCTGGCCGCCATTGCCATGGCCGCGCTGTTGTCCTATAGGCCGCAACAGGACGCCGCTGCCGGGAAATATCGCGCGCTTGCCGGCGGATTTCTCGGGATGGGCATCCTCGAAGAGTTTCATGCGGTCGTCGCTCCTGGCAATGCCTTCGTCCTGTTCCGAAATTTGGCAAGCCTGGTTGGCGGCATCGGCTTTCTGTCGGTCTTCCGAACCAAGACGCGAGGCGATGGCTCTCTATCGCGTTGGAAACCGTGGGTCATCGCGACGGGCGCTCTGTCGGTCGGCATGTGGTTTCTGACGGCTCCGGACCAGATACCGGACATGATGCGGAACGGGACATTCACGCCGGTAGCTGTGGCACCGCAAAGCCTGGCTTGCCTTTGTTTTCTTATCGTGGCGGCCCGCTTTCTGCTGGATTACCGGCGTTCGCGGATGGCGGAAGATGCGTTGTTCGCGAGCCTGGCGCTTCTGTTCGGCCTGGCCGAGTTCGTGTTCGTATATTCTATTCCGTGGGACAACCGCTGGTGGTTCTGGCATGGGTTACGCCTCACCGCCTGTCTGCTGACCCTGGGCTACATCAGTCGGTCTTACTTTCATGTGGCGACCGGGCTCGAACAGGCCCTCGCGGAACAGATCCAGGCGAAAGAGATGTTGAGCCGGAATGAGCACAGCCTCCGCACGATGCTGGAGGAGCGAGCGCGCATGGCCCGGGATCTGCACGACAGCACGATTCAGTCTCTGTTCGCCACCCGGCTCAGTCTCGAACGATCCCAACGCCTCCTGTCGGGCAGCTATCAGGACGTCGCCGCGCAGCTCGGCACGGCTGCGGAAGGCCTCAAGACCGTCATCGGAGACCTGCGTGGCTACATAGTCGGCTTAGGACCGCTGCGTCCCGAGGGGCCGGCGCTCGAAACTGCTCTCGCTTCACTGGTCGAAGACATGAATCAGGTGCCGTCCCGTCACTTTGAATTACAGGTCGAGGCCGGCCTTGCCAAGCGGCTGACGGATGAACAGGCAGCGCAGCTGCTCCCGATCGCCCGAGAAGCCATGAGCAATAGCCTCCGGTATAGCGACGCTCGCAGCGGCAGGCTCGCACTGCTATCGGAACATGGCATCGTTCGTCTAATCGTGGAAGACGACGGTTCCGGATTCGATGTCGCCTCTGTCCATGAACGAGGTCATGGATTGAACAATATGCAGACCCGCGCGACAATGCTGGGCGGACGACTGGAAATCAAGGCTCATCCGGGGCAGGGTACGAGGGTGGTGTGCAGTATTCCGTTGAGACCGACTGATCAGGAACGTAACGATGCCGCGAGCTGATGCCACAGCGATCCGCCTCCTGTTGGTGGACGACCACGAAGTGCTTCGCATCGGTCTCAGAACATTATTCACCGAAGCGGGAGGCTTCCAAGTGGTCGGCGAAGCCGGCACGATGGCAGCAGCCGTGAGCGAAGCGGCAAAGCAGCACCCGAAGATCGTCCTCATGGACGTCCGGCTCCCGGACGGGAGCGGCATCGAGGCCTGTCGTGCGATTCGTACTGCTCATCCCGAGACGAGAGTGCTGTTCCTCACGTCCTTCGCCGACGATGACGCAGTGCTCGCGACGATTCTGGCAGGGGCCGACGGCTTTTTACTAAAGGAAGTGAGCAGCGAGCAGCTGATCGATGCGGTCAAGGCGGTGGCCTCGGGACGGTCCATCCTGGATCCGGCGGTCACTCAGCGCGTGCTAGGGACCGTCAGATCGCTCTCGCCTTCGACGAGTCGTGCACAGGACGAGGCGTTGTCGCCCCAAGAGGAACGGGTGCTCGCGCTGGTGGCGGAAGGAAAGACCAACAAGGAAATTGCCGTTGCGCTGAACCTGAGCGACAAGACCGTCGGTCACTACCTCGAAAATATCTTCCAGAAGCTCCACGTCACCCGTCGCGCTCAAGCGGCGGTCTATTTCTCCCAACAACAATCGAAGCGATAGGGGCATCTTCCCCTACCGCATAGGGGAATAATCGTTCCCTTCTTTGAGGGACTTCCCCTACCGGTCCGTCTGCATCGTTCGTACGATCAGGCCATGTATGCAGCGCTTCTTCACCTTCACTACACCAAGGAGGATGCCATGGGAGACAGATCGAACCATATGCAAAAGATGTTGGTGATCTTCGCAGTCGTGGGTTTATTCGGAGGGCCATGGTTTACGGATCGAACCATGGCGGCGGAAGGCCCGGGAAAGGTCAAGGTTCTGTACCACGTGGATGGAAAGGATCCAGAGGTCGCCAAGTACGCGCTCGCGCTGATCAACAGGCATATCGATGCCGAAGGGGGGCCGGACAAGATCGACGTGGAATTAGTCGTGCATGGGCCGGCACTCGAGTTGTTCGAAAGGGACAGGATGGACGCAGAAATGACCAAGAGGTTCGATCAGATCATGGAGAAGGGCGTGAAGGCGGAGATGTGCCAAGTTTCGATGAAGGCCTTCGGGAAAACGATCGACAACCTGGCTAAGGGCTTCGTCGCCACGCTGCATCCGGTGGCCGTCAAGCGTATCGCCGATCTGCAGAAGGAAGGTTATCTCTATATCAAGCCATGACGACGGGGAGGGAAATCATCATGCAGCGCTTCATCATCATGATCATCGCGCTGAGCTTGTTGGTATGGTCCAGTCCGGCGGACCTACCGGCCGCCACGACCGGCACGGCGGCGCCGCAGTTCGAATTGGTGACGTTGGCCGGTGAGTCCTATAGCAACGAGGCGCTGAAGGGGAAGCCGACGCTGCTGGTCTTCTGGGCGCCCTGGTGCAAAGTCTGCCAGCGCGAGTTGCCGCTCCTCAGCGAATTCTATCGACTGGACAAACCGGAGCGCCTGGGGGTCGTTTCCATCGGATTTGCCGATACCAGAACCAATGTCGAAAGTTTCATCCATGAGCGACCCGGCATGTTCGTCTATCCGACGGCCTATGACGAAGAGCGGTGGGCCGCGGAAGCGTTCAAGGTGAATGCGACGCCGACCTATGTGCTGCTGGATGCGCAAGGAACCGTCGCCCTCGTCCATCGAGGAGGCGGCCTGCTTCAGAACCCGCAGTTTCGTCAGTTCCTTTCGACCTTGAGATGAAAAAGGTAGGAGGAGGATTCAACAATCCTGCTTCTCGGATCCGCGACTCGATTTACTTCCCAGACCTCGCTCATGGGCGCAGTCTTGCGGGCCTGCTCTCGTTCGCTCGCCCTGCGTACCGTCTCTCGTGCCCTCGTACCTGATGTAGATCACCGGCCTTTCAATCGAACAACTCACCGACCCCGCGATCTTGCATCCGGAAAGTCCGCGGCGGCGCATTGTCCTGTTCGGACTTCCCCTCGTGGGCATCGTGAGGATTCAGTTCCTGATGGCGGAGAAGCGGATGCAGTGGGGGCATCGCCCGACGGAGTATGTGGGTTCGGTGCCTCAAGGTGGCATGCGTACTTTTGTCCGCTCATTAGGCGCACAGTCAAAGTGTCTAAGACGCGTGTGATGGAACGCGGTCTCACATGCTACATCGTTACAAAATTAGGCTTTTACGAATCGAATGAATGCCGCAACGATGGTTGCAATCAGTCAGCATTGCGAGCAGTGTACGTCTCTGGGGGACGACGGGCTATGACTTCCAACGGGACTAGCATGAAGCATACTATCAAAACCCTGACAGTACGCCTGTCCGATCGCATCGGTGAGGTGGAGGCCCTGCTGCTCCGTCCGGATGCCGCTGAGTGGCTGCTCGTCTTGGCGCATGGCGCAGGGGCAGGAATGCGGCATCCGTTTATGGAAAGTTTGGCGCGAGAACTGGCCGCTTGCCGAATAGCGACGTTCCGTTACCAGTTTCCCTACATGCAGCAGCGACGGGGCCGGCCTGACTCTCCCACCGTCTTGACCGCGACGGTTCGGGCGGCGGTACGAACAGCGGCGGCAACCGCACCGCACTTGCCATTGCTGGCGGGCGGCAAGTCGCTTGGAGGGCGCATGACGTCGCTGGCGTTGTCCGAGGAGGCAGAAGGCACCGGAGATCCATCTCCTGTCCGCGGCCTCGTATTCGTGGGCTTTCCTCTGCACGCGCCCGGCCGATCCGGCACCGAACGAGCCGAGCACCTGGCTCGGGTCATGATGCCGATGCTGTTCCTCCAGGGGACGCGGGACAAGTTGGCGGATCTGACGCTGCTGCGGCCGCTCTGTACGAGGCTCGGTCGTCGTGCGACGTTGCATGTGGTGGAGGGTGCGGACCATTCGTTTCATATGCCGAAACGATCGGGAAGGACCGATCCAGAGATTCTCAGAGAGCTTGCGCGGACGGTAGAATTGTGGGCCCAAGGCGCAGGGTAACCGGCTGCTTGGAGTTGCGGGAAGGCCAAGACCTTACTGAAGTCATGTCAGTTGTGAACTTGCATTGTCCGACGATGCGAAGGCCCGTGAGGTGGGACGTGCAATGACGATTACGAGGGCGACAAGCGTTCCCTGTGTTCCGCTCGCATCGTATTGGTTACGACGAGCGGCACCTTGAACTTGCGGCGATAGGCGCCTGGGGAGATTCCGGTCAGGCGTTTGAAAAGTCGCCGGAAGAACGCCGCCTCTTCGTAGCCGACTTTCCAGCTGATCTCGTCCACGGCTTCCTCGGTTCGTTCGAGCCGACGCTTCGCCTCGTGCACACGAAGCTGCTGGACGTAGGCGATGGGCGAATAGCCCGTGGCCTGCGTAAATCGCCGTTTGAAGCTGCGTTCAGCCAGCCCGGACCGCTTAACGGCTTCTTCGACAGGATTTGCAATGGAGAAGTGGCCCGCCAGCCATTCTTGCGCCACTCGCACCACCGCGTCGGCGTGATCGAGATCCGGCCGAAAGGAGATATACGGCGCCTGGCCGTCCTTGTGCCATTGCAGAAGAAGGAATTTGGAAATCGCTTGAGCGGCCGTGGGCCCGACCCACCTCGCGACCAGATAGAGCACCAGGTCGTGCCATGAGGCCGACGCGCCCGCCATGACGAATTGCGCGCGTTCTCCCGATGCCACGAGGACTTTGTCGAGGCACAGCTGCACGGCTGGAAAGTTCTTGCGAAACGTGGGTGCGTAGGCCCAGTGGATCGTCGCCTCCTCGCCGTCCAAGAGACCCGTTTCAGCCAGCAACAACACGCCCGAGCAGGCCGAGCAGAGCATGGCACCTTGATCGCTCATCTCCGCCAGCCATTTCACGACATCCGCATGGCGACCCGGCACCCATTCGCCGTTCTCTGCAAGAAGCGAAGGGACGATGACGATATCGGTCGACGTGATGTCTGCCAAGGATCGATGGACCTCGACGGGAAGCCCGCTTGCGGTCTCGGCCCGGCCGCGCTTGCTTGAAACGAACTCGACGTGAAAAGGAGCCGAGGGGGGCACCGCCTCGTCAAAGGTGCCGAGCAGTTCGAAACAGTTCAGCACGTCGTACATCCCGCTGAGCGGCGAGGCCATGACCTCCGGGATCACGACCAGACTGACGTGGCGAGGCCTGGACTGTGGGACTGTCCTCTCGGCTGATGGCATAAATGACCCGAATGTGGCCAGTCTAGCTCTGCCCTTCTTTGGTCGCAACCCATAGGATGCGGCATAACGGTTGATTCACCAAAGGAGGACAGCATGCCGATCGATCAGAAGATTCTCGACACATTTCTGGGGCAGGCCGTCAGCGATCTGGCTGCGGGCTACGGCGGTGTCATGATTTCCCTCGGCCACCGGTTGGGCCTGTACAAGGCCATGGCCGGCGCCGGACCGCTGAATTCGCAGGAAGTGGCGCAGCGAGCCGGGTGCAGCGAGCGCTATGTGCGCGAATGGCTGAACAGCCA
Source organism: Nitrospiraceae bacterium (assembly GCA_035715525.1). GTDB lineage: Bacteria > Nitrospirota > Nitrospiria > Nitrospirales > Nitrospiraceae > JAHBWI01. Next base: position 9,807 of record DASTLA010000101.1, read on the forward strand.
GGCGGCGGGCGGGTACGTCAAGTATCACGCCGGGAGCGAGACCTATGAGCTGCCTCCGGAGCAAGCGTTCGTTCTGGCCGACGAGGAGAGCCCTCTCTTCCTGCCGCCGGCTTGGAACGTTCCGGCCTCCATGTGGTTCGATGAAGAAAAGGTGGCCCGGGCGATCCGAACCGGAGAAGGCTTGGCTTGGCGCGATCATCATGGACGCCTGTCGTGCGGCGTTGCGGCGTTTTACCGGAACTGCTACCGCGGGTCGCTGCTGCAACAGTGGCTCCCGGCTCTCCCGGGTGTGATCGAAAAGTTAGAAAATGGGGCGAAGGTGGCGGATGTCGGCTGCGGGCATGGTCATTCGACGCTGCTCATGGCGGCCGCGTTTCCGCACTCACGATTTTGGGGATATGACAACCACGAAGAATCCGTCGTGGAGGCGCGAGAGAATGCGCGCCGATCGAACGCCGGTTCGTCCGTCACATTCGAAATCGCCACAGCTCGGTCGTATTCGTCTCATGGGTTCGACCTGATCTGTTTCTTCGATTGTCTGCACGATATGGGTGATCCTGTGGCCGCAGCCGAGCATGCGAGAGAGGCCCTGGCTCAAGACGGGACGGTGATGCTGGTGGAGCCGTTTGCCGGCGACCGCGTCGAAGAGAACCTGACGCCGATCGGCCGACTCTACTATGCCGCCTCCACCGCCATTTGCTGCCCGCACTCGTTGTCGGAGGATGGCAAAATGGCGCTCGGCGCACAGGCCGGCGAGGCGCGGTTGAGAGCCATCTTTCACAAGGCAGGATTCCGCACTTTCCGCCGTGCGACCCAGACGCCGTTCAATCTCGTGCTCGAAGCAAAAGTGTAGGGGGCACGATTCTATTCTCTGCCTTCGTGGGGAATTCTCACGATTTTCCCACAGTGCTTGCAGTGGATCGCATCGGGATCGTGTCGGCTGAGACCGCAATTGCGACAAGCCACATGGAGTTTCTGGGGACGAAACAACAATTGGATCAACCGAATAAAGAGAGAGACGCCGAAGATCATGATGGCCACTGACAGCAGCCGTCCCCACGTGCCGGGCAGGGTGATGTCTCCGAATCCGGTGGTGGTTAGCGTGGTCACCGTGAAATAGAGCGCATCGGCATAGTTGGTAATCGCAGGATTCGTGCGCACCTGAGTCTCGTACACGATGGCCGTCATGACGAATATGAACATGCCGAGGTTCAAGGCGGCGAACAGGACGTCCTGATGCCGCCTGAAATAGGGGAAGTCGCGCTGCAAGCGGGTCACCATTTGATAGGAACGCAGCAATCGGAATGTCCGGGCGACACGGAGGAAGGCGAGGTTCTCGCCGATCACCGGTGCAAGCAAGGACATGACGACCAGAATGTCGGCCATGCCGGCGAGGTGCGTGAGCTCCAGCAGCGGCGATCGGCTGATGAGCATCCTGGCCACGAAGTCGGTCAGGATGACGACGCCGAATACGGCATCGAACCGCTCGGTCACGAACGCGCCGGGAAAGAAGGACGACACGACCAGGAACAGGATCACGGCCACGTCGACGATGAGGAGTCCGTAGCGAAAACGGATGCCTCGCGGGGTATTGGCTTCGTAAAGTTCTCGGAGCCATTTGACCATGCCGGCGATTCCAGTAGAGCGATCGGACCAAGGATGTTGGCCCGCTCCCAGCCTGCGTTCAGAGGAGCCGCTCTAGAATGGAGATTCCAGGGTGAAGGAGCCGGGCTATTCTACGTGTTCGGCGCGAGCCGGTCCATGGCGACGGCGGTAGCAGTGGTTGGGAAAGCGAATCCCGGATGCGAAACGATCGGGGCATGGCCTCTGGCCATGCCCCGCTCCCGGCCTGTCGAACTATTTATTCTTCGATGCTCACGATGGGGCAGTTGACCACGATGCCGATCGGGCCCCATGGCTTGCCGTCCGGGCCTGAGATTTGACCGCCAAGCCCCAGCTTCGACACGGCATTGAAATCGGTTTGCACCGTCGCTGACTTCACGGGCATGGGCACTTGCGCCCAGACCGACGCATAGACGTCCCACATCGGGCTGTAGGCCTGCGCACGATCGCCCGCCGGAATCTCCTGCACGATATTCAGCGGGTCCCCCTCGCCCAACAGCGCGGAACTGAGCCCTTGCCGAGCTGGGTTCATCTTACCGATCGGGCCGTTGACGATCGGCGCC
>DASTLA010000102.1:0-3043 GCA_035715525.1 Nitrospiraceae bacterium
TGTGATCCTCCTCAAGAGCGGGCCGACCAGTCTCAACGCGCATACCCCCCGGGTTCGATTCTATCTAGGCGAGGTCATAGATTGACCGCTCGTTTCACCTCCTTGCGATAGGCATCACCTTCCATTTGTCCCAATAATTCGTGACTAATGCCAAAGAATCCACCGACCAACGATGTCCCCAGCGAGAGGACCGCGAAGACAAAGAGCCACCAGGCTGCGGATCCGAGCCCGGCCATCGTGGCGTTGCCGAGGTCGAGCGATTTCTCTTTCACCTCGCTGCCCGCTTCTTTCAGGCTGGCCACCATCCCGAGCGTGGATTGTGCCACTTCCTGAGCCTGTTTCTCGGAGAGACCCAGCTTGTTCATCATGACGTTGACGGCCGCCGTGCGATCCATCGCAGTCAGCTTCTCTTGAATTTCGCCGATGGCCGCATCGGTGACGCGTTCCAGCGATTGGCCGTCCTTCACCTCGGCCGTTGCCCTGTCCATGTCCTTATTGATGGTGCCGGGCTGCAACTCAGGTTTCTCGGTCGCCCTCAAAACAGATTCGACCTGCTTGCGAAGATCCGCCGCCTGTATATTGAGCGTGCCGCGACCCGAGACGTTCGCCGCCGCTGCCGAGACCGCGGTGCCGACGCTTCGATTCAGCATCTGCAAGCCGGACCCGAACGCCGTAAAGACCCCGCCGATCATGACAGAGAGTGCGGTCGTGGTCAGCCACGCAAAGACGATCCACGTGACTCCCCAGAGCACGGCGCCGTGGTACAGCCCATCCCTGCGGATCGACGTCCCCGATAAGGACGACGCGACATAGCCTCCGATGAACGCAGAGAGCAGCATCGACAGTCCCGCCCACAGGCCGGTCCCTAATGGGATCCCTTCCGCCGGTTGGGCGTCTCGCAAATCGATCGACCATGCGCCGATGGCCAAGCCCAGCAAGGCCAACGCCATTTGCGTGGCGATGCCGACAGCCAATCCGGCAAAGATGGCTCCCCACTTGATGCGAATCTGACCTTGCGACCACTGATCAAAGGTTGTCTGCATGTGAATCACGCTTCCTTCCGCCCATATGTAAAATGGGAAATTGTTGTTGGACGCTTGACGAATTGCCAGTATGGAAGGGATGGAGGTAGCAAGCTGATCAAAACAGCTCAGTCTGAGGAATCCCTCCGAAGCGGTGTGGTCAAGCTAAGCAGCGGGTGAGCAATATTGATCAGTTCATGAGCGGGGAAACCACGATAATAGAACTGTTCACCCTCCGGCAGGCGAAGTTATCACCATTGAGGCCCCATGATTAAAAAGACGATGCATCCTTTCTCGGTCCTTTCGACGCTCTTCGTGCTCACGCTGTGGGGTTGCGCCGGCCATAAAACCGCGTTGCCGAGTAGTGCGTACTTTGCTACCGAACCATCGGAATTAGAGCTGCTCCACGGCATAGCGCGGATGCAGGAAGCCCGTGTGAAGGCTTGCCGCAATGAGCCCGCCTGCGAGGAGGCGTCGTATACACGCGGACTGGTGGCACTCTTCGACAATCGGGCGGATGCCGTCAACATTTTTCAAGAGCTGCGTACGACGATGCCGCAGGGGCGTTACGCAACCGACAGCATTCGTTGGCTCTACCTCCTTCAAGAAAGCTTCACGCCGAACGCTCACCATGCCGCTCTCCAAGCTCAACTGAGACAGGTGGTCCTGCGCACGCTTTTGGAGAGGGCCGATATCACCGTCAGCGTTCGTCCGAAATAATAACTGGGTGTCTGCTCGTCGGTTTGTCAGAACGGAGGGCGAACGCAGTACTGGAGGCGCCGGCGTATGACGGAAACCTGTTACTCAAAAGGCATCAAGATTATTTTGGTGGTCGATCAAAATGTGAGGGGGAAGTGGACGTGCCAATTTGCCATTCCACGATTCGCCGCCTCGGGAACGCAGACTCTCTATCAGTGCCCTTCGGGAGAACATCCGACCGAAACCCAAGCACGAACGGCCGGATTCGCATCTGCAAAGATGATGCTTCGTGGCATGCACCCGATCAACGACCGTCAGGGCTGAGCCTGTTCGAAGGTCGGTAACTGCCTAAACCATGTGAGGGCTTCGATGAACCCCTTTCTGCAGAAATGGCTTATCCCTCTTGTGCTCATCGCAACCGCGTCGCTGGCCTTACTGCTGTTCCTGCAGGTGTTATGGTCCAAGTAGTGAGCCTCATCGGTCCACAGTGACAGGCTTGGCGCTTTCGCATCCGACGATTCCCCCATCGGCGATAATCTACGGACGGGCCGTGTTATGCCCGGGATCAATGCGGTGCGTTGTGCGCAAGGCCGAAGGCGGACGACCTCGGGTAAATCGCTTGGCTAGCCTGTCCAGGTGATGGACGACGACCAGGCCGATTCCTCGCCCTCCACGCCCCTCATGCCCCCAGCACAATGCGAATGCGGTGGTCCCCGTGATCGACGAGAGGAATATTGTCCCGCCCTCCCAAGGGCAGGCCGTCCAATTCGGTCAGCGTCACGCCCCGGCTCACGTGATGGGGATTCTCCACTGTGATGTCATAGAGAGCCGAGTGATACCGGAACCGAATGGAATACCCCGGCCAGTGGCCTGGAATACAGGGATCGATGCTGAGCGTGGCCCCCCGCAAACGGAATCCGAGCATCCATTCCACACCGGCCCGGTAGAGCCAGCCTGCAGACCCGCTGTACCAGGTCCATCCTCCGCGACCGACATGCGGCGGCTCGGCGTAGATGTCCCCTGCGACGACATAGGGCTCGACTTTGTACCGCTGAACTTTCGATCGTGAGGAAATGCGATGAACCGGATTCAACATACGAAACAACTCGCCGGCCTTGTCTCCATCGCCCAGCGCCACGAACGCCAACAGGGTCCAGACGGCCGCGTGCGTGTATTGGCCTCCGTTTTCACGAATGCCCGGGACGTATCCTTTGATATAGCCGGGATCTTGGGGTGTCTGATCGAACGGCGGTGTCAAGAGTAGGATCAATCCATCCCGCCGGTTCACCAACTGCTCATCCACCGCCTTCATGGCGCGCCTA